>JBIITW010000017.1:0-36462 GCA_044340265.1 Burkholderiales bacterium | reverse complement strand
CCGGCTGATGGGCTATGGCAAATTCCGCGAGGTCGAACTCGGCTGATCATCCGGTCGCGCGGGTGCATGCCGCCGTGGCGCATGCACTCGGGCAGTTGCCGTCGCGCGCCGGCGGGGCAGGCGTGCCTGCGATCTGCGTCGGCCTGTCCGGCGGCGTCGATTCGATGGTGCTGCTGCATGCGCTGCATGGCCTGGCTCGCGAGGGACGGCTGCAGCTGACGGCGGTGCATGTGCACCACGGACTGAGTCCGAACGCCGGCCGCTGGGCGTCGTTCTGCCGTGCGACCTGTCGGCGGCTGGGGGTGCCACTGTCGGTGCGCAAGGTGGTGGTGGACCCCCATGCCGGTCTGGGCATCGAAGCCGCTGCACGGCTGCAGCGCCAGCAGGTGTTCGCGTCCTTGCGAGCCGACTGGATCGCGCTTGCGCACCATCGCGACGACCAGGCCGAGACCGTGCTGTTGCAACTGCTGCGCGGCGCCGGCCTGCGCGGCCTGTCCGCGATGCCGCAGGTGAGCGATGCGGTTCCGGATGCTGCTGGGCCGCGTCTGCTTCGTCCGCTGCTCGACCTGCCACGTGCGCTGATCGAAGCCTGCGCCCGGCAGCAGGCACTCGCCTGGATCGAGGACGAGAGCAACGCCGACACCCGGTACGACCGCAATTTCATCCGGCACGAGGTGTTGCCGCTGCTCGAACGCAGGTTTCCGTCGGCGGGTGTCGGGCTGGCGCGCAGCGGTCGCCTGCTTGCGCAGTCGGCGCGGCTGGTCGAGTCGATGGCCGAGGCGGACCTGCGTGCAGCGCTCGCCTGCGGGGCGCGGGATGGCCAAGGTGGCGACGGTCGCGACGACGGTCGCGACGATGGTCGCGGCGGTGGTCGCGGCGATGGGGACAGGCCTGGCAGCCGGAGGCAGGCTGGTGTTTCCATCCCGCTGCTGGCGAGCATCGGCGAGGCGCGTGCGCGCGAACTGCTGCGTGCATGGTTGCGCGTGCAGGGCATCGAGATGCCCGCCGAGCGCAGGCTGGCCGAGGCGCTGCGCCAGGCATCCATGGCCGGCCCCGAACGCGCGGTCGAGGTCGGCTTCGGCCGGATGACGCTGCGCCGCTATCGTGACCGGTTGTACCTGGTCATGACGTCCGCCGCTCGACCACGTTCGCGAGGCCCAGGAGAGGGGCCGATCGAATGGAACCGCCGTTCGCGCATGGCGCTGCCGCTCCTTGGCGGAACGCTGGTGTCCGAACCGGTGCTGGGCGGCGGCATTGCGCGCCGGCTGCTGCAGGGGGCGACGCTGACCATCGGCGCGCGCGGGCTCGAGGGCGGGGCGGCGCCGCGCATCCTGGTCGGCGAGCCGCCGATGCGGCGCACGCTGAAGAACCTCTGGCAGGAGTCTGCAGTGCCGCCGTGG
This sequence comes from Burkholderiales bacterium, assembly GCA_044340265.1. Lineage (GTDB taxonomy): Bacteria > Pseudomonadota > Gammaproteobacteria > Burkholderiales > CAIKXV01 > CAIKXV01. Next base: position 35,062 of record JBIITW010000017.1, on the reverse strand, counting down.
TTGCGCGACGACTGGCCGTTGCTGCGCATCGACGGCGAACTGGCCTGCATACCCGAGGTCGCCGTCGCCGGACCGTTCGCGGCACGCGCGGGCGAGCCGGGCCGGGTGTTCCACTGGCTGGCGGACGATTGAGTCAGTAGACTGGTGCGGCGGGTGAATCGCCGAGTGCCCGTCCACCTCGCACGCTGGAGACTGCCATGCCCCGACGTCGCATCGAAGGTTCGTTCGTCGCCCTGATCACGCCGTTCAACGAGGACGGCGCGATCGACTTCGGTGCCTTCCGTACGCTGCTCGATTTCCAGCAGCGCCATGGCACGCGGGCGATCCTGTTCATGGGCTCGACCGGCGAGGCGTCGATGCTGTCGCCTGAAGAGAAGAAGTCGCTGATCGTCGAGACCGCGAAGATGAAGACCGGCGCGATGGACTTCTTCTACGGCTGCACCGGCAACAACACCGAATCCACCATCGCCAACCTGCGTTTCGCGCGCGACAACGGCGCCGATGGCGCGATCCTCGCGGCGCCGTCGTACATCTGCGCGTCCGAGTCCGATGCCGAGGCGTTCTTCCTCGAGGTGGCCGATGCCACCGACCTGCCGCTGGGCATCTACAACAACCCGCCGCGGGTGAAGACCGACCTGCACTGGGACAACCTGCTGCGCATCTTCAGGCATCCGAACTACGTGGTGCACAAGGAGTCGACCACGCGCGTCGGTCAGGTCGCGCAGGTGATCGCCGGTCGTCCCGACGTGTCGATCATGTGCTGCGATTCGCCCAACCTCGGGCTGGTGCTGCCCACGATGTCGCTCGGCGGGCATGGCACGGCGAACATGACCGGCAACCTCGCGCCGGCGGAACTGGCGACGATCTCGAAGCCCTGGCAGGGCTATGCCGAGGCGGTCGACTTCCGCGAGACCTACCTCCGGCTGCTGCCGCTGTGGCACTACGTCTATTCGTACATCAACCCGGTGGCGCTCAAGTCGCTGATGAACGCCTGCGGCCTGCCCGCGGGCAGCCTGCGCCGGCCGTTGCGCAACCTCGAGGGCGAGCCGCTGGCGAAGGGCGTGGATATCGTGCGCAGGCTGGGGCTCGACGCGCAGTACGGTTACCGGATTCGTTCTTCGCTGGCGGTGGGTGCGTGATCTTCACTGCAATCGGGCCGGTGCGTCCGGGCCGGTGCCGGATCGCGGGGGTGGGGTACCCCGCGTCGCTCATGTCCCCCGTCACCGGGCGCGTGGCCGCACCCGGTGACTCCTCCTTTACTTCGCGACGCGGGGTACCCCACCCCCTCGATCAGCGCAGGTGCGGTGCGCAGGTCGCCGCTGAACCCGGTCCGGCGTCTGTTCATGCACGCGCATCGGCACATTGGGTAATTCGCCGCAGGGCACCCAAGTGGACTGGATGCAGGTATCGGGTTGCCGGCGGCGCGAAGTAAAGGAGGAGCGGCCGGGCGCGGTTACGCGACCGGCCGCGGGGGACATGAGCGACGCCGGCAACCCGATGCCTGCATCCCCGCGCCGACGATGCACGGCAACCCGATGCCGGTATCCCCGCGCCGGGGAGGCACTGCAAGCCTGCCCGACGTCAGATCGGCTGCACCAGCACCTTCCGGAATCGGATCAGCCCGCCCGAGGACTGCAATGCGATCGGGCCACGTGCGTACTTCGAATCGCGGATGTCCACCGTGGTCTGGCCGTTGAAGACCACCACCAGGCGTGGCCCTTCGGCGGTGATCTCGAAGGTGTTCCAGCGCCCGCCCGCCTTCGGATAAGGCTGCGACACCTTCGCGAAGTCGACGATCGCCGCGGTGCCGTAGGTCGGGTCCTTGCGCGTGTCCCAGATGTTCACTTCGTACGAGCTGGCCGCACCGATCTTGTTCGGGTCCTGGCAGCGGATGAAGATGCCGCTGTTGGTGTCCGCGTTGGCATAGAACTCGGCGCGGATACGGAAGTTGTCGAACGACTGCTTCGAGACGAGGAAACCCGGCCCCTGGTTCGACTCGAGCACGCCGTCGACGACGCGCCAGTTGGCCTTGCCGATGGCGTTGAACGCGTCCAGGCCCTTGCCATCGAACAGTGGAATCCAGTTGCCCATGCCGGGCATGCTGCTGCAGCCTGCGGTGGCCAGTGCGAGCATTGCCCCTGATGCCTTCAGCGCGGAACGGCGATCCATGTCACTTCCTCCCCCTGATTGCGGCCGTGCGGGTGCGCGGCCGGCGGCGACGGTGCAGGGGCGTGGTCGGCCCTGTCCGCCGTCTTGTTCCGGATGCTAGTAGACGGCCAGCCCGAGCTTCTTGAGGATCGGTTCGAAGCGCTGGATGTCCTCGTTCACGCGCTGGCGGAAGGCGTCGGCGGTCATCGTCATCGGTTCGGCGCCCTGCGACAGGATGCGTTCGCGCACCTTCGGCAGGGCGACGATCCTCGCCACCTCGGCATTGACCCGGTTGACGATCTCGCCCGGCGTACCGGCCGGCGCGAACCAGCCATGCCAGCCGCTGACCACTTCCATGCCCTTGACGCCGTGCGCCGACAGGGCGCGCAGGTCGGGCAATGCGGGCAGGGACTGCGGCCCGATCACCGCCAGCGCGCGCAGCCGGCCGCCCCTGACCTGCTCGACGGTGGTGGCGGAATCGAACAGGTAGTCGATGCGCCCGGACATCAGGTCCTGCACCGCCGGTGCAAGCCCCTTGTACGGCACATGGGTCGCCTGCACGCCGATCGCGTCGTTGAAGATCTCGGTGGCGAGGTGGATCAGGCTGCCGCTGCCCGAGGACCCGAAGGTCAGCTTGCCTGACTGGCTGCGGGCGAAGGCGATGAACTCCTCGACCGTGGTCGCCTTGACGTGCGGGCCGACTACCAGCACGTAGTTCGTGCGTGCGGTGGTGGCCACCGGCACGAACGACTTCAGCGGGTCGACCCAGTTCTCGCCCTTCTTCTGCATGAAGGGTGTCAGGGTGAGCGTGTTTGCTCCGGTGACGAGGTAGGTGTGGCCGTCGGGCGCCGCGCGCGCGACCGCACTGGCGGCGATGCTGCCGGCGGCGCCGGCGCGATTCTCGATCAGCACAGACTGGCCGACGCTGCGCGACAACTCTTCACCCACGACGCGGGCGATGGTGTCTATCGAGCCGCCGGCCGAGACGGTGACCACCAGGGTGATCGGCTTCGAAGGCCAGCCCTGCTGCGCCTGCAGCGGGGCTGCCCCGAGCAGCGCAGCCGCGGCTGCGATCGTGACGGTGGCGGTGGCGGCAGGAGCGACGCCGGCGATGCGCACAGGGGCCCTCATGACGCGGCCACGAAGCGGACGTCTTCCGGCCGGGGCGTGCCGACCACCATCATGAACTCGGCATCGGTGAAGCCGTCGTTGCGGAACCAGTGCCGGCGCCCGGCAGGATTGAGCATCACGTCCTTCGGTCCGAGGCGCTGTTCCACGGTACGGCCGTCTTCCTCCCAGCCCACGGTGATCACGCCTTCCAGCACCAGGTAGGCGTCCTCGACATCGCGTACATAGGATTGCACGCCACGTCCGTGCGGCAGACGGATCAGGTCCTTGCGATAGGTGCCTGCCGGGGCGCCGCCCTCGCCGATGTAGGAGAGCCGGGCGAAGCCGGCCTCGTGCCAGTGCGGACGCTGCTGGCTGTAGCGGACGATGTGGCGCGCGAATTCGCGATGGCGCGGGTCGTCGGTGTGGAAGTCGAGCCGATGTGTCTGCTCGGGCGCTGCACCATAGCGTGCGGAAAGTTCGCTGCCATGGGTCTTCGGATGGAACAGGTAGCGCGGCATCTCCGGCTTGCCCTTGCCCAGCATGATCGAAACCAGCACCGGCTCGTAGCCGTCGTTGCGGAAGCCATGCGGGCGGTCTGCCATGTGCAGCACCATGTCCTTCGGGCCGAGCTTGGCTTCGATGATCTCGCCGTCGTATTCCCAGGTGGCGGTGAGCACGCCTGAGAGCACGAGGAAGGCCTCCTCGATCTCGTGCGCATGCAGCACTGCGTACTTGCCGACCGGCTGGTGGACCATGCTCATCGTGAAGTGGTTCGCCGGCATCGTGTTCGGGTCGCCGACCTTCGGCGAGCCGCCGGAACCGATGAAGCGGATCTGCGCGCGGTCGAGTTCGGGGAAGCCGCGGCTGGCCGGGAAGGCGTCCCAGTCGGGGATCTTCTCCGCGTGCCGTCCTACATGGGCGCGCATCGTCGCTTCGAGGTCGGCGACGCTGCCATCGTGGCGCGGGGCGAGGACTGCGGACATGGCGAGGCTCCTTCTTCGATTTCTGCAGACACGATGTCAGCGTGCACGCATCGCGTCAAGCACGCCGCGCCTCGGGCACGGCCCAGGCTTCCACCTCGACCAGGATCGACAGCGCGCTCGATCCCTGGGCCAGCTTCGACGTACCGAGGTCTGGCGCCAGCACGTTGGGATTGCCGCGCAGCTCGAGCGGGGACGGCCCGGCATCCTGTGGATCGTACCAGCCGCCAGTGGCCATGATCGCGGCGCCGCGCACCACGCCGTCATCCGGGACGACCGATGCCAGGCAGGCCCCGCGATCGTTGAACACGCGCACCGCATCGCCATGGCGCAGCCCGCGTGCCGCGGCGTCGGCCGGGTTCAGGTGGATCGGCTCCCGGTCGTCGATGCGCTTCGCGCGTGCGATCGGCCCGAAGTCGGCCTGGCTGTGCAGCTTGTCCGCGGGCTGGTTGGTGACCAGGTGCAGCGGATGCCTCGCGCTTCCGGGCGCCCCCAGCCATTCCACCGGAGCCAGCCAGGTCGGATGCGGCGGGCAATCGTCGTAGCCGAAGCCCTCGATGCGCCCGGAGGTGATCTCGATGCGGCCCGAGGGCGTGGACAGCGGATGCGCCGCCGGGTCTTCGCGGAATGCTTCGAACAGCACGAAGTCCTTCGCCGGCGGCGGCACTTCGTACCAGCCGGTGCGCCACCAGTCCTCGAATGCGGGCTGCCCGGCACCGATCTTCGCGTTGGCTTCGCGCGTGCGGTCATACATCAGGCGGATCCAGCCCTCGGCGTCACGGCCCTCGGTGTATGCCTCTTCATGGCCGTTGCGCGCGGCGAGTTCGCGGAAGATCTCGAAGTCGTCGCGCGCCTGGTGCTGCGGGTCGACCGCGCGCTGCATCGCGATGATGTAGCGGTCGCGCGAGGCGCCGCCGATGTCGTTGCGCTCGAGTGCGGTGGTCGCAGGCAGCACGATGTCCGCATGCCTTGCGGTCGGTGTCCAGTGCGTCTCGTGCACCACGATCGTCTCGGGGCGCTGCCAGGCGCGGCGCATCCGGTTCAGGTCCTGGTGGTGGTGGAACGGATTGCCACCGGCCCAGTAGACCATGCGGATGTCCGGGTAGGTCTTGCGCTCGCCGTTGAAGTCGTATTCGCCGCCGGGGTTCTCCAGCAGGTCGGTATGCCGGGCGACCGGGATCGAATGTCGACCGATCGGGTTGCGGCCCAGTGGCAGTTCGGGCGAGGCCGCGCGCGCGTCACGCGGGATGCCGACGCCCTGTATCGAACCGTGGCCGAAGGCGAAGCCGCCGCCAGGCAGTCCGACCTGGCCCAGCATCGAGGCCAGCGTGATCGCCATCCAGTAGGGCTGCTCGCCGCGATGGGCCCGCTGCAGCGACCAGGTGAGGGTGAGCATCGAGCGCACGCCCTCGAGCTGGCGCGCGAGTGCGCGTATCTCGTGCGCGGGCACGCCGCAGATCGACTCGGCCCATTCGGGCGACTTGGCCAGTCCGTCGCTGCGCCCGGTGAGGTAGGCCTCGAAGCGGTCGTAGCCGGTGCAGCACCGGGCGAGGAACTCGCGGTCGTGGGTTCCCCGCGCCACCAGCTCGTGCGCCATGCCCATCATCAGCGCAGCATCGGTGTTCGGACGGATCGGGATCCAGCGCGCGCCGAGGAATGCAGGTGCATCGCTGCGGGTGGGGCTGACCACCACGAATTCGATGCCGGCCGCCTTCGCCTTGCGCAGCCAGGTCTCTAGCGTGTGTTCTCCGGAACCGCCCGATGCGACCTGCGCGTTCTTCAACCCGAGCCCGCCGAAGGCGACCATCACCTTCGTGTGGCCGATGATCGAATTCCAGTCGGTGACACGCCCGGTGACCGGCGCGAAGGTGCCGATCACGTGAGGCAGGAAGAACTGCGCGCAGCCCCAGGAATAGTTGCCGAGCTGGTCGACCGACCCGCCACCGGAATAGAGGAAGCGGCGCACCTGCGAGCGTGCATGGTGGAAGCGGCCGGCCGACGACCAGCCGTAGCTGCCGCCGAACACCGCCTGGTGTCCGTGCTCGCCGCGCACCCGGGCGAGTTCGCCGGCGACCAGGCCCAGGGCGGTGTCCCAGTCGACTTCGACGAAACGTTCATGGCCGGTGCGGCTGCGGTCGCGCCGCGACAGCCAGCCCTCGCGTACCGACGGTCGCTTTACGCGGCGGTCGGAATAGACAAGTTCCGGCAGCGCCTCGAGCATCGGCGAGGGATGCGCATCGCGGAAGAACGGTTCTGCGCGCACGAAGCGGCCATCGTCCACGATCGCGGTATAGGCGCCCCAGTGGGCGAGCTGCTGGAAACGTTGCTGTGCCATGCGTTCGATCCCCCGGGCAGGGCGGATGCCGGGACGGGCATCACGCGCGCCAGCCGAGGATACAATCAACGGCCCCCGGACAGGCGCTCGTGACCCATCCCATGCTCCGCCACCTGCGTGAAGACATCTCGGTCATCTTCGAGCGCGACCCCGCGGCCCGCACGACCTGGGAAGTGCTGACCTGCTACCCCGGCCTGCATGCCGTGATGCTGCACCGGCTTGCACACCGGCTCTGGAACGCGCGCCTGCGCTGGCCGGCCCGTTTCATCGCCTACCTGTCCCGCGCGCTGACCGGCATCGAGATCCACCCGGCCGCGGGCATCGGGCGCCGGTTCTTCATCGACCATGGCATGGGCGTGGTCATCGGCGAAACCGCCATCATCGGCGACGACTGCACGCTCTACCATGGCGTCACGCTGGGTGGCACGTCCTGGCAGAAGGGCAAGCGGCATCCGACGCTCGGCGACGGCGTGATCGTCGGTGCCGGCGCGAAGATCCTCGGCCCGATCGCGATCGGGCGCGGCGCGAAGATCGGGTCCAATGCGGTGGTGGTACACGAGGTCCCGCCGATGGCCACCGCGGTCGGCATCCCGGCGCGGGTGATCGCGCCGGACAGCGACAGCCCCGACAAGGGCTTCGCAGCCTATGCGCTGACGCGCGACCTGGACGACCCGATGGTCATCGCCATCGCCGACCTGGAGGCTCGGATCCTGCTGCAGGAAGCCCGGCTGGCGGAAATCGTCGAGCGCATGGGTGCCGGATCCAGCCAGATCAGTTTTCCGCCCGGATCCCGTGTTCGCGGATGATCCGGCTGAACGTCTCGATCTCGAGCCGGACCGACGCGGCATATTGTTCCGGGGTGTCGGAGAGCGGCTCGAAGCCGCCTGCGACCAGCCGCTTGCGCAGGTCCGGCGCGGCCAGGGCCTGGCCGATCGATGCGTTGATCCGCACCACGAGTTCCCGCGGCAAGCCGGCCGGGCCGACCAGCCCGTAGCGACCCTCGACGGGCGGGATCTTCACGCCCGACTCGATGATCGTCGGCAACTCGGGCGCTGCGGCCGCGCGCTGCGCCCCGGCGGCGGCGATCAGTCGCAGGCGGCCCCCACGCACGAAGGCCTCCGCGGCCGGCAAGGCCACCAGTGCAAGATCGATCTCGCCGCCGACGAGCGCATTCAGGTACGGGCCTGCACCCTTGTAGGGGACATGGACGATGCGCGTGCCGGTCGCGCCAAGCAGCATTTCCGTGGCGATATGGGAGATGGTGCCGCTGCCCGCAGTGCCGTACGACAGGAACCCCGGTCTGGCCCGTGCGAGACGGACCAGGTCTGGCACCGTCTTCACCGGCACGCCCGGGTTGACCGCCACCACGTAGGCGGTGAGCGCGGTGCTGCCGATCAGCGCGAGGTCCTTCAGCGGGTTGTATCCGGCCTTGGGATTCAGCAGCGGGCCGATCACCAGGCTGGACTGGTTGCCCGCCCCCAGCGTGTATCCGTCGGGTGCGGCGCGCGCGACCAGTTCCATCCCGAGCGTCGCGCCGGCACCTGGGCGATTCTCGACCACCACCGGCTGGTTCCAGAGTTCGGACAGCTTGTTGCCGACCAGCCGCACCACCACGTCGTTTGCGCCACCCGGTGCGAACGCGACGAGGGTGCGCACCGGCTTGGCCGGCCAGCCCGCGGCCGGCTGTGCATGGCTGGCAGCAAAGGGTGCCGACAGCGCTGCGGCGGCGACCAGCGCGGCGGCGACCCGTGTCGGGCGCGCAGGCGGTGTGTGGATCTCCATTGCCGTGCGCACGAAGGCGGGGGTCAGGTGGTTCGCGAAACGTTCCAGGAAGGTCAGCATGAAGGCGCGCAGGTAGGTGCCCTTGCGCAGGGCCACCCGGGTGAGGTTCGGCTCGAACAGGTGGCCGGCCGGCAGCATGCGCAGTCCGGCGTCGCGCCGGGCGTCGAACGCCATCGATGCGACGATGCCCACGCCCAGGCCCAGTTCGACATAGGTCTTGATCACGTCGGAGTCGAGCGCGGTCAGTGCGATCTCCGGGCGCAGCTTCGCCTGGGCGAAGGCGGCATCGATATGCGGCCTGCCGGTGAAGCCCGGGTCGTAGGTGATCAACGGCCAGGCGCACAGCGCTTCCAGCGTCAGCGGCACCTGCGAGAGCAGGGCATGGCCATCGGGCACCACCACGACATGGCTCCATTCGTAGCCGGGCATCACGACCAGCTCAGGGTAATCGAGCAGGGATTCGGTCGCGATGCCGATGTCCGCACGGCCATCGATCAGCTGCGCTGCGATCTGTTCGGGCCGCGACTGCTGGAGCGCCAGCTTGACCTCCGGGAACTCGCGCTTGAACGCGCCGACGACGCGGGGCAGCACGTAGCGCGCCTGGGTATGCGTGGTGGCCACGACCAGGTGTCCGCCGCGCTGGTTGGAATGCTCCTCTGCCGCGTTCTTCAGGTTGTCGGCCTCGTGCAGCAGGCGGTCGATGATCTCGACCACGGTTTCGCCGGCCGCGGTCAGGCCGAGCAGGCGCTTGCCATGGCGCTGGAAGATCTCGACGCCGATCTCCTGCTCGAGTTCCCTGATCTGGCGGCTCACGCCCGGTTGCGACGTGAACAGCGCCGCAGCGGTGGCGGTCAGGTTGAACCCGTTGCGTACCGCCTCGCGCACCGTGCGCAGCTGCTGGAAGTTCATGGCAACCTATATATGAATGGGTAGATAACGTTACAAGATTATATTCGTTTGCCGCATGACGTGGTGCGGCGAGAATCGCGTCCTCTCCCTTTGCAGGGTCCCGGCCCGACTGCCGGGCAGACCGTTCCCATGTACCAGTACGACACGATCGACCGCAGCATCGTCAGCAGCCGCGTCGACCAGTTTCGCCGCCAGACCGAGCGTTTCCTGTCCGGGGCCCTTTCCGAGGATGAGTTTCGCCCGCTGCGCCTGCAGAACGGACTCTACGTCCAGCGCCATGCACCGATGCTCCGGGTGGCGATCCCCTACGGCATGCTGAACGCGACTCAGCTGCGCCGCCTGGCGCACATCGCACGCGAGTACGACCGCGGCTATGGCCACTTCAGCACCCGGCAGAACATCCAGTTCAACTGGCCGGCACTGGAACGCGTGCCCGACATCCTGGCCGAGCTGGCCGAGGTCGACATGCACGCGATCCAGACCAGTGGCAACTGCATCCGCAACACCACGGTCGACCATTTCGCGGGGGTCGCGCCGGACGAGGTGCTGAACCCGCTGGTGTACGCGGAGCTCATCCGCCAGTGGTCCACGCTTCACCCGGAGTTCGCCTTCCTGCCGCGCAAGTTCAAGATCGCGCTGTCCGGGTCGCCCGCGGACCGAGCCGCGGTGATGGTGCACGACATCGGCCTGAAGGCGGTGTTCGACTATGACGGCGGGCCGGGCTTCAACGTGGTGGTGGGCGGCGGCCTCGGGCGCACGCCGATCATCGGGCATGTGCTGCGCGAGTTCCTGCCCGCGACCCACCTGCTGACCTATCTCGACGCGATCCTGCGCGTCTACAACCTGCACGGCCGGCGCGACAACAAGTACAAGGCGCGGATCAAGATCCTCGTGAAGGAACTGGGCGTGGCCGAGTTCCGCCGGCAGGTAGAGCACGAATGGTCGTTTCTCGAGGGCGGGCCGGGCACGTTGCCGCCGTCGGAAATCGCGCGCATCGAGGCACGCTTCACCCGACCTTCGTACCGGTCGCTGCCACAGGTGTCCGTGGTGCTCGAAAAGCACCTGCGCGAAGATGCAGCGTTCGCGCGCTGGGTCGCGCGAAACGTGCATCCGCACCGGGTCAGCGGTCATGCCGCGGTGACCGTATCGCTGAAGAAGACTGGCGTGCCGCCGGGCGACATCAGCGCCGACCGGATGGACGGCGTTGCCGACCTCGCCGACCGCTACAGCTTCGGAGAACTGCGCGTGACGCACGAGCAGAATCTGGTGCTCGCCGACGTGGAACGCGATGAACTGTTCCGGCTCTGGACCGCCCTGGATGCGCTCGACCTCGCCACCGCGAACCGGGGGCTGATCACCAACGTGATCGCCTGCCCCGGCGGTGACTTCTGCTCGCTCGCCAACGCGGTGTCGATCCCGGTCGCCGCGGCGATCCAGCAGCGCTTCGACGACCTCGACTACCTGCACGACGTGGGCGAAGTCGACCTGAACATCTCCGGTTGCATGAATTCATGCGGACATCACCATGTCGGCCATATCGGCATCCTCGGCGTCGACAAGAACGGGCAGGAGTGGTACCAGATATCCATCGGCGGCAGGCAGGGGCCGGACGCCTCGCTGGGCAGGGTGATCGGGCCCTCGTTCGCCCGCGCCGACGTGCCTGACGTGATCGAGAAGCTGGTCGAGGTCTACCTGCGTGAACGCGATTCCGAGGCCGAGCGCTTCATCGACACCGTGCAGCGCATCGGAGTCGAACCGTTCAAGCGGAATGTCTATGCACTCGTTGATCAGTAGGCATGCGGTGGCGGCGGGCGATCCATGGTTCCGGCTCGAGGCCGGCACCAGCTGCGGTCCGGCCGCAGCGGACCTGCTGGTGCCCTTGCAGACCTGGCTGCATGGCCGTCCCGGGCTGCTCGCCCGTGGCGGCCGGGTGGGCGTGCAGCTCGAGCCCGGTGACGATCCGGCGCTGCTGGCCGGTGATGTCGACCGCCTGTCGCTGGTGGCAGTTCATTTTCCCGCGCTCACCGACGGACGCGGCTTCTCGATCGGCCGGCTGCTGCGCGAACGGCATGGCTACCGCGGGGAACTGCGCGCCACCGGTCCGCTGACCCGCGACGCCGTGTTCTACCTTGCGCGCTGTGGCTTCGACAGTTTCGAGCTGCGCGCAGGCGAGGACCCGCACGCTGCGCTGTCCGAGTTTGGCGCGTTCGCAGCCGTCTACCAGGGCGCCGTGGATCGCGGCGCGCCGTTCGACCGGTCCGGCCCCGGCGCCGCAGTAGCGCCGCGATGACCGGCAAGGTCTGGCTGGTCGGCGCCGGCCCCGGGGCACCCGACCTGCTCACCGTGCGTGCGCTGCGCCTGCTGCAGCAGGCCGACATCGTTTTCCATGACGCGCTGGTCGGTCCGGACATCGTGGCACTCGCCACGCAGGCCGAGTGCATCGCAGTGGGCAAGCGTTGCGGCGGCCATTCGACGGCGCAGCGCTTCATCAACAAGCGACTGGTCGACGCCGCATCGGTCCATCGCACGATCGTTCGACTGAAGGGCGGCGATCCGATGCTGTTCGGTCGCGCGCAGGAAGAGATCGATGCGCTGCTCGAGGCCGGCATCGAGGTCGAGGTGGTGCCCGGCGTCACCTCGGCGCTCGCCGCCAGCGCGGAGCTGCTGCGGTCGCTGACCGCGCGCGGGGTATCGCGCAGCGTCACCTTCGTCACGCCACGCGTGGGCGCCGGCGAGGATCGTTCCGACTGGCTGCAGGCCGCCGCAGCAGCCGATACGGCGGTGATCTACATGGCCGCGCATGAAGCGGCGGCGATCGGCGCTGCACTGATCGGTGCGGGACGTCGTGCATCCACGCCGGTGGCCATCGTCGAGCATGCGTCGCTCGCAGCTTGCCAGGTGCTGCCCTCGACGCTGGCCACGCTGGGCGCCAGCACACGGCGGCTGGCCGGCGGCCCCGCGCTGATCGTCGTCGGCGAGAACTTCCGCTCCGTGGCGGCCCGTGCCGCACCGGCCCCGCTCGACGCGGCGCCCTGGTCCGCGCCACCGCGGCGCCGCGCCTCGGGGCAGCCGTGATCGGCGTGCTCGACCTCGAGCAGTCGGTCGGCAACACGCCGCTGGTGCGGCTGCTGCGGATGCCAGCCGCGGGCGGGGGCCGGGTGCTCGGCAAGCTCGAAGGCAACAACCCGGCCGGGTCGGTGAAGGACCGACCTGCGTTGTGGATGATCCGTGGCGCGGAAGCACGCGGGCGCATCCGCCCGGGCGACACGCTGATCGAAGGCACCAGTGGCAACACCGGCATCGCACTGGCGATGGTCGCGGCGATGCGCGGCTACCGGTTGATCCTGGTCATGCCCGAGAACGCCAGCATCGAACGCCGGCAGACAATGCGCGCCTACGGCGCCGAGATCATCCTCACGCCGAAGGCAGGCGGAATGGAGGCCACGCGCGATCTCGCATTGCAACTGCAGGACGAGGGGCGCGGCATCGTGCTCGATCAGTTCGGCAACTCGGACAACCCGCTCGCGCATTTCGAGTCGACCGGTCCGGAGATCTGGCGGGACACCAGCGGCACGGTCACCCACTTCGTCAGCAGCATGGGCACCACCGGAACGATCATGGGCGTGTCGCGCTACCTCAAGGCACGCAATCCGGGTATCGAGATCATCGGCGTGCAGCCCGAAGACGGGGCGCAGATACCCGGCATCCGCAAGTGGCCCGAGGCCTACCTGCCGGCGATCTTCGAGCGCAGCCGCATCGATCGTGTCGAGACGGTGGGGCAGCAGGATGCGGAAGAAACCGCCCGGCGGATGGCGCGCGAGGAAGGCATCTTTGCCGGGATCTCCGCTGGCGGTGCGATGTGCGTCGCGCTGGCGACAGCCGCCGCGCGACCCGGGTCGGTCGTGGTGAGCATCGTCTGCGACCGTGGCGACCGCTACCTGTCGACCGGGGTGTTCCCCGCGTGAAGCCGTCCGGTCGCGCACGGCCGAGCCGGCGCGTTGCACGGCATGCATGCAATGATGCTCGGACCGATCGAGATGATGCGCCTGACCGTGGACGGGATGATCGCGCGCCGCTTCGGCGACCCGGTCGAGTTCGGCGCCTACGCGGCGTTCCTCTGCTCGGCCCACGCCGGCTACATCACCGCGCAGAACCTGCTGATCGACGGTGGCAGTTATCCGGCGACGTATTGACCTTCCGGTGCCGGCTGGTGCAACGTGCAGGTCGAGGCAGCAGGCATCGCGGCCGGAAACGGCGTTATCACCTAACGAGACCGCTAAAGGGAGTATCCGCATGAATCACTGCAACCCCGCCATCGACCACGCTTGCCGGCCCCCGCGCGCCGACCACCGTCCACCCGGGCGACGCAAGGTCGTCGCCCGGTTCGCAGCGGCGGTCATCGCAGGCGCGGTGGCAGGCGTGTTCTCGGTCGGTCCGGTTCTTGCGCAGGCGTACCCGTCGCGCACCGTGCGCATCGTGGTGCCGTTCGCACCTGGCGGGGCGGTCGATTTCATCGGACGACTGCTGGCCGAGCGGCTGACGGCCACGCTGGGGCAACAGTTCATCGTCGAGAACCGGCCGGGCGGTTTCGGCACGATCGGCAGCGAACTGGTCGCGAGGTCGGCGCCGGACGGCAACACGCTGCTGGTACAGGCCTCGGTGCACGTGATCAATGCGGCGCTGCTGCCGAAGCTGCCTTACGACACCTGGGCCGATTTCACCCATATCACCCGCGTGTCGGAAGGGCCGACCGTGCTGATCGTGAACAACGCGATCCCGGCGAAGGACGCGCGCGAATTCGCCGCGCTGATCCGCAAGCGGCCCGGCCTGATCAACACCGGTACCGAGAGCATCGGTTCCGGCGGGCACCTGGCGATGGAGCTTTTCCGCAACGCCAGCGGCAGCCGCTTCGAGATCATCAACTACAAGGGTGCAGGCCCTGCGCTGATCGACATCCAGGGCGGCCATATCGCCGGCATGTTCGGCACCATGATCGCCACCCGGCCGCAGATCCTCGCCGGCAAGGTACGCGCGCTCGGCGTCACCGCCGCCAAGCGATCGGCCGCGCTGCCCGATGTGCCCACGATGATCGAGCAGGGTTTCCCGAACTTCGAGATGTACTCGTGGCACGGCGTGTACGGTCCGGCGAACCTGCACAGGGACGTGGTGTCCACGCTCACCGGCGCGCTGGCGAAGATCATGCAGGGGCCCGAGGCGCGCGAACGGCTGTCCACGCAGGGGTTCGAACCGATCGTGTCGACCTCGCAGCAGTTCCTCGAATTCCAGAAGAAGGAGTTCGTGCTCTACGAACGGCTGATCCGCGAAGGGAAGATCCGCATCGAGCAGTGACCGGCGAGCCGGCGGGCGTTCACGGCCGCGCCGGCATCACGGCCGCGCCGGCATCACGACCGCGCCCAGGCCGAGCCGCTTGACCGTGTCCATCGACCGGTCGGCCTCGGCGCGGTCCTTGAACGGACCGATCAGTACGCGCGTCTCGGTGGAGGTGACCACGCCCGCTTCGGCGAGCTTGCGCTGCAGCGCCTCTGCATTCTGGGGCGAGGTGAACACGCCCAGTTGCACGACGAAGCTGCGCGGCGCGTCGGTCCTTGCCGCGGTCGTGCCGGCAGCGGCGGGTGCAGGTGCCGGTGTTGGTGCCGAAGCCGATGCCGGGGCCGGTGCGGCGGCGGGGGGCTTTACGCCTGATGCGAGGGCCGGCGCGGCGGACGGGGGTGACGCGACCGCGGCTGCGGCCGTCGGGGCTGGCTTGCCTGGCTGCGCCTCGCTGCGCGATGGGGTGAAACGCGGACCGGGCCCGGGGGCCGGTGGCGGTTCGTTGTTGATCACCTGTGGCGGGGGGGGCGGTGCCTTGGCTTCCGCGACAGGGGCGGGTGCCTGTGTGGGCGCCGCTGGCGAAGGGGCGGTGGTTTCGGCTGTCGCTTCCGCCGACGGTTCAGGCGGCATTGTGGCGACCGGCTCGTCCTCGGGCGGTTTCGGGGCGGCCACCGAGGCCACGGGCTTCGCCTTCGGTTCCGGCGCGACGGTTCGCGGGGCGCTGAAACGCTCGTAGGTGAGCAGCGCGCCGAAGGCGGCCGCGAGCATCACGACCGCGATCACCAGGCGGCGCAGCGCGCGCCGCCGGATATCGGCCGCGTCGTCGGAAGCAGCCAGTACACTGGGCGGAACGGACGCCATCGGATCGTCTCCTTGGACGGCAGGACAGGCAGCGGGAAGACCACGGCGGGAGGAAGCCGCGGGAGGAAGCCTTGACGCGGGCGGATCGCTCCGGAGACTGCCGCCCGGCCGACGCGGCTGCGCCGAACGCGATCGTAGCACCGTTGACGTTGCCTGCCGTAGTCTGGCGAGCATCTTCAGTTGCAACCTGGCTGAACAAAAAAGGTAAGAAAATCGGACTCTTAGGGTTTATTCCAGATAATGTTTCTGCTATTCTCCGGCGCATCCGGTCGGGGTGGGCGCCGACGTTTCGCGAGGCCTGATGACAGGGTTTCGCGGCGTACGCGGCATCGCACCATCGTGCGCAGTGGCGGGTTGACCACTCCGGCGCCCAGTCGATCGCGCAGGAAAATGCGGGCAACCGTGCAGTTTTGCATTGCAGTGCCGTTAGCAGTGTGCGGAGGGCCAGGCCGGCGAACGACCCTCCGTGCGAGGTATAGCGGAGAAGGCTGCACACCGACATTCCAGAATTCCATCGAACCGTCCCGTTCCGCCGATCGTGCGGCGCTGGCAGGCGGGCGATGAACGATCAATGAAATCCAGGAGATGCAAGATGGCAGTCGAACGTACCCTCTCGATCATCAAACCCGACGCAGTCGCCAAGAACGTGATCGGCGAGATCTATTCCCGTTTCGAGAAGGCAGGCCTGCGCGTGATCGCGGCGCGCATGACCCAGTTGTCCGACGCACAGGCCGGCGCGTTCTACGACGTCCACCGCGCCCGTCCGTTCTTCGGCGACCTGGTGAAGTTCATGACCTCCGGCCCGGTGATGGTGCAGGTGTTGCAGGGCGAGGGCGCGATCGCGAAGAATCGCGAACTGATGGGTGCGACCGATCCGAAGAAGGCCGACAAGGGCACGATCCGCGCAGACTTCGCAGACAGCATCGATGCCAACGCCGTGCATGGTTCGGACAGCGCAGAGAATGCCGCGACCGAGGTGGCGTTCTTCTTCCCCGGCCTGGAGATTCATCCGCGCTGATGAAGGTAAACCTGCTCGATTTCGATCTGCAGGGACTGGTTGCGCACAGCGCATCGATGGGCGAGCGCGCGTTCCGCGCCGAGCAGTTGATGCGCTGGATCCATCAGGCAGGCGAGAGCGATTTCGGCAACATGACCGATCTCGCCAAGTCGTTCCGCGCGAAACTCGTCGAGACTGCCGAGGTTGCACCGCTGCCGATCATCTCCGACAGCACGGCCAGCGATGGCACGCGCAAGTGGCTGCTGGCCTCGGGTAGCGGCAACGCGATCGAGACCGTGTTCATCCCCGAGGTGAACCGCGGCACGCTGTGCATCTCCAGCCAGGTCGGATGCGCACTCGAGTGCGCATTCTGTTCGACCGGCGCCCAGGGCTTCAACCGCAATCTGAGCGTGGCCGAGATCATCGGCCAGCTCTGGATGGCGAACCGCGAACTCGGTGCGCGCGAGCGCCGCGCGGCCGCGGCCGATGCCAAGGAGAACCCGGAACGCATCATCAGCAACGTGGTGATGATGGGGATGGGCGAGCCGCTCACCAATTTCCGCAACGTGGTGACCGCGCTGCGCATCATGCTCGACGACCATGCCTATGGCCTGTCGCGGCGCCGGGTCACGCTGTCGACTTCCGGCGTGGTGCCGGAGATCGATCGCCTGGCGCAGGAATGTCCCGTGGCGCTCGCGGTGTCGCTGCACGCGCCCAACGATGCGCTGCGCGATCGGCTGGTGCCGATCAACAAGCGCTTCCCGATCCGCGAGCTGCTGGATGCCTGCGTGCGTTACCTCGACCACGCACCGCGCGACTTCATCATGTTCGAGTACGTGATGCTCGAAGGCGTCAATGATTCGGTCGAGCAGGCGCGCGAACTGGTGCGCACCGTCGCCCGTGTCCCCAGCAAGATCAACCTGATCCCGTTCAATCCGTTCCCGCAGTCGGGCTTCCGCCGTTCGCCGCCGGACGCGGTGCGCCGCTTCGCCGAAGTGCTGCATGCGGCCGGGCTGATTGCAACCACGCGCAAGACGCGGGGCGACGATATCGACGCGGCATGTGGCCAGCTGGCGGGCCAGGTGCAGGACCGCACCCGCCGGGTGATCCGCCGCCAGGCTGCGGTGCAGGGGACGCCATGAGCCAGGCACGCCCCACGATGGCGACCCGTGTTGTCGCCGCCTTCGCAGGCCCCGCACGCCGGGTGGCGATCGTCCTTTTTTGCGCGGGCAGCGCCGGGTTGCTGTCCGGATGCACGGCCTCGGCCCTCGGCGGTGCCGCCGCGTCGGCGGCGGCGAACAAGCTGACCGCGAACACGCCGGCGCCGCAGGCGCCCGAGCAGAAGGCAGACCCCAAGGAAGCCGCCCGGCTGCGCGTCGAACTCGCCTCGCTCTATTTCTCGCGCGGTTCGATCGGGCCGGCGCTGGACGAAGCCAGTTCCGCGGCCAAGCTCGATCCAGAGAACCCGCACGCGTTCAACCTTCTCGGCCTGATCAACATGCAGTTGAAGGAGGACGGGCAGGCGGTCCAGAATTTCGAGCGGGCGTTGCGCCTTGCTGCGGCCGATCCGGACATCAACAACAATTACGGCTGGTTCCTGTGCGAGCGCGGGCGCCATGGCGAATCGATCAAGTTCTTCCTGACTGCGGTGCGCAGTCCGCTCTATGCCAACGTCGACCGGTCTCTGGTGAACGCGGGGATCTGCTCGCGCCGGCGCGGGGATGATGTCGAAGCGCGGCGCTTCTTCGAGCAGGCGCTGGGTGTTCGCGCCAGCCAGCCGGTCGCGCTGTTCAACCTGGCCGACATCTCGTTCGCCAGCGGCCGGGTGCCCGACGCCCGTGCGTTCCTCAATCGCTACATGCAGGCGGCAGCGCCCACTGCCGAGGTGCTCTGGCTCGGCGTGCGCGTCGAACGGGCGCTGGGCGACCGCCAGTCCGAAGCAATCTATGCACAGCAGCTGAGGCGCCTCTTCCCGAATGCCCCGGAGGCCCAGCTGCTGAGCCAGCAAGGTGGGCGATGAACATGGATACGAGCGAAAACTCGAAGATGCACGAAGCCACGCAATCCGTGGTCGACGAACCCGGTGAACGCCATGAGGACGCCACCCGATCGGACGAGCCTGCTGCCGTAGTGACCGCCGGTGCATTGCTTGCCCGGGCGCGTGAAGGCATGGGGCTTTCGGTCGGCGAAGTCGCCAACCACCTGAAGCTTTCCATGCGCCAGGTCGAGGCGCTCGAGGCCGACGCCTTCGAACGGTTGCCCTCGCCGATGTTCATCCGCGGTTTTGCGCGCAGCTATGCGCGGCTGGTCCAGGTCGATCCTGGTCCGGTGATGAAGGCCCTCGACCTTCGTTTTCCACCGCCCCCGGCCGGCGTGGTCGCGCCTGCGGCCGTCGCGGCGGGCCTGGTACGCCAGCCGGTCCCGACCGCGATTCCGTTTCCGTCATCCGACCAGCCCTCGCGCTGGCTGCACTCGGTGGCCGGCCTGCTGGCGGCCGTGGTGGTCGGCTTCCTGGCCTTCGAGTGGTTCGGCCCGGCGCCAGGGTCCGCGCCCGATTCACCGGTCCCGGGTGTTGCCCGTCCGCCGTCGGCAGACGTGGTGCAGTCCGGTGTCGTCGCGCCGCAGCCAGTCGTTCCCGGCGCAGGGGCTGACGGTGCTGCCGCTGCGACCGATGGCGCCGTTCCGGCCGCGTCCCCGGTCGATGCCGTGCCGGCCACGGCGCCGGTCGGCGCCTCGTCCATGGCACCTTCGGAGATCGGTGATGCGTTCGGTACCGGCCCGCGTACGGTCAGGCTGTCCTTCGATCGCGAATCGTGGGTCGAGATCCGCGATGCCCGCGGCCGCCTGATCTTCTCCCAGCTCAATCCGCCGGGTTCGTCGCAGGTGGTGCAGGGCGAGCCGCCGCTGTCACTGGTGGTGGGCAACGCGCGAAGCGTGCGCCTGGCCTATGGCGGCCGCGACATCGACCTCGCGCCGCATACCCGTGTCGACGTGGCCCGCTTCACGCTCGACTGAGATCGTCTGCCCCGGGCTGCGGTAGAGTCGGGGCCTCGAATCCACAGGGGATGGTGATGGCGAATGTCGGCGGAACGTCTACCGGGGCACCTGAGGTCGGCGCGCGCGCGCGCAAGCTGACCCGGCAGGTCCGTGTCGGGCATGTGCGCATCGGCGGTGACGCACCGATCATGGTGCAGTCGATGACCAACACCGATACCGCCGATGCACAGGCCACCGCGCTGCAGGTCGCGCAGCTCGCCCGGGCCGGCTCCGAGGTGGTGCGCATCACCGTCAACAGCCCGGAGGCCGCTGCACAGGTGGCGCCGATCCGCAGCCGCCTGGACGCGATGGGCTGCAACGTGCCGCTGGTGGGAGACTTCCACTTCAATGGCCACCGGTTGCTTACCCAGCATCCGGAATGCGCCGAAGTCCTCGATGCCTATCGCATCAACCCGGGCAACGTCGGTCGCGGATCAAAGCGTGACGAACAGTTCGGGACCATGATCGAGGCGGCGATCCGCTACGGCAAGCCGGTACGCATCGGGGTGAACTGGGGTAGCCTGGACCAGGCCCTGCTGGCACGGCTGATGGACGAGAACGCCCGCCTGCCGCGGCCGCTCGAGGCGTCCGCGGTGATGCGCGAGGCGCTGGTGGTGTCCGCCATCGACAGTGCACGCGAGGCAGAAGCCATCGGCCTGCCGGGCGACCGCATCGTGCTGTCGGCGAAGGTCAGCGCGGTGCAGGACCTGATCACCGTCTACCGCGAACTGGCCCGGCGCTGCGACTACCCGCTGCATCTCGGCCTCACCGAAGCCGGGATGGGCTCCAAGGGCATCGTCGCCTCCACCGCTGCGATGGCGGTGCTGCTGCAGGAGGGCATCGGCGACACCATCCGTGTTTCGCTCACCCCGGAGCCCAACGGCGACCGCACGCGCGAGGTGATCGTCGCGCAGGAGATCCTGCAGACCATGGGGCTGCGTTCGTTCACGCCGATGGTGGTGGCGTGTCCCGGATGTGGCCGTACCAGCAGTACCTTCTTCCAGGAACTGGCCGACAGCATCCAGAGCTACCTGCGCGCGCAGATGCCGGTCTGGCGCGATCAGTATGCCGGCGTCGAGACGATGACCGTGGCGGTGATGGGCTGCGTGGTCAACGGGCCTGGCGAAAGCAAGCATGCCAACATCGGCATCAGCCTGCCCGGTTCCGGCGAAACACCCGTCGCACCGGTGTTCGTGGATGGCAGCAAGACGGTGACACTGAAGGGCGACAACATCGCGGCGGAGTTCAAGGCGATCGTCGACGATTACGTGCGGACCCGCTATTCGGCCCGCATCGAGGCCACTGCGCAGGCCTGATCTGCGGGCCCGCCCCGCCGGCGCGCTATACTCAGCGGCTTTGCTGTCGTCACCGGCGGCCGACCAGAAACGTCCCGATGGGTACCTCCTTCCAAGCCGTCCGCGGCATGAACGACCTGCTGCCGGCGCAAGCCGCCCGCTATCGGAGCCTTGTCGCCTGCGTGACGGGTCTGCTTGCGCGTTACGGATACAGCGAACTGCGCACGCCGGTGCTCGAGCGCACCGAGCTGTTCGTGCGCACCATCGGCGAGGTGACCGACATCGTCGAGAAGGAGATGTACACCTTCCGCGATGAACTGAACGGCGAGAGCCTGACCCTTCGGCCGGAAGGCACCGCAGCCTGTGTGCGCGCCGCGATCGAGCACAACATGCTCTACGGCACGCCCCAGCGGCTGTGGTACGAAGGCCCGATGTTCCGGCATGAGCGGCCGCAGAAAGGACGCTACCGGCAGTTCCACCAGGTCGGCTGCGAGGCGATCGGCTTCGCCGGCCCGGACGTCGACGCGGAACAGATCATCCTCTGCGCGCGACTGTGGCGGCAGCTGGGGCTGGAAGACGTCTCGCTTGAACTGAACTCGCTGGGCGATGCCGCGACCCGCGCAGCCCATCGTGAACAGCTGGTCGCGTACCTGGAGCGCCACCGCGACCAGCTCGACGACGATGCGCTGCGCCGGCTGCACGCCAATCCGCTGCGCATTCTCGACACCAAGAACCCGGCGATGCATGAACTCGTGGCCGGTGCGCCGAAACTGGTCGAGATGCTCGATGCCGAATCGGCCGCGCATTTCGACGGGCTGCGCGCCCGGCTCGATGATGCCGGCATTGCGTACCGCGTGAATCCGCGGCTGGTGCGCGGGCTGGACTATTACAACCGGACCGTGTTCGAGTGGGTGACCACGCGCCTGGGCGCGCAGGGAACGATCTGTGCGGGCGGGCGTTACGATGGCCTCGTCGGACAGCTTGGCGGGCGCACGGCGCCGGCCTGCGGGTTTGCGATGGGCCTGGAGCGCATACTGTCGCTGGTCGAGGATGGCAGCGTACTGGCCTGCGCCGCGCCGCCGGCGGCCTATGTCGTCCATCAGGGCGAAGCTGCCGCGCGGTTTGCCGTGCGGGTCGCCGAGGCGTTGCGCGACCAGGGACATGCGGTGGTGGTGCATGGGGGCGGTGGAAAGTTTGCCGCCCAGATGAAGCGCGCCGACGCGAGCGGTGCGCGGTATGCGCTTATCGTCGGTGAGGCCGAACTGGCTGCGGGCAAGGTCGGCGTGAAGCCGCTGCGCACCGGCGGTGAACAGCAGATGCTTGGAACCGACGCCGTGGCAGCGCTGCTGGCCGCGAACGACTGACGCTTACGACTGACGCTTACGACTGACGCTTACGACTGACGCTTACGACTGACGCGCAACGACTGACGCGCAACGACTGACGCGCAGCACCGACCCAACCCGAAACGGAACGACCGATGGCCCATTTCGACCTGGAACAGCAGGAGCAGATCGACGCGATCAAGACGTGGTGGGAACGCTACGGCAACATCATCACGATCGTCGTGCTCGTCGTGGCCCTCGGAGTCACCGCCCTGTCCGGCTGGCGCTGGTACCAGAACCGGCAGACCGAAGGTGCATCGGTGCTCTATCTCGCGATCCAGGAGGGCCTGCAGGGCAACAACCAGACACGCGTGCGCGAGGCAGCCACCCAGCTCGTCGAGAAGTACCCGGGCACCGGCTACGCGGTGCTCGCCTCGCTGATCGCCGCACGCATGGATTTCGAAGGCGGGGACAGCAAGAGCGCACGCACCCGGCTCGAATGGGCGATCGCCAACGCGAAGCAGGACGAGTTCCGCGACCTGGCCCGGCTGCGCCTGGCGGCGGTGCTGATCGACGATCGCGACCTGGTCGCAGCGTTGCGCCTGCTCGACGCGAAGCACGGCAATGCGTTCGATGCGCTGTTCCTCGACCTGCGCGGCGACGTGCTGTTCGCCCAGGGCGACACCAATGCAGCGCGCAATGCGTACCAGTCGGCCTTCGACAAGCTGGAAGAGAAGAGTCCCTACCGCAACCTGGTCCAGTTGAAGCTCGACGCACTGGGCGAAGCGAGGTGAACGCCATGCGCCGATGCATCACAGTCGATCCGGTTCGGCCGCGCCGTCGCCTCCTGCGCGCCCTGTCCATCGCCGGCCTCGCGCCGGCGGCGGTGACCGGCTGCAGCACGGTCGGGGGTGCCTATGACCGCCTGTTCTCCCGCGCGGTCGACCCGCGGCTCAAGCCGGCGGAACTGCGCCCGTTCAACGCGAAGACGACACTGCGCGTGCTCTGGCAGGGGCAGGTCGGTGGCGCGGGGCGATACGTGTTCACGCCCGCCGTCGACGCCGGGCAGGTGTATGCGATCGGTGCCGATGGCAGTCTTGCCGCATTCGAGGCGATCAGCGGTCGCGTCTCGTGGCGGCAGCAAGTCGTCAAGCCGACGGCCGGTGGCGTCGGTGCTGGCGACGGCCGGATCGCGGTCGGCGGCCAGAACGGCGAAGTGCAGGTCTATCTGCAGGGTGGCAAGCTCGCCTGGGAGGCCCGGCTGTCGAGCGAGGTGCTGGCCGCACCGCAGATCGTCGACGGCCTGGTCGTGGTGCGCACCGGTGACTCGCGCATCTGGGGACTCGAGGTGGAGACCGGTCGCCAGCGCTGGGTCTACCAGCGCGCCGCTGCGCCCACCCTGTCGGTGCGTACCCATGTCGGTTTCACCATCACCCGCGGCGCGTTGTTCGCGGGTTTCGGAAACGGCCGGCTGATCGGTCTCGATCTCAAGACCGGCGCAGTCGGACTCGACGTGGCGGTTGCGCTGCCGCGCGGGGCGACCGAACTGGAGCGGGTGGTCGAGATCACCAGCCTGCCTGCTTTCGACAGCAACCAGGTCTGCGCGGTGGCCTTCCAGGGACGCGTCGCCTGCTTCGATACGCAGCGCAGCTCGCTGGTCTGGTCGCGCGAGATTTCCAGCATCGCCGGGCTCGACATGGATGCGCGCGCGGTCTACGTGGTCGACGACCGCAGCGTGGTGCACGCGCTCGATCGCACGACCGGCGCAAGCCTCTGGCGGCAGGCGGCGCTCCAGTTGCGCAACCTCGGGGCGCCTCGACTGATCGGAAGATCGCTGGTTGTCGGTGACTTCCAGGGTTTCGTGCACCTGCTGGATCCTGAAGACGGCAGTTTCGTCGCGCGTCTTCCGACCGATGGCAGTGGCATCGCCATCGACGCCCGCCCCACCGACCGCGGGTTCGTGATCCAGACGCGCAACGGTGGTGTGTACGCGATGGGCGTGGCGGCCTGATCCGATGCAACCCTCCCTGGTCCTGGTCGGACGCCCGAATGTCGGCAAGTCCACGCTCTTCAACCGCCTGACCCAGTCGCGTGACGCGCTGGTCGCCGATTTCCCGGGCCTGACCCGCGACCGTCACTACGGACGCGGCTCGTTCAGCGGCCGGCAGTACCTGGTCGTCGATACCGGTGGATTCGAGCCGGTGGTGAAGGAAGGCATTGTCCGCGAGATGGCGCGACAGACCGAGCAGGCGATCGACGAAGCCGATGCGATCCTGTTCCTGGTCGATTACCGCACCGGCCTGACCGCGCTCGACCGCGAGATTGCGTCGCGCCTGCGCGTGACCGGGCGTCCGGTGTGGCTGGTGGTGAACAAGGCCGAGGGCATCCAGGATGCGATCGCCGGTGCCGATTTCCAGTCACTCGGCATCGGCACGCCCTGGAGCATTTCGTCGGCCCATGGCGAAGGGGTCGGTGACCTGCTGGCCGATGTACTCGAACGGTTCCCGGAAGATGAGCCGCAACCGCCATCCTCTGAGCCGGAAGCGCCGGAAGCACCCCGCATCGCGATCGTCGGTCGCCCGAACGTCGGCAAGTCGACGCTGGCGAACGCCCTGCTCGGAGAAGAGCGCATGCTGGTGTTCGACCTGCCCGGCACCACGCGCGACAGCATTCCGGCCGAGTTCGAGCGGGGCGGCAAACGCTACACGCTGGTCGATACCGCCGGCATGCGCCGCCGCGCGCGAGTCGACGAGGTGATCGAGAAGTTCTCGGTGATCAAGACCCTGAAGGCAATCGACGATTGCAACGTTGCGGTGCTGGTGCTCGATGCGCGTGATTCGGTCAGCGACCAGGATGCGCACATTGCCGGCTACATCCTCGAAGCGGGTCGCGCGCTCGTGGTGGTTGTCAACAAGTGGGACGGTCTGCCATCGGACGTGCGTGCGGCGGTGAAGGACGACATGGAGCGCAAGCTCGGGTTCCTGTCCTTTGCGCGCACGCTTTTCGTCTCCGCGAAACGCGGCACTGGCCTCAATGCACTGCTGCCCGCGGTGGACGCGGCGTATCGCGCGGCGACCCTGCGCCTGCCCACGCCGAAGCTCACCCGTGCGCTGCTCGCGGCGGTCGAGAAGCAGAATCCTCCCCGCTCGGGATTCTCGCGACCCAAGTTGCGTTATGCGCACCAGGGCGGGATGAATCCACCGATCGTGGTCATCCATGGAAACTCGCTCGACGCGGTCCCGGCGAGCTATCGTCGCTACCTCGAGCACATGTTCCGGTCGACCTTCCGGCTCGAGGGAACGCCGCTGCGCATCCAGTTCAAGAGCAGCACCAATCCGTACGAAGGCAGGCCGCGGACACCCGGTTGAACGGGCCGGGTGGACATCGATGTGTTGCGCCGCAACGAGTGGCTTTGACAGGAAAAATCCAGTACAGTGGGTTCTCAAGAATAAGCGAGGTAACGCCACGTGAGCGCTAAGGGACAACTGCTCCAGGATCCTTTCCTCAACACGCTCCGCAAGGAGCACGTGCCGGTGTCGATCTACCTGGTGAACGGCATCAAGCTGCAGGGCCAGATCGAGTCTTTCGACCAGTATGTGGTGCTGTTGAAGAACACGGTCACGCAGATGGTCTACAAGCATGCCATCTCGACGGTCGTGCCGGCCCGCGCCGTTAGCATCCACTACGAATCGCCGGCAGACAGCTGAGCCAGACATTGCCTAATCCGCTGAGTCGATAGCCGCCGGATGTTCGAACTCGAACGGCCAGACACGGGCAGTCGTGCACTGCTGGTCGCCCTCGGAACGTCCGAGCGCGACTACGAAGAGAGCCTCTCGGAGCTCCGCGAGCTTACGGTTTCGGCCGGCCTCGAAGTTGCCGGCATCATCGGCGGCAGTCGCAACCGGATCGATCCATCGACCTATGCAGGGTCAGGGAAAGTCGCCGAGATTGCCGCACTGCGCATCGAGCTGGATGCGTCCGTGGTCATCTTCAACAACGAGCTGTCGCCGGTCCAGGAACGCAACCTCGAGCGCGCGCTCGAATGTCGGGTCGTCGACCGCACGACGCTGATCCTCGACATCTTCGCGCAACGCGCGCGAAGCCATGAAGGCAAGCTGCAGGTGGAGCTCGCCCAGCTCGATCACCTGGCCACGCGGCTGGTGCGCGGGTGGACCCACCTCGAGCGCCAGAAGGGTGGCATCGGACTGCGCGGGCCGGGTGAAACCCAGCTCGAGACCGACCGTCGCCTGCTGGGCAAGCGGGTCAAGGTACTGAAAGAGAAGCTGCACAAGGTCGAACGCCAGCGGGCGACCCAGCGGCGCTCGCGGGAACGTGGTTCGGCGCTGTCCGTTTCGCTGGTCGGCTACACGAACGCGGGCAAGTCGACCCTGTTCAATGCGCTCACCCACGCCGGCACTTATGCGGCCGACCAGCTGTTCGCGACCCTCGACACCACCAGCCGCAGGATGTTTTCGCCGGCCGGGCGCAATATCGTGCTGTCGGATACGGTAGGCTTCATCCGCGACCTGCCGCATGAACTGGTCGCGGCATTCAGGGCGACGCTTACCGAGACCGCGCAGGCGGACCTTCTGCTGCACGTGGTCGATTTCGCCAGCAGTGACCGCGAACGGCAGATCCGCGAAGTGAACCGTGTGCTGGCGGAGATCGGCGCGGATGACGTGCCGCAGATCCTGGTGTGCAACAAGATCGATCGGGTCTCGATCGAGCCGAAGGTGGTGCGTGACGACCTCGGCGACCTGACCAGCGTCTCGCTGTCGGCGCTGACCGGGGCGGGGGTCGACCTGCTGCGGCTGACCCTTGATGATTTCTTCGATCGTGCTGAACGTGATCCGGCCTCGATGCCGGATGAAGGGGGCGAAACGCAGTTGAACGGGCTGCCACTGGCACCTGTCGCTGCGGTCGTCGATGCGGATACATGGACCGGTGGTCCGGGAGGCGCCGCGACAGGCGCCGGGAGCAGGTAACGATGGGTTTGAATGACAACCAGTGGGGAAAGCGCGGCGGCGGCGGAAGCGGCGGCAGCGGCGGCGGCGGTGGCGGCAACAACCAGGGGCCGCCCGACCTCGACGAGCTCTGGCGCCGGTTCAACCGCAAGCTGAACGACCTGATGGGCAATCGCAAGCAGGGGCCGCGTGAAGTCGGCACCGGCGGTGGCGGCAGCGGCGGCGGTTTCAGTGGTGGCAACCTCACCCCCGGACAGTGGCGCAATGGCGGCCTGCTGATCGGCGGCGTGGTGTTCCTGCTCTGGCTCGCCAGTGGCGTCTACATCGTCGCCCCGGCCGAGCGGGGTGTCGTGCTGCGCTTCGGCAAGTTCGTCGAAGAGACCAACCCGGGCCCGCGCTGGCACCTGCCGTGGCCGATCGAGCGCGCGGAAGTCGTGAACGTGTCGGGCGTGCGCACGGTCGAGATCGGTTACCGCAACAACCCGCGCAACAAGGTGCTGCGCGAGTCGCTGATGCTCACCGACGACGAGAACATCGTCGACGTGCAGTTCGCGGTGCAGTACACGCTGTCTTCCGGCCGCGACTTCCTGCTCAACGTGCGCAATCCGGACGAGACGGTTTTGCAGGCGGCCGAGACCGCGATCCGCCAGGTGGTGGGTATCCGGCGCATGGATGCGGTGCTGTACGAAGATCGTGGCGGCGTCCAGGCCGATGTGCTGAAGGTGATGCAGGGGCTGCTCGACCGCTACAACCTGGGCATCCTGATCAGCAACGTGACGATGCAGTCGGCGCAGCCGCCCGAGCAGGTGCAGGCTGCCTTCGACGACGCGGTACGCGCAGGCCAGGACCGCGAGCGCCAGAAGAACGAAGGCGAGGCCTATGCCAACGACGTGATCCCGCGGGCACGTGGTGCGGCGTCGAGGCTTGCGGAAGAAGCCGAAGGCTACCGCCAGCGCGTCGTTGCCACGGCAGAGGGTGAAGCAACCCGCTTCCGACTGGTGGTCGAGGAGTACAACCGCGCGCCGCGCATCACCCGTGAACGTCTGTACATCGATGCAATGAACACGGTGATGACCAACGCGACGAAGGTGGTGGTCGACCAGCGCCAGGGCAGCAACCTGCTGTTCCTGCCGCTGGACAGGCTGCTGTCCGCAACCGGCGCCGGCGGCGTCCAGCCAGTGAACCCCGGTGATCCCACCGCTGCGGCATCCCCGGCAGCGAAGCCGGCTGCGGTCGAGCCCGCAGCCACGTCCCCGGAAACAGCACGCTCTCGCGAAGCGTTTCGCAGCCGTGAGAGGGAGCAGCGTCAATGAAGCCCAGCATATCCATCGTCATCGCCCTGGTCCTGGTCGCGCTGGTCGCGCTCAGCATGAGCGTGTTCGTCGTCGACCAGCGGCAGACCGCCGTGGTCCTGCGCCTGGGCACGATCGCCCAGGTGGTCGAATCTCCCGGGTTGCAGTTCAAGCTCCCGATCATCGATACCGTGCGTTACTTCGACAAGCGCATCCTGACCATCGATGCACCGGAGCCCGAGCGCTACCAGACTTCGGAAAAGAAGAACGTGCTGGTCGACTCGTTCGTCAAATGGCGGATCGTCGACGTGCGCCAGTATTTCATCGCGGTGCAGGGCAACGAGGCCGCTGCGGTGAACCGGCTGTCGCAGACGATCAATTCCGCGCTGCGTTCCGAGTTCGGTTCGCGCACGGTGAACGACGTGATCTCGGGTGAGCGGCAGAAGATCACCGAACTGGTCCGTGAACGCGCCGACAAGGACGGTCGTGCCATCGGCATCGAGGTGGTCGACGTGCGGATCAAGCGCGTCGACTACACGCAGGAGGTCAGCGAATCGGTGTATCGCCGGATGGAAGCCGAGCGCAAGAGCGTGGCCAACGAGCTGCGCTCCACCGGTGCGGCGGAAGGCGAGAAGATCCGCGCTGATGCAGACCGCCAGCGCGAGATCATCCTGGCCGAGGCTTTCCGGGATGCGGAGCGCATCCGCGGTGAAGGCGATGCGAAGGCTTCGGCGCTCTACACGGCCGCGTTCCAGGCCAACGCCGAGTTCTCCGCGTTCTATCGCAGCCTGGAGGCCTACAAGCGCAGCTTCGCCGGGCGCAACAACGTGTTCGTGCTCGAGCCCAACTCCGAGTTCTTCCGGTACTTCCGGTCGGCGGGTACGCCGCAGAAGTGAGGTCAGGGCGGGGCGCCGTGCGACCCGCCCGGCTGAACCGTGACGGACGCCGTCAGCGCGCTGCTGCTGGCACTGGCCTTGATGCTGGTGCTGGAGGGGGTGCTGCCATTCCTTGCTCCGCGCAGGTGGCGAGAGACCTTTGCGTGGCTGGTCACCCTCTCGGATCGCCAGCTGCGATTCATCGGCCTGACCTCGATGCTGGGCGGCGTACTGCTATTGTCCTGGCTCCGTTAGAATAAGGGGTTTGCCGCCATCGCTGGCCATGTCGATCAGCCCTGGCGCTTCCACTCGCTCTCACGATCCAGACCATGCGCAACTGGCAGCTCCCCGCCCATATCGAAGACATCCTGCCGCCCGAGGCCCAGCGGGTGGAGTCCTTGCGCGGCCGCCTGCTCGAACTGTTCCGCACCCGCGGCTACCAGGTGGTGATGCCGCCGCTGCTCGAGTACGTCGATTCGCTTCGTGTCGGCACCGGCGTGGACCTCGACCTGCGCACGTTCAAGCTGGTCGACCAGTTGTCGGGCCGGCAGATGGGCCTGCGTGCTGATATCACGCCGCAGGTGGCCCGCATCGACGCCTACCTTGCGCAACGTCCGGGGGTGGCACGCTACGCCTATTGCGGCAGCGTGCTGCACGCCCGCCCCGCCGCGGACAACGCGCGGCGTGAGCTGCTGCAGCTGGGTGCCGAACTGTTCGGTCATCCGTCGGTGGAGAGCGACATCGAGGTGCAACAGCTGATGCTGCAGGCGCTGGCCCTCGCCGGCGTCCCCGACGTGCACCTCGACCTCGGCCATGTCGCGGTTTTCCGCACGCTGGTCGCCCGGGCCGGCATCGGTGAAGGCCTCGAGGCTGCGCTGTTCAGCGCGCTGCAGGGCAAGGACATGCCGCTGGTCCAGGCGCTTACCGAAGGCGTTGCATCGCCATGGCGCGAGGCCCTGCGCCGGTTGCCGGAACTCTACGGCGATCGCGGTGTTCTCGACGCCGCTGCGCGCGACCTGCCGGCATTGCCCGAGATCTCGCACGCGCTGGGTGAACTGGCGGCAATGGCCGACGCCACCCCGGCCGGCGCCGCAATCCTTCATTTCGACCTTGCGGAACTGCGCGGTTACCACTATCACAGCGGGGTCGTGTTCGCCGCCTATACGGCCGGTCATGCGACCGCGATCGCGGCGGGCGGTCGGTACGATGAGGTGGGGCGGGCGTTCGGTCGCGCGCGCCCGGCGACCGGCTTCAGCCTCGACCTGATCGAGGTGTGCACCATCGTCGGTCCGGAGCCGCATGCCGGTGCGGTGATCGCGCCGGCCGGCAACGATGCGGCGTTGCTCGCCGCGGTCGATTCGCTGCGCGCCTCTGGCGAGATCGTGGTGGTCGACCTGCCGGGCGACGAGCGTCCGGTGGCCGGATTGAATTGCAGCCGGGCGCTGGTCATGCGTGCCGGCCAGTGGCGGGTCGAACCGCTTTGACGACGCGCGCGGCGCGATCCATCCGCCGCGCATCGAACGAACAACTGCAGAAGAATATCGAGGCGGAACTCATGGGTAGAAACGTCGTGGTGATCGGGTCCCAGTGGGGCGACGAAGGCAAGGGCAAGATCGTCGACTGGTTGACCGACCATGCGCAGGGCGTGGTGCGCTTCCAGGGCGGGCACAATGCCGGGCATACGCTGGTCATCGGCGGACGCAAGACGGTGCTGCGGCTGATCCCCTCGGGCATCCTGCGCGAAGGCGTGGAGTGCTACATCGGCAACGGGGTGGTGATCTCGCCGGAGGCGCTGATCAAGGAGATCGTCGAACTCGAGACGGCGGGCGTCGAACTGCGCTCGCGGTTGCGCATCAGCGAGGCCTGTCCGCTGATCCTGCCGCACCATGTTGCGATCGACCATGCGCGCGAGGCGGCGCGCGGCGAGAACAAGATCGGCACCACCGGGCGCGGCATCGGCCCGGCCTACGAGGACAAGGTCGCCCGCCGCGCGCTGCGCGTGCAGGACCTGTTCCACCGCGAGCGGTTCGCGGCGAAGCTGGGCGAGGTGCTCGACTACCATAACTTCATGCTCAAGCATTACTACAAGGCGCCGACCGTCGACTTCCAGCAGACGCTCGACGACACCATGCTGCTCGCCGAAAAGCTCAAGCCGATGGTGGCCGACGTGCCGCGCATGCTCTACGACGCGCATCGTGCAGGCCGCAACCTGCTGTTCGAAGGCGCACAGGGCACGCTGCTCGACGTCGACCACGGCACCTATCCGTTCGTCACCTCCAGCAACTGTGTGGCAGGCGCCGCCGGTACCGGCTCGGGCATGGGTCCGCACCTGCTGCACTACGTGCTGGGCATCACCAAGGCCTACACCACGCGCGTGGGCTCCGGGCCGTTCCCGACCGAACTGGACGACGACATCGGACGCCACATCGCGGCGCGTGGCAACGAGTTCGGCTCGGTCACCGGCCGGCCGCGGCGTTGCGGATGGTTCGATGCGGCGGCGATCAAGCGCGCGATCCAGATCAACGGCCTGTCCGGCCTGTGCGTGACCAAGCTCGACGTGCTCGACGGCATGGAGTCGCTGCAGATCAACGTCGGCTACCGGATCGACGGCCACGAGGTGGACATCCTGCCGTTCGGCGCGGAGAACCTGTCGCGCTGCGAGCCGATCTACGAAGAGGTGCCCGGCTGGACGGCGAGCACGGTAGGCATCCGCGAGTACGACGCGCTGCCGCCCGAGGCGCGCGCCTACCTCAAGCGCATCGAAGCCATCTGCGGCGTGCCGATCGACCTGATCTCGACCGGCCCTGATCGTGACGAAACGATCGTCATGCGCCACCCGTTCAACGCCTGACCGCGCGCGCATCACCGATGGCCGACTTTCACGTCACCTGGGACGACTACCACCGGGACAACGAGCGCCTCGCGCGCGAGGTGCATCGCTCGGGCTGGGCGTTCGACCAGATCGTCTGCATCGCCCGCGGCGGCCTGCGCATCGGAGACACCCTGTCGCGGATCTTCGACATCCCGCTGGCGATCATCTCGACCCAGTCCTATGGCGGCGAGGCGGGGACCGTGCGCGGCCATATCCGCGTCGCCGAGCACCTGACCATGACCACCGCGCGCCTGGGCACGCGCATCCTCCTGGTCGACGACCTGGTCGATTCCGGGATCACGCTCGACGTGGTCAAGCGGCACCTCGAAACCGTTTTCGAGGCCACCGAGGAAGTACGCACAGCCGTGCTCTGGTACAAGGCCGTGTCGATCGTCAAGCCGGACTACTTCGTGCACTACCTGCCGGAGAACCCCTGGATCCACCAGCCGTTCGAACGCTACGACCTGATGGATGCAGACGAACTGCTCGAGAACCCGGAGGGGGTCAGGTCTTGAGTTTTGCGCGGAGTGCTGGCGCCTGAGGGCGCTATCCCGCGGATTCGCAAATCGGGCATCACCCGGGCTTGACCCTGTTCATCCCAGCGCCGCGACGATGCGTTCCCGAGTCAGTGGCAGATCCCTGACCCGCACGCCCAGCGCATGCGCGAGGGCGTTGCCGACTGCCGCAGCGGTCGGTCCGGTCGGTGTCTCGCCCGCGCCCAGAGGCTCCGCATCGCGTCGGTCGATCAGGTGAACCTCGACCAGCGGCACCTCGGAGAAGGTCAGCACCGGATAGGTCTCCCAGTCGCGCGACAGGATCCGCTCGCGGTCGAAATCGACCTGTTCCTTCAGCGTCCAGCTCAGCGCCTGCAGGATGCCGCCCTCGGTCTGGTTCAGGATGCCGTCGGGGTTGATCGCCAGGCCGACGTCGACCGCGGCGACCATGCGCGTGACCTTGAACTCGGGCTCGAGCACGACCTCGGCGACGATCGCGATATAGCCGTAGCCGTTCTTGTACTGGGCGAACGCGATGCCGCGTCCCCTGGTGCCATCGCTCTGCTCGTGCGGCACCCAGCCGGCCTTCTGCGCCGCCAGTTCGATCACCGCGCGGGCGCGCGGGTCCTTCATGTGTCGCAGCCGGTACTCGACCGGGTCGGCACCGCAGGCCAGCGCCAGTTCATCGATGAACGATTCCCCGGCGAACACGTTGGCATATGCGCCCAGTGCACGCAGCGTGGATGCGCGCAGCGGCAGCTCCTCGACCCTGTGCGCGACCACCTTCTGATTGGGTAGCGCGTAGATCACTTCCGCATTGCGCGCCATGCCGCCCCCTCCGGACATCGCCGGGTCACCCTGCGGGATGCGTGCGACCGGCGTGCCGAGGTGCCAGGCGGCCAGCAGCGATACGCTGGGCTCGGTCGTGACCACCACGCCCGGTCGCTGTGTGTGGCCGTTGCTCCACAGGTCGAGCGACCAGTCGACGATGTCGCCGTCGGCGTCGATCGATGCGCGCGTCTTCACCACCATCGCGGGCCCCAGCGGTTCCCAGGCGAACTCATCGTCGCGCATCCACTGCAGCATCACCGGTCGTCCCGGTACGGCACGCGCCAGCAGCACCGCGTCGAGTGCGGCATCGTCAGCGCCATTGTGGCCGTAGCAGCCGGGGCCGTCGACATGGTGTGCAACCACCGATTCCAGCGGCAGGTCGAACACCTGGGCCAGTTCGCGCTGCAGCGGATAGACGCCCTGGCTGTGGGTCCAGACCTCGATCCCGCCTTCGCCGAAGGTGGCCAGCGCAGCCGACGGACCGAGCGATGCATGGGCGACGTATGGCTTCGAGTAGCGCGCCTCGAGGGTCTTCTGCGCACGCGCCAGCGCCGCTTCGTCGCGCCGCTCGACGATCACCGTGTCGGTGGTGTCGCGCGTCTCGATGAAGCGGTAGATGTCGGCGGCATCGGTCGGAATCGCCTGTTCGGTCCAGCGCGAGCCGGCGATCATCGCCTTGCGCGCCTTCACTGCCTGTTCTTCGCGCTCGGTGACCACGCCAAGGAAGTCACCATCGCGTATCACCGCGACCACGCCCGGCAGCGCGCGGATCGCCGCTTCGTCGATCGACACGAGCGTCGCGCCGAACGACGGGGGCCGGGCGACCCGGCCATGCAACATGCCCGGCAGCTTCATGTCGGCGACGAAGCGTGGCCGGCCAAGGAGCTTGTCCGGGATGTCCAGTCGCCGCTCGCTGCGCCCGACCACCGTGTAGCGGGCCGCCGGTTTGGGCGGAACCTGTCCGGTCGCCTCGCGGTCGAGCAGGTCTGCGTGGGGCAGGTCCCAGTAGCTGGTCTCGCGGATGCGGTCCGCGCCGGTGATGCGCCCGTCCTCGACCACCAGCCGGTCGGCCGGGATGTCGAGCCGGCGGGCCGCCTCTGCGAGCAGCACCGCACGCACCTCGGCGCAGGCCGAGCGCATCGCGCTGCCGCCCTCGGAGATGGAACGGCTGCCGGAGGTATGGCCCTCGTCTGGCGTGAGCTGCGTGTCGGCGTCGACGATTCGCACCTGCTCGAAGGACAGGTCGAGCTCTTCGGCGGCGATCTGGGTCATCGCGGTGATGATGCCCTGGCCGAGTTCGACGCGGCCGGTGAACACGGTGGCGGTGCGGTCTTCGTTGAACTTCACCCAGCGGTCGAGCCGCGGGTTTGCCGACAGCATCGGCGGCACGTTGATCGCGGCGCTCATGCGGATGCTCCCTGGTGCTGACCCGCAGCCCGCTGGATCGCACGGATGATCCGCGCCTGAGTGCCGCAGCGGCACAGGTTGCGGTCCATGGCTTCCTTGATCTCGTCGAGCGTCGGGTCGGGCGAGCGCTCGAGCAGTGCGGTGGCCGACATCAGCATGCCGGAGATGCAGTAGCCGCACTGCACCGCCTGTTCATCGAGGAAGGCCTGCTGCAGCCG
>JBIITW010000371.1:0-2660 GCA_044340265.1 Burkholderiales bacterium | reverse complement strand
TGCGCAGCACCAGTTGCTGCCGTGCCTCTGTCAGGGAGCTGGCGATCGCCGTCCGGAAACCCTCCTCGCGGACGAGTTCTGCAAGTGCCTGCGCCGCGTCGCGCTCGTCTTCGACGATCAGGGCGAAGGGTTCACCGCGCGATCCGGTCGGCGAGGCAGTGGCGGCTTTCTTGGTTGCAGTAGCCATGTCGCGCCCGTTCGTGAATCAGTCAATCATGATACATGTGATGCACCGGCGCGACGACCACAGGATGGAAGGTAAAGTCCAGCAATGGACGCCGCACCGGGCATCCTGATTGCGTGGGTCGCGTGCCGATCGACATGATGCGCGTGGTGATCGGAAAGCGCGTGCAGATGTTCGCCGCAGGTCGAAGTGCCGGAGCATGTCTTGCCTTCAGTCGCACTCGTTACATCCCCTGAACGGAATCGCGCCTGTGCACTCGCGCTGGTGGTCGTGCCGTGCACGTTCGCACTCGCCGCGACCGGCACCGGCACCGTGTCCCTGCATCCGGCGCTGCTGGCAGCACCGCTGGTGACGGTACTCGCCCAGCGCTGCGCGGGCTGGCCACTGGCACTGGGCGCACTCGTCGCGCTGCTGTCGGCGCTCGGGCTTTGGGGGCTTGCCACGCCATCGACGATCGCGACGACTGGCCTGGCGAGTGCGCTCCTCGTGGCCGCATCCGAGTGGTTGAGTCGCGCGGGCGCCGCGCCCTCGCCTGCGCCTGCGGCCACCCCCGACACGGTTGGCCTGCGCACCGACACCGAAGCCGCGCAGGCACTGCTGGCACTCGAGCGCGTCCGGTCCGAAGCACTGGAGCGCGCGCTCGCCGATGCACGTGCTGCGGTCGCCGCCAACGAAGGCGCGGTGCGCAGCCGAGAGGAACTGCTGTCCCTGGTGTCCCATGACCTGCGCTCCGCGCTCAATGCGATGGTCGGCTGGCTCTATCTCGCGCGGTCGCCAACCACCGAGCCTGGCCCGCGCCAGCGTGCGATCGATGGCATCGCCTCGGCCGTCGATACCCAGCGCAGGCTGGTCGACCAACTGCTCGATGCCACCCGGGTGCTCAGCGGTCGCTCGCCGGCGGCATCCCGGCCGGTGCTCCCCGAAGCCCTGTTTCAGCGCGTCGTGGCACGCCTCGGGCCGCGCGCCACGGAACGATCCATCGAACTGCACATTGCACCGGCGGCGCCAGGCCTTGCATTCCTCGCAGACCCGTCCCGTGCGGAAGACTCGCTGTGCGCGCTGGTCGACCATGCAATGGCGATCACGCCGGCGCACGGCGTGGTGCGCCTCCAGGTACGCGCTGCGGCCGGGACAATGCCGACGAGGGTACTGATCGAAGTGGACGGCGATGGCTTGGCGCAGGCGAAGGACTCGCAGGTCCGCGGGCCTGTCGCGGCTCCGACGCTTGCGATGGCGGTCGCCCGCGCGGTGACCGAACTGCAAGGCGGAACCCTCGACATCCACGCCGCGTCCCCCGCTGCCGGCATGCATCTCTCGCTCAGTTTTCCGGCAGCGGCCGCCCCCGCCGCAGAGGCGAGCGATGCGATGCGGACCCCGCAGGCCGCGAAAGGTCCGGCTCCCGGATCCTTCGAGGAAGCGCCGCCCGGGGACGCACCGGAGCTTTCGGAACGCCTCAACGGATGCTACATCCTGCTGACCGACGATCGCGAAGACATGCTGGAAGTCGGCGCGACCGTGCTGCGCGGACATGGCGCGCATGTCACCACCGCGTGCTCCGCGGCCGAATCGATCGACCTCTATCCCGCATGGGCATGCGGCGGCGGCGAACGCCTGCTGATTTCCGATCTCTCGATGCCCGGAATCGACGGCATCGAGATGATCGGCCGCATCCGCCGCATCGAAGCCGAATCCGCGTTGCCCCGGGTACCCGCGGTCGCCTTCTCGGCGCAGTCTGACCAGTATCCCAGGCGCACCGTCATGCAGGCCGGGTTCGACATGTTTCTTGCGAAGCCGCTGTCTCCCGCGCAGTTGATCCGCGCGATCTCGCAACTGATCGGAAGGTGATTCGTCAAGCCAACCGAATGGGCGCGCCTCGCAGCCCTGCCGGTTCGCAGGACGGCTGGTCCATGTGATGCACCGGAAAAGGCAATGCGTGGCACGTGAAGACAATGTCCTCCCCATCGATCGTCATGTTGTTCGCGGCCGCCGTGTTCGGACCGCTCGCGATACTCTTCGCCGCGGCGACGATCACCCATCAGTACATCCAGCAGGACGCTGAACGGCGAGCGCTGCGCTCCGCCGAACTGCTGCGCGAACATGCGCTGCGCGTGTTCGACATGTACCAGCTCATCCTCGGGCAGGTAGAGCGCCGTGCAGGCACGATGGACTGGCGACAGATCGTCGAATCGCGCGCGATGCATGACGAACTGCGCAGCCTGACCGAGCCGGTGCGCGAAGCCAACAGCGTGTTCTTCCTGGCGCCTACGGGTCGGCACTGGTCCAGCAGCCGCCGCTTTCCGATGCCGGAGCTGGACGCCAGCGAGCGCGACTATTTCATCGCCCAACGGGCCCGGCCGAGCGGCTTCTTCATCGGGTCGCCCGGGGAGGCCCGACTCACCGGCCAGGAGTTCTTCGCGGTGACGCGGGCAAGGATCGGCACCGGTGGCAGCTTCGACGGCGTCTTTGCCGTCTCCGG
>JBIITW010000370.1:0-2662 GCA_044340265.1 Burkholderiales bacterium | reverse complement strand
CAGACGATGCGCTTCGGCGTGCTGCCGCAGGTGCTGCCGATCATGCTGTCCAACGTGCTCTACATCTTCGAGTCGAACACGCGGTCGGCGACCATCCTGGGCATCGTCGGTGCGGGCGGCATCGGCTTCTTCCTGGCCGACCGGATCCGCACCATGCTCTGGGAGGAGGCCTGCTTCATCCTCCTGATGATCCTGGCCACGGTGTACCTGATCGACTGGATATCGCAGCGGCTGCGTGCCCGCATCACCGGGGGTGATTCGGCGCCCGCGCTGCATTGAGGCCGGGGGGGCTCAGCCCCCCGGGCCACAGTCGAGGCAGTTGGGGACCGGACGTGGCCCCATGCGCAGGGCCCGAAGCAGGTCGCGCAGCGCGGTGCGAACGCCTTCTTCGATGACCGGGTGGTAGAACGGGCTGTCGAGCATCTGCTGCACCGTGTCGCCGCGCTGCACCGACCAGGCGAGCAGGTGGCCGATATGCTCGGCCGCGGGACCCAGCATCTCCGCGCCGAGGAAGCGTCCGGTGTCGCGCTCGCCGTACACCTCGAGTGCACCCTGGTTGCGGCCGGCAACGCGGCTTCGGCCCTGGTCTTCGAACGAGACCGTTCCGGTTTCGAATGCAGCGCCGGAGGCGGCCAGCTCTGCATGGCTGGCGCCGGCGATCATCATCTGCGGGTCGCAGAACACGACCGCCAGCGGCGCGCGGCGCGGGTGCACGCGCACCTCGGGGAAGCGACCGGCATTGTCGCCTGCGATGTGTCCTTCGTCCGCGGCTTCGTGCAGCAGCGGTCGGTCCTGGGCCACGTCGCCGGCGATGAACACGGGGCTTGAACCGGCCTGCGCGGTGCGCCGATCGAACGCGGGTATTCCCGACGGCTCCAGTGCGAGGCCGGTGTTCTCCAGCCTCAGCCGATCGACGTTCGGGCGTCGGCCGATGGTGGACAGCAGCCAGTCGAAACGTGATTCGCTCGAGGTGCCGTCGGCGTCGGAGGAGCGGACGACGACTTCATCGCCGTCTCGTTCGACGTCCAGCGAGACGACATCCAGGCTCATCGGCAGCGTGTCGGCCAGCACCTGTCGGGTCAGCGGGCGGAGCACCGGACTGGTCAGCGCGCCGAGCGTGCCGCCACGGCCATACAGATGGATGCGCACCCCGAGGCGATGCAGGGCCTGGGCCAGTTCCAGCCCGATGAGGCCGGCACCGACCACCGCGACCGACCGTGGCAGGTCCGCCCAGGAGAATACGTCGTCACTGACCAGGAGCCTGTCGCCGAGTCTGTCCCGCCACCCGGGCGGGATCGAGGGCCGCGCTCCGGACGCGATCACGATGCGGTCCGCCTCGAGGCGAGACCGGCCGGCTGCACCGTCGATCTCCAGCGCATGCAGGTCCAGGAATGAGGCCTGTCCGCGCAGCCGATGTTCCTCGGGCCAGTGTTCGACCGCGTCGACCACCAGGCCGACGAAACGGTCCCGCTCGTCCCGTACGCGTGCCATGACGGCGGCGCCGTCGATCACCGGCAGGCTGGTGCGTATGCCGAAGCGGCCGGCTTCTGCGACGCCGTGCGCAGCGTCTGCTGCGGCGATCAGCAGCTTGCTCGGCATGCAGCCGACCCTGGCGCAGGTCGTGCCGTAGTCGGCGGCCTCGATCAGCTTCACGCGCGAGGTATGGCCGAGCGCGGCGCGATAGGCGGACATTCCTGCTGTCCCTGCGCCGATGATCGCGACGTCGACCCGCGGCATCCGGTTGCCGGCCATGGCGGTCTCCTGTGTGTGATCGGACGCACCGGGCCAGGCTGCCAGCGGGTGACGCTGAGCCTGCCTGCAGCCTAGGTCTCCAGCAGGGCCAACAGCCTTCCGCCTGCCGCTTCGAGGGCGCCATCATTGACGATCTCCAGCGCCTCGATGTCCGGTGGCAACGTGAAGGCGCTGGCTCGAACGATCCGTGCCTCGATCTCTTCGCGCGATTCCCGTGCCCGTGACAGCAACCGGCTGCGCAGGACTGGCGCCGACGCGGTCACCAGCACCACCCGGGCCTGCGGGAACGATTGCAGCGCATCCGGAAGGTGCGCCCGCGATGCACTGACCACGACCGTCAGACCCGCTTCCAGCCAGTTCCGGATCTCGTGCCCGATGCCGTAGGCGTGGCCGTTTGCAGACCAGCAGAGCGCGAAGGCGCCCGCTGCGCGCAATCGTTCGAACCCTGCGCAGTCCACCGCGATGTGCCGCTCGCCGCCGGCGTCCGCCGGACGGGTGATGGTGCGTCGCGCGAAGCGCACGTTCGCAGCATCCGATGTGGCGTCGACGCGGGCGCGTACCCAGTCGAGCAAGCTGTCCTTGCCGGCACCGGATGGTCCGACGACGAGCACCAGGCGACCGGCCGGCGAGCGCGTCGGTGCGCAGGATGCGGGCCTGTCCCGCGAAGCCGACGGATCAGCGCTCATGGTCATGGTCGGCCGCATGTTCGACGCGATCGCCCGCGGCAAGGGCGATGCGTTCGATCAGTTGAAAGTCCGCGCCAGGGGCTCGCTCCTCGAAAAGGCAGATGGCGTCGAAGGGCAGTGCCGTGCGCGGCATGCATGCATGCACGGCATCGAGCAGGCGCGGGGTGCAGGCCATCATGCTGGCATCCAGGGCACCGCTGAGCGAGAAGTGCAGGCGGAAGCGA
>JBIITW010000369.1:0-2664 GCA_044340265.1 Burkholderiales bacterium | reverse complement strand
GGATGGGCCCCGGCTTCCTGCCGGCATGCGCAACGGCGGGGTTGGTCGTCCTGGCCCTTGCCAGCCTGGCCGGTCGTGGCGGAGTCGTGGTGGCTGCCTGCGAACAGGGCTCGGTCCGACCCTTGTTCTTCGCGACTGCGGGCGTTGTCGGTTTCGCGCTGCTCGTCGAGCCCGCAGGCGGGCTGCTTGCCGCGATGTTCCTGTCGTCGCTGGCCGGCCTGGCAGCCGGACTCAGCCCGCTTCGCGCGATGTGTCACGGCTGCGTCCTGGGGGCAGGGTCGCTGCTGCTTTTCGTGCACCTGCTCGACGTGCCGATCCGCATGCTGCCGGCGTTCGCCGGACACTGATCGTGGACGGTGCCTGCATTGCGCTCGCCCTGCCTCCGGCGCCTGGAACGCCCTGACTGATGGAGGTCGCACTCGCAGCGCTGGTGGGCGCCCTGCTCGGCACGCTGGTCGGCGTGTTGCCGGGGCTCGGGCCGGCGGCGACCATGGCCTTGCTGCTGCCGGCTTCGTTTGCCCTCGAGCCCGCGCCTGCACTGGTGTTCCTGGCCGGCATCTACTTCGGGTCGCAGTACGGCTCCTCGACCACCGCGATACTCTTGAACCTGCCAGGCGAGGCGTCGGGCGCGGTGACTGCCGAAGAAGGGCACCGTCTCGCGCTCGCCGGGCGAGGGGGCGTCGCGCTGGGCGTGGCGGCGCTCGCATCCCTCGTCGCCGGCCTTGCGACGGCGGCCCTGATAGCGGTCGCAACGCCGCCCCTGGCGACGCTGGCGCTCGCCCTCGGACCCGCGGACGTCGCGGCGCTCGTGCTGTTCTCCGCCGTGGGCATCGTCGTCTTCGGCGGAGCACCGGGCGCGCGCGGCGTCGCCATGCTGTTGCTCGGCGCCAGCCTCGGGTTCGTCGGCACCGACTTCGGCGGCGGACTGCCCCGCTTCACCTTCGGTATCGCCGAACTGCGGGACGGCATCGGGTTGGTGCCGATGCTCGTTGGTCTGTTCGGCATGGGTGAAGTGCTGGCGAGGCACGCCGATCGCCGTCCGCAGTCGAGGCTTGCACCGATCGGACGCGTCTGGCCGGCAGGCGCCGAGTTGAAGGCGTGCTGCGCGCCCGCCCTTCGCGGCACGGCGGTAGGCACGCTGGTCGGGATGTTGCCTGGTGGCAGCACGCTGCTCGCGGCGATCTTCTCGCAGACCCTGGAGCGGCGTGTGGCACGTGATCGCGCCGCCTACGGGCGCGGTGCGCTTTCCGGCGTGGCGGGGCCCGAAGCCGCCAACAACGCGGCCGCGCAGGCGGGGCTGATTCCGCTCATCGGCCTCGGCCTCCCGGCCAGCCCTGCGATGGCGGTGCTCCTGGGCGCATTCATGCTGCACGGCCTGCCGCCCGGACCTGCATTGTTCACCCGCAATGCCGACGTGTTCCACGACCTGATCGCCGGCATGGTCATCGCCAACATCGCGCTGGTGCTGATCAACCTGCCGCTGGTCGGTGTCTGGGTGCGCCTGCTTGCCCTGCCGCTGGGCGTGCTGGTCGCCCTGATCATCACCGTGTCGACGCTGGGGGTCTATGCGCAGTCCCGGCTTGCCTTCGATGTCCTTCTGATGGTCGCGTTCGGCATCGCCGGCTTTGCGCTTCGTCGCGGCGGGTTTCCCCTCGCGCCGATCGTGTTCGGCGCCTTGCTGGGTCCATTGTTCGAGGACAACGTCCGGCGGGCCTTCCTGCACGCGCATGAAGATGCATCGAAGGTGCTGGCCGAACCGCTCGTCATGCCCTGCCTGCTCGCTGCTGCCGCGCTGGTCCTGTGGAGCCGGCTGCGCCGCGGCCGTGTCGTGGGCCGTTCCTAGCGCCCGCGCCGGCGAGGGCGCGTTGCCCGATCAGGATTCGCCCAGCGGCAACTCGGGCCGTGCCGCACTGCCAACGGTCGCCACCAGGAAGCGTTCGGCAAACGAAGGCACCGACAGCGGGCGGCTGAACAGGTACCCCTGGTATTCATCGCAGCCCATCGACTGCAGGATGTCCAGCTGCTCGGCCGTCTCGACGCCTTCGGCCACCACGCGCAGCTGCATGTGGTGCCCGATGGACACCACCGCAGCGGTGATCGCGGAATCGTCCGGGTCCTCGACGATGTCGCGCACGAAGGTGCGGTCGATCTTCAGCGCGTCGATCGGGAACTTCTTCAGGTAGGCGAGCGATGAATAGCCGGTGCCGAAGTCGTCCAGCGCGACCTGCACGCCGAGGTCGCCCAGCCGCTGCAGCAGCTTCACGTTTTCGTCCACCTGCTGCATCAGCAGGCTCTCGGTCATTTCGAGCTCGAGCTGCGAGCCGTCGATGCGGTGTGCCTGGAGGATGCGTCCGACGCTGCGCACGAAGCTGCGCGACAGCTGGCCGACCGATACGTTGACGGCCAGCCGCGGCGGCTGCAAGCCGGCGTCGAGCCACGCGCGCATCTGTGCGCAGGCGGCATCGAGCGCCCATTCGCCGAGAGGCACGATCAGGCCACTCTCCTCGGCGATGCGGATGAAGCGTCCGGGGGCGAGCAGGCCCTCGTCCGGATGGTTCCAGCGCAGCAGCGCCTCCATCCCGACCACCTTCGAGTCCGACATCCGCACCTGCGGCTGGAAATGCAGTTCGAACTCGTCGCGTTCGAGGGCACGGCGCAGCGCGG
>JBIITW010000368.1:0-2676 GCA_044340265.1 Burkholderiales bacterium | reverse complement strand
AACTACGGTACGAACTACGACACCGACCGGTTCCAGGTGAACAACCAGTGGAATGAAGCCGGCATACAGCTCTCGTTCAACGTGCTCAACCTGTTGACGGCCAACCGGCAACTGGGCTTCGCCGAAGCCGGGATCGCGCTGGCCGACCAGCGGCGTGTCGCTGCACACATGGCGGTGATCGCACAGGTCCACCTGGCCCGGTTGCAGCTCGGCAATGCGTTGCGGCAATACGAACGCGCCGGACAGATCTTCGAGACCGACCAGCGCCTGGCCGAGTTCACGCTCGCTCGAGAGCAGGCCCAGCTGCAGAGCCCGCTGGAGCGGGTGAGCGCGCAGACCGCCGCCATCCTGAGCGAACTGCGCCGCTACCAGGCGCTCGCGCAGGCGCAGGCCGCCGATGCACGGCTGGAAGCGACGCTGGGCGTGGAGCCTGCGATCGGCAGTGTCTCTGAAACATCGCTCAACGATCTCGTGCAGCAACTCAGCAGCGCGCCGCGCTGGACGGGCCGCGTTGCGCCCGCCTCGAAACAGAAGTGACGGGATACGAATGAAGCCGCCGAAATCCATCTTGCTGTTGCTCGGCCCGATTGCTGCGCTCTGGGCTGGCGTGGCCGCCAGCCAGCCAGCCGTGCCGGGGCCTGCGGGCAAGCCACCGGTCGTCTCTGCGCCTGAATCGGTCGCGATGCAGTCCGATACGCGAGCACAGCTCACGGCGCGTCAGTACACCACGCTGGCGGCCGAGATCGGCGCCAAGGTCGAGAAGGTACCGGTGCCCGAAGGCGGTTCCTTCAAGGCTGGCCAGGTGCTGGTGAGCTTCGACTGCGCCATTCAGCGCGCGCAACTGGAGCGCAGCGAAGCCGAGCTGGCCGCCGCCGGGTACACGTACAAGGCGAATGCCGAGCTCGAGAAACTCAATTCGGTCGGGCGTCTCGAGGTCGACCTCGCGCGCACGTCAGTGATGCGGTCAACGGCCGAAGTCTCCGCCAATCGCGCCACGGTGGAGAAATGCACGATCGTCGCGCCGTTCTCCGGCCGCGTCGCCGAGCAGAAGGTCCGCGAGCAGCAGTTCGTCCAGGCCGGACAGGCGCTGCTCGATGTCCTGGATGACTCCGTGCTGGAGGTCGAGTTCATCGTTCCTTCGCGCTGGCTGCTGTGGATCAAGGCCGGCGGCACGCTGATTGTTCGCATCGACGAGACCGGGCGCAGCTATCCGGCCCGCTTTACCCGCATCGGGGCACGCGTCGATCCGGTCAGTCAGTCGGTCAAGGTTGCCGCCGCCATCGACGGACGG
Organism: Burkholderiales bacterium; assembly: GCA_044340265.1. Lineage (GTDB taxonomy): Bacteria > Pseudomonadota > Gammaproteobacteria > Burkholderiales > CAIKXV01 > CAIKXV01. The sequence goes on along the minus strand of JBIITW010000368.1, from coordinate 1,385 downwards.
TTTCCCGAGCTGGTTGCGGGCATGAGTGGTCGCATTTCGGTGAACGCGCCGCGCGGCCGATAACCGCCCCCTTGCCACGCACACTTCCTGCAGGGCGGGTGACCCCCGAACTGCACATCATTTTCAGCTGGAGCACACGATGACCTACGCCGACCGCACGTTCTGGAACGCCCTTTCCCGTACTACCCTGGTGCCTGAAGGCAAGAGTGCCATCGCTTCGGCAGGTGCAGGCGGCGCTGAACGTCGGAACCTGCGGCGCAGCGGGGCACAGCCGATGGTGCTCGAGCAGCGCTTCATGTTCGATGGCGCGGGAGCCGCGGAGATCGTGCAGGCCCTGCCCATCGATGTGTCGCAGACCTCGGATGACCATGGCGAGGCGTCTGATCCGCTGTCGGGATCCTCTGGCTTCCTGGACTCCGAGGGCGGAGCGGTCTCTGGCGACGGGATCGCGCAGAACCTGGTGGCGGTGGCGTCCGATGCGTTCAGCGCACAGACACAGCAGACGCTTGCTGCATCTCTGGGCGGTGTGAACAGGATCCTCTCCGACCTGCCGCGGCGGGACGATTTCAATCGCATCCTGATCGAGGCGTTCGGAGATGCGGGCAGTGACAGCGAAGCGTTCGAGGCGCGGCTGGACGCGCTTGCCGAATCGCTGCGGGCCGGAGGATTGGGCATCGAAGTCGAATTGCGCAGCGGCAGCGAACTTGGCGGGATGGCTGCTGTCTACTCGGCAGCGGGGCAGGACAGTGCTGAACGCATCTATGTGAACGCCGACTGGATCGAGAACGGCGTATCCGCGGACAGGCTGGCGCAGGTGTTGATCGAGCAGTTCGGCGAGGCGCTCGATCAACGTCTCGATGCGGCCCTCGACACGTTCGGCGACGAAGGCAAGGTGTTCCGCGAACTGGTCGCCGAGGACTCCGATGATGACGATCACGACTCGAACGATTTGAGCGACCCCGCGTACGACGCGCCGGGCCTGAGCGTCGACAACGTCGAGTACAACGAAGGCGCGGGCACCGTGACCTTCACCGTCACCGTCACTGGCTCCCTGTCCAGTCCGTTCACGGTCGAGTACCAGACGCGCGATGGTTCCGCGTTGGCGCATACCGATGCGCAGGGACAGGTCCTGTACCTCGATGCTGCGACCAACGGCTATTTCATCTGGGATGACGTGTCGTCCTCGTATACCGCGGTGGCGAATCCTGGCGCGCTGGTCCTGCGCGATTACCAGGCACTGCGCGGCGCACTGAGCTTCCAGCCGGACGCAGGCAAGAGCCGGTCGCAGACGGTCCAGGTTTCCATCGAAAACGACGTGGTGTTCGAGGGCGCTGAAGATTTCTTCATCGATCTCACGGGGATGGTGGTCCGTGCGTCCGAGGCGG
>JBIITW010000161.1:0-11045 GCA_044340265.1 Burkholderiales bacterium | reverse complement strand
CCGAGAACCTCGACCTGCCGGTGGAACTGCTCGACCTCGCCGATGCGTTCGATTTCCCGTCGATTCCCGAACTTCGCTCGACCGCGCGCCAGGCGCAGTGCCTGGCCGGCATCGGTGCTGCCCTGCGCACGGCCCCGACAGACATGCAGGCGGGTGGACGATGACGCAGCAGGTCAACCTCTACCAGCAGCAGTTCCGCCCGGTCAGTGATCCGATCGGCGCGACGCGGCTGGTCGGCATCGTGATGGCCTCGCTGCTGGTGCTGGGCGGCACCTGGGGCTTTACGTCCTGGCGACTGGCCGAGTCGCGCCAGGATGCCGCGCAACTGGGTGGCGTACTCGAGGCGCGGCGGGCGGAACTGGCCGAGGTCGCCCGCGTCGCCGGCGCGCGCCGCACCGACGCCGGGCTCGAACAGGCGCTTGCGCGCGCCGAGTCGCTGCACCGGGCGCGCACCGAGTTGATGGCGCTGCTCGAATCGGGTGCCCTCGGCACGCCCGGCGGGTTTTCCGGCCAGATGCGGGCATTGGCCCGACAGAGCGAGGCCGGGTTGTGGCTGACCGGATTCGACCTGTCTGCCACCCAGGTGGAACTGCAGGGGCGTGCGCTGAGCGCGGAGCTGGTGCCGGGCTACCTGCGCCGGCTGGGCACCGAGAAGGCGATGGAGGGCGTCTCCTTCAACGGGCTGCGCATCGGCACGCCTGCGCGCCCGGCAGGCGGCGGGCAGGCCGCCAGCGACGCGTCCCGGGCAGGGCAGGACGCCCCGAGGCAGCCGGCGTTCGTCGAGTTCGTGGTTGCCAGCGATTCGCGCCGGGTGGAAACCGGCCCGGGCAGCGAGGTACGCCGATGAGTGCCGTCCTGCAGGCGCGCTGGACCCTGCTGCTCGGGAAGATCGATGCACTCAACCGGCGCGAGCGGCTGATGGTGCTGGCGGCGGCACTGGTGCTGGTCGGCTTCGTCGGCGATACGCTGCTGCTGGCCCCGCAGCGCGCGCACCAGGTCCAGGTCGAACGCGACATCGCGCGCGAGCGCACCGAACTGGCCCGCATCGATGCGCAACTCGCAGAGTTCAAGCAGAAGCTTGCCGCGGATCCGGACGAGGTGCCGCGGCTGCGCCTGAAACAGCTGTCCGCGGAGCTGTCCGAACTGAATGCCGGTTTCCAGCGCCTGGAACGCAGCCTGGTGCCGCCCGACCAGATGGCACGGCTGCTCGAGCAGGTGATGCGCCGCACGCCGGGCATCAGCATCGTGCGGCTGCAGACGCTGGCGCCGAAGAGCCTGCCCGAGCGGGAGGCCGACGGGGTTGCAGCGCCTGCCGGACCCGCGGTGTCTTCCGGTGCGGCTGCTTCGCCGGTACCGGAGACGGTCGCCGCCACGCCACCGCAGGCCGAGCTCTGGCGGCATGGCGTGGAGCTGACGGTGCGCGGCAGCTATGCCGACCTGTTGCGCTATGTCGATGCGGTCGAGCGGCTGCCGGTGCGGGTCTTCTTCGGCCGGGCCGTGCTCGACGCCAGCCAGTACCCGGACGTCGACCTGCGCCTGACCGTCTACACGCTGGGCATGGATCGATCATGGCTGGCACTGTGAAGACCGCCTCGAGCACGTTTCCCACGCGCCCGGAAAAGGCGGCGAGCCGGCTCGCCCTGTTCTGCGGCGCGGCGCTCCTGCTGGTGGCCCTGCTCGCCCTGCTGGGTGCCGGTTCGGCCAGCGGTGCGGGTGCACAGGATTCGGGATTGCCCGACCCGACGCGACCGCCTGCAGCCCTGCAGCCGGCGGCTGCGAGTGCGCCGTCTGCTGCGGCCGCAGAAGCACCGCTGCTGCAGTCGGTGATCATCTCGGACGGGCGCCGTGGCGCGATCATCAGCGGCCAGTACGTGGCGCTGGGGGGCCGCGTCGGCGAGGCTCGGCTGACGAAGGTGGAGCCCTCCGGCGTCGTGCTGCGCGGCGCGGGCGGGGAACTGACGCTGCCGCTGTTTCCGGACGTGCGCAAGCAGCCGGCAGGCGTGCAACAGGGCATGCAGCAGGGCACATCGCCGGCAACCGACGCGCAGCGCAGGAATCCTCCGGCGAGCCAGGTGCCGCCGCGCAGGCAGGAGAAGCAGCAATGACGAATCGACCGTCCATCCGTTCCCCCGGCCCTGCGGTCCGCGTGCTGTCGCACTGTGCGCTGGTCGTGCTGCTCGCCGGCTGCGCGCAGGATGCCCAGCGCTACAACCTGGGCAGGGACACGATCACCGGCGAACTGGATCGTGCGACGCGCGATGCCCGCAGTCGGCCGGCGCCCGCGGCCCCGTCGTCCACCCCGGATGCCGTGGCGCAGGCGCTGCTGCCGCCGCTCATCGTGCAGATGCCCGCTTCTTCCCAGCAGGCGCCGGAGCCGCGCTTCGACCTGGCGGTGAACAACGCTCCCGCGGCACAGGTATTCCTGTCGATCGTCTCGGGCAGCCGCTACAGCATGGTCGTGCATCCCGACATCAAGGATTCGATCTCGGTCAACCTGAAGGACGTCACGGTCGGCGAGGCGCTGGAGACCCTGCGCGAGCTCTACGGTTTCGAGTACCGCGTGACCGGCAACCGGATCGTCGTGCAGCCGGTGACCATCCAGACCCGCATCTACCAGATCAACTACCTGCTGGCGAACCGCCAGGGACGCAGCGACATCCGCGTCACGTCGGGTTCCATCTCGACGCCCACCGGCGGACCCGGGTCCCCGGGCGGTCCCGGATCCACGACCGGTGCCACCGGCAGCGTGCCCGGCCTGCCCGGCGCGGCCGGCACCATCCGGCCGATCGAATCGAGCCGTGTCACCACCACGGCAGACAACGATTTCTGGGGCGACCTCGGGACCGCATTGCGAGCGATCGTCGGCGCCGAGCAGACGCGCAACGTGGTGATCAACCCGCAGTCGGGCCTGATCGTCGTGCGCGCGCTGCCGGCGGAACTGCGGCAGGTCGAGAGCTTCCTGCGCCGCAAGCAGGCGATCGTGGAGCGCCAGGTGATGCTCGAGGCGAAGATCATCGAGGTGACGCTTCGCGACAGCCAGCAGACGGGCATCAACTGGGCGGCGTTCCGAACCGGGCCGAACAGCCGGTTCGGTGCCGGCGTGGTGACCCCGGGCACGACCCTGCGCACCGACGGTGCCATCGGCGGCCCGACCGCGCGCGCGGCCGACGGCTCGTCGCTCGCCGGCTCGGCGCTGAGCATCAATCCCGCCGCCTCCAGCCTGCTGAGCCCGGACCCGCTGTCGGCGCTTACCGGCGCCGTGGGCAGCCTGACCAGCGCGATCACCTCCGGACCGTCCGCGCCGGGCACGCTGTTCGGGCTCGCGTTCCAGACATCGAACTTCGCGGCGCTGCTTTCCTTCCTCGAGACCCAGGGCGCGGTCGACGTGCTGTCGAGCCCGCGCATCGCGACGCTGAGCAACCAGAAGGCCGTGCTCAAGGTCGGCACCGACGAGTTCTTCGTGACCAACGTGACGACCACGACCACCAGCACCGGCACCACCTCGCAGGCTTCGCCGACGATCACCGTGCAGCCATTCTTCTCGGGCATCGCGCTCGACGTCACCCCGCAGATCGACGGCGAGAACAACATCATCCTGCATGTGCATCCGTCGGTGAGCCAGGTGGTCGACCGCACCAAGAGCATCGACCTCGGCACGCTGGGCAACTTCCGGCTGCCGCTGGCATCCTCGACGATCAACGAGACCGATTCGATCGTGCGCGTGCAGGACGGCAACATCGTCGCCATCGGCGGCCTGATGCAGACGCGATCGAGCAACGACCGCTCGCAGGTGCCCGGCCTGGGCAACGTGCCCGGGTTCGGCAACCTGTTCCGCAACACCGCCCGCACGCAGTTGAAGAGCGAACTGGTGATCCTGATCAAGCCGACGCTGATCCGGTCGGAGCAGAGCTGGACCCAGGACCTGGTCGATACCCAGGAACGCATCCAGGCGATGCGCCGGCCGGTGACCGCCGATCCGGTCACCGGCATGCCGCGATAGGGAAGGCAGACACCATGTACCTCGGACACTTCGGCCTGCTCGAGATGCCCTTCGGCATCACCCCCGACACCAGCTTCGCCTATGCCTGCAGCAGCCACCAGGAGGCGATCAACACGCTGATGGTGGCCGCCACCAACGGCGAAGGCTTCATGAAGGTGACCGGCGAGGTCGGCACCGGCAAGACGCTGCTCTGCCGGCGGTTCCTGGGCATGCTCGGCCCGCGGTTCGTGTCCGCCTACATCCCCAATCCCTATCTCGAGCCGCGCGCGCTGCTGCTGGCACTGGCCGGTGAGCTTTCGATCATGCTCGAGCCCGACGGCGACCAGCCGTGGGACCAGCACCGGCTGGTGAAGGGCATCACCGGCGCCCTGCTGGAACATGCGGCGGCGGACCGCCGGGTGGTCGTATGTCTGGACGAGGCGCAGGCGATGCCTGCCGAATCGCTCGAGGCCCTGCGACTGCTGACCAACCTCGAGACCGAAAAGCGCAAGCTGCTGCAGGTGGTGCTGTTCGGGCAGCCGGAACTGGACGAGCGGCTGTCGCATCCGGGCGTGCGCCAGCTGCGCCAGCGGATCACCTTCGAATGCCGGCTGAAGGCGCTCGACCGGCGTGAACTCGATTTCTACCTGTCTCACCGCCTGCGCGTGGCGGGCTACCGCGCGGAACGGCTGTTCAGCGAAGCGGCCGTGCGCCGGCTGCATTCGGTGACCCGGGGCGTGCCCCGACTGGTCAACATCGTTGCGCACAAGTCGTTGCTGCTCGGGTTCGGCGCAGGCGTGCAGCGGATCGAGGCCGCGCATGTGGCTTCGGCGGCGGCCGATACGCCGGCCGCGCGCGCGCGCCGCTGGTGGTGGCCGATGTGGCCGAAGCTGGGATGAGGCTGCAATGAGCGTGATCAACCAGATGCTGCAGGACCTCGAGCGGCGCCACGCCGGCCCGGAGGATCGTCGCGCGTTGCCTGACGAAGTGCGGCCGCTGCCAGCCGGCAACGATCGCGGCGCCGGACGCCGGATCGGTGCATGGACGCTGGCGGTCGCCAGTGCAGGCGCCGTCGCATGGTTGCTGACCGCCGGACGCATCGAGGTGCCGTCGCTCGGAACGCTCGGCGTCCCCTGGCTGTCCGCGACGATCCCGGCATCGCAGGCGCCGTCACAGCCCCTGTCACCGCAGGTGCCCGAGCCGGGGCGGTTGCCGCAGCAGGCAGCACCTGCGGTAACCGAGGTTCTGCCCGTTGCCGCGATGCGCCTGCGCAACGACCCGGCCAGCGTGCCGCCGGTCGTACCGGTTCGCGCCACCGACGAGCGGCCGCCGCGGTCGGAACAGGGCGAGCGCATGCCCTCCGCCGGCGACCGGCAGGCCAAGCGGGATGCGGCCAACGCCGAGACCGAGCGCCTGGTCCGCGATGTCGCCGGTACGCCCGCGGTCTCGCCGGCCGTGGCTTCGAGTTTCGCCGGCGGGCCGCCGCCGATGGTCGCCATGACCCTGCCGTTCGTGCCGACGCCCGCGGTGGCTGCGTCTCCTGCAGCGCCGGTGGCTGCACCGACGGCAGCACCGACGGCAGCACCACCGCGGCCGGTGGATACGTCGCCCGCACGGATCGATCGCCAGGAACGCGAGCCGAGCGTGCGTGAGCGCGCCGAGGCCATCTATCGTCGCGGCGTGGAAGCCATGCACGAGGGGCGCATGTCGGCCGCCGAGCAGGCGCTGCGCGACGCGCTGGTCCAGTTTCCCGGACACGAGGCTGCCCGCCAGACATTGCTCGGCATCCTGGTGCAGCAGCGGCGCAATGTCGATGCCGAAGCCCTGCTGGTCGAGGGCCAGCGGCAGAATCCGGCGCAGGTGGGTTTCGCCCTGGCGCTCGCGCGCCTGCAGGCCGAGCGCGGAGACAACGCTGCGGCGCTCGAATCACTGCAGCGGTCCGCGGCCGCAGGCCGGGAGCGCCCGGAGTTCCTCGGCTTCCAGGCCGGCCTGCTCGCGCGCGGAGGCCGCCATGCGGACGCCGCCACGCAGTACCGGTCCGCCTTGCGCATGGCGCCGCAGAACGCAGTCTGGTGGATGGGCCTGGGCATTTCCCTGGAATCGGACCGGCGTCCGGCGGAAGCGGCCGAGGCGTTCCAGCGCGCGCGCGAGACCCCGGGGCTGAATGCGGAACTGACCGCGTATGTCGACCAGCGGCTGCGCGGCCTGCAGCGCTGAACTGCTGCGGCCCCGATCATCCGGCCATGCCGTGCGGCGTACGGGCCACCACCCACAGGTCGACCCGCGCCGCGCCCTGCCTGAGCAGCGACCGCGCGGCTTCGGCACCGGTGGCGCCGGTGGTGGTCACGTCGTCCACCAGCGCGATGTGCAGGCCGTCCACCGGCTGGTCGACGACGAATGCACCGCGCAGGTTGTCGGCGCGACCGGCCAGCGGCAGGCCCGACTGCGGCAACGTGTCGCGGACGCGGCGCAGCAGGCGCGGCCGGCTCGGAATGCCGGTGCCGCCCGACAGCACGCGAGCGATCCCGGATGACTGGTTGAAGCCGCGTTCGTGGAGGCGCCGGTCGGACAGGGGTATCGGCAGCAGGCAGTCGGGGCGGGCTGCGCCCGCACATCGCTCGAGCAGCAGGCCGCCGAGCACCGGTGCCAGCCACAGCTCGCCGTCGAACTTCAGCCGGCGGACCATCGCATCGACCGGGAACCGGTAGTCGAGCGCGGCCACCTGCGCCTGGATCGGCGACGGTCGGTCGCCAGGGGCGCGGCAGTCGTGCGGCGGTGCGGGACGGCCATCCGGATCGGTCCAGGGCAGGTCGGCATGGCACCCGTTGCACAGCAACGCACCCGGCGTGTCCCGGGCACCGCAGAGTGCACAGGGCGGACTGTCGAACCAGCGCCGGGCGAGTGCGCGCAATCGGGGCATCGAGGGCCTGGTTTGACAATGGGGCATCGGCGACCGATCATCGATCAATGAGACATGCCCGCCATCGTCACGCACCCTGAGTCCATGGATACCATCGAGAAACACGCGCAGCGACCCGAATCCAGGTCCGAATCGACGCCCGGCGTGCACGCCGGATCGCAGTCAGGCTCGTCCCCCGCCGAGCAGGCCTGGTCGGTAGACGCGGTCGCGGCGCTGTTCGAGTTGCCGTTTGCCGACCTGATGTTCCGTGCGCAGGTCGTCCATCGCGAGAACCATGATCCGAACGCAGTGCAGCGTTCGACGCTGCTGTCGATCAAGACCGGCGGTTGCCCGGAAGACTGCGGCTACTGCCCCCAGGCCGCCCGCCACGACACCGGCGTCGCCAGCGAGCCGATGCTGTCGGTCGATGCGGTGGTCGAAGCGGCGCGCAGTGCAAAGGCCAACGGCGCCACCCGCTTCTGCATGGGCGCGGCCTGGCGCAGCCCGAAGCAGCGCGACCTCGAGCCGGTGCTGGCGATGGTGCGCCAGGTGCGCGCGCTGGGGCTGGAGACCTGCGCGACGCTGGGCATGCTCAAGCCGGGCCAGGCCGGACAGTTGCGCGAAGCCGGGCTCGACTACTACAACCACAACCTCGACACGGCGCCCGAGTTCTACGGTGACATCGTTTCCACGCGCAGCCAGGACGATCGCCTCGACACGCTGGCGCAGGTGCGTTCCGCCGGGATGAATGTCTGCTGCGGCGGCATCGTCGGCATGGGCGAGACGCGCCGCCAGCGCGCCGGCCTGATCGCGACCCTGGCCGCCCTCGAGCCCTATCCGGAAAGCGTGCCGATCAACCATCTGGTGCGCGTGCCGGGCACCCCGCTCGAGAACGAGGACGCACTCGATCCCCTCGAGTTCGTGCGCACCGTGGCGGTGGCCCGCATCACGATGCCGCGCGCGATGGTCCGGCTGTCGGCCGGCCGCGAAGAGATGTCCGAGGCCGTGCAGGCCCTGTGCTTCCTTGCCGGCGCGAACTCGGTGTTCTACGGCGACCGTCTGCTCACCACCGGCAACCCCGACGTCGAGCGCGACCACGCGCTGTTCGACCGGCTGGGTATCCACGGCCTCGAACCGGCGCCGCCTGCTGCCGTGGCCGATGCCGTCCCTGCAGCGGGTACCTGAGGCGAAGTGACCAGGCTGTCCGACCTCGCAGCCCGGCTCGCCGGGCTGGAGGCCGAATCGCTGCGGCGCACGCGGCGCCGGCTCGAGTCGCCGCAAGGCGTATCGGTGACCATCGACGGCCGCGACTATGTGTCGTTCTGCAGCAACGACTATCTCGGCCTGGCCGCGCATCCTGCGCTGGCAGCGGCAGTGGCCGAGGGCGCGCAGCGCCACGGCACCGGCGCCGGCGCATCGCACCTGCTGACCGGGCACACGGATGCGCATGAGGCGCTCGAACGGGACCTCGCCCGCTTCAGCGGTTTCCCGGCAGCCCTGCTGTTCTCCACCGGCTACATGGCCAACCTCGGCGTGGCGACCGCGCTGCTCGGGCGCGGTGGTGCAGTGTTCGGCGATCGCCTCAACCATGCCTGCCTGAACGACGGGGCACTGCTCTCACGCGCGAAGTTCCATCGCTTTGCGCATGGTGACCTCGGGGCGCTCGAGCGCCAGCTCGCCGCCAGCGATGCGCGCGTGCGCATGATCATGGTCGATGGCGTGTTCAGCATGGATGGCGACATCGCACCGCTGCCTGCATTGCTCGAGCTGGCGGTACGCCACGATGCATGGCTGCTGGTCGACGATGCGCACGGCTTCGGCGTGCTCGGCGAGGGCCGCGGCTGCCTCGCGCATTTCGGCATCGATCCGTCGACGGTGCTCGACCATGTGATCTACATGGGCACGCTGGGCAAGGCGGCCGGCGTGTTCGGCGCGTTCGTCGCCGCCGCGCCCGAAGTGATCGATACCCTGGTGCAGTCGGCGCGCACCTATGTATTCACCACCGCACTGCCGCCGATGGTGGCCTGCGCGCTGCAGGCGAGCCTGCGGCTGATCGAACACGAACCGCAGCGGCGCAGCCACCTGGGTGCGCTGATCGAGCGCTGGCGCGCGGGCGTGCGCGGCTTGCGCAGCGGCACGCCATTGCCTTCGTCGACCGCGATCCAGCCCTGGGTGGTCGGTGGGTCCGCGCAGGTGCTTGCGCTGTCCGCGGCGCTCGCCGAGCGGGGGCTGCTGGTGCCTGCGATCCGGCCACCGACCGTGCCCGCGGGCAGTGCGCGCCTGCGCGTGTCGCTGTCGGCCGCGCACACGCTGCAGCAGGTGGACCGCCTGTGCGAAGCGATGCATGAAGTGGATGCCGTGCATGGTTGAGCCCGGCGATCAAGGGGTGGCGCGGGCTGCACCGGTAGCCGACTGGCTCCTCCTGCCGGGATGGGGCTTCGGTGCCTCTTCGTTCGACGAGGTGCGCGCCGCCTTGCCGCCGGCACTCGTGGTGGAGGCGGTCGCCTGTCGCGACGCGGCCGCAGCCATCGATCGGCGCATCTCGGCCGTGCAGGCGGGAGACGCCGCGCCGTTCGGCGTCTGCGCATGGTCGCTCGGTGCAACCATTGCCTTCGAGCGCGCGTCGCGCGGGGGTGGTGCGATCGCGGCGCTGCTGGTGACCGGAGCGACGCCCCGATTCGTCGCCTGCGACGACTGGCCGCACGCGATGCCGGCGGCGGACTTCGATGCCTTCACGACCCTCGCGGCATCGTCGGCGATCGCCGCACAGTCGCGGCTGACCGCCCTGTGCGCGCTGGGCGCGGCGCAGGGTCCGGCGCTGCTGCGCCGACTGCGCCGGTCGTTCGACTGTGCGTCGACCGATGAACGACCGGAAGTGTTCGAACGCACGCTGCTCGACGGCCTCGACGTGCTGGGTGAGGTCGATCTGCGCGACCGGCTCGCCACGATCGACCTGCCGGTGACCGTGCTGCATGGCGAGTGCGATGGGCTGGTGCCAGCCGCGGCCGCGCACATGTTGTCCGTCATGCTGCCGCGGGCGGCATGGATTCCGGTGGCCGGCGCGGGGCATGGGCTGCCAGTCACCCATGCGGCACTGCTTGCGGCTACGATCGCACGGATGGCCGGGCTGCAGCCGGTCGATGCGCAATGCGCCGCTTCCGATGCGATCCTCGATGTGAACCGCCTGTGACGAATCCACCCCCCAAAGAGCCGCACGTGCTCGACAAGCGCGTGACCCGCGAATCGTTTTCGCGCGCTGCGTCGACCTACGATCGGGCGGCGGTCCTGCAGCGTGAGGTCGGCGACCGCATGGCCGAGCGCCTCGACTACATCCGCATCGAGCCGGCGCGGGTGCTCGATGCCGGCAGCGGCACCGGCCACGGCACGCTGTCGCTGGCAGCGCGCTACACGAAGGCACAGCGCATCGCCCTCGACATCGCGCCTGCGATGCTGCGGGCGGCGGCGGCGAAGGAGCCGGGCGGCTGGCTGTCGGCATTCAGCGCGCGTCGACGCACCCAGCCGGTGTGCGCCGACCTCGAACGGCTGCCGCTGTCCAGCGCCTCGATCGACCTGGTGTGGTCGAACCTGGCGCTGCAGTGGGTGAACGACCTTCCTGCGGCCTTCGGCGAATTCGCGCGGGTCACGCGCCCGGGCGGGCTGGTGATGTTCAGCACCTTCGGGCCCGACACGCTGAAGGAATTGCGCGCCGCGTTCGCGCAGGTCGACGGCTTCAGCCATGTCAGCCGGTTCACCGACATGCACGACATCGGCGACATGCTGCTGGAAGCCGGTTTCGTGACGCCGGTGGTCGACATGGAGCGGATCACGCTGACCTATCCCTCGGTGCCGGAACTGATGCGCGACCTGAAGGCGATCGGCGCACATAACGCGACTGCAGGTCGACGCACCGGCCTCATGGGGCGGCGCACGTTCGAGCGCGTGGTCGAGGCCTACGAGCGCTTCCGCAGCGACGATCGGCTGCCGGCCACCTACGAAGTGGTCTATGGCCATGCCTGGCGCGGCGAGGCGCGGCGTACCGCAGAAGGACATGCCGTGGTGCGTTTCGACCGGGCGCGTCCGGGTATGGATCGGGGCTGATCCACGATGCCCGCCCTGTTCGTCACCGGTACCGATACCGGTATCGGCAAGACCCGCAGTTGCGCGGTG
>JBIITW010000160.1:0-11067 GCA_044340265.1 Burkholderiales bacterium | reverse complement strand
CGCGGTCGGCGCATACAGGGCGTTTTCGAGCAGCTCGCGCATGTTGTCGACCTGGGTGTTCGAGGCTGCATCGAGCTCGATCAGGTCGACGAAGCGACCGGCGTCGATCTGCAGGCAGGCATCGCACACGCCGCAGGGCGTGCTGGACACGCCGCGTTCGCAGTTGAGCGCCTTGGCCAGGATGCGCGCGAGCGTCGTCTTGCCGGTGCCGCGGGTGCCGGTGAACAGCCATGCATGGTGCAGCCGCCCCCGGTCGAGCGCATTGGCCAGCGCGCGCACCACATGCTCCTGCCCGGTGAGTTCCGGGAAGCCCTTCGGCCGCCACTTGCGCGCCAGTGCCTGGGTCAGACCTGTCATCGTGGCCGGCTCGTCAGAAGTGGTAGTGCAGCCGCAGGGACTGCAGGTTGATGCCCGAGTTCGGCTGCCGCAGGCCGCCGTTGGACAGATGCTGCACACGATACGCGATCTCGTACTCGCCCTTCGCGCCCAGCCGCAGCCCGAAGCCCAGCACGCTGCCGAACAGCACATGGCCGGACAGGTCGCGAAAGAGGGTGATCGAATCGCCGCTCAGCGCATGCACCCCCAGCCCCGCGTCGATGAACGGGTGGAAATCGGGATGGCCCTCCGGCTGCCAGCGCAGCATCGGCGTCAGGCTCGCCTCGACGAGGTCGTTCGAGGTCCGGATGAGCGCCTCCGACTCGTTTCGCCAGTAGCCCGCGGCAAGGTCCCAGTAGCCGCCGAGGTACCAGCCGCCGGCACTGAACGGGCGCGCAGCCCAGTCCCGGCGCAGGCCGACACGGACGACCGCAACATCGGTGTCGCTGGACGTCGAACGGCCGGTCTCGACCGTGACCCCGTCCACCGCCCGCACCGGCGTGGCCGCCGCGGCGAGCAATACTGCGAGCACTGCGCCCGCCGCCGTGGCGGCGATCGCCGGCATCGCCGCTTGTCTGGTAACCCGCTGCATCGATACGCTGTCAGGCCGGAACACGACGTGCACGGGAGACGCCCGCGCATCGGAAAAGGGGTGGCGAGCCTGACCCCCGGCACTTGCAGTGAGTAGCTGTGGCTGCTTCCTTCCGGACCTGACCAGGTTCACCACGCTGCAATGCGGGGAGGCCCGCCATTAAGGTTCAAGTGTACCGCTTTACAGCCCGGGCGAATAATGATTCCATCTTCGCCATAACAACACCCAGAAACACCCAGCAAAACACAGCCGGCGGACCCCTTCCGTTTGCCCGTCCGTTTGCCCTGCCGGCCGTCCAGGAGGAACACCATGTCGACGATCGAATCCGTCCTCAACGAAACCCGCCTCTTCCCGCCGCCCGCCACGTTCGCCGGCAGCGCGACGATCTCCGGCATGGACGCCTACCGCGCGTTGTGCGCCGAGGCAGAGCGCGATTACGAAGGGTTCTGGGCACGGCAGGCGCGCGAGCACATCGGCTGGAAGAAACCGTTCACCAAGGTACTGGACGAATCGAACGCACCGTTCTTCAAGTGGTTCGAGGACGGCACGCTCAATGCGTCCTGGAACTGCCTGGACCGCCACCTGGGCACCCAGCCGGACAAGACCGCGATCGTGTTCGAGGCCGACGACGGCCAGGTCAGCCATGTCTCCTACCGGGAACTGCACCAGCGGGTGTGCCGCTTCGCCAATGGGCTGAAGTCGCTGGGCATCGCGCGCGGCGACCGGGTGATCGTCTACATGCCGATGTCGGTGCAGGCCGTGGTCGCGATGCAGGCCTGCGCGCGCATCGGCGCCACGCATTCGGTGGTGTTCGGCGGCTTCTCCGCGAAGAGCCTGCATGAGCGCATCCTCGACGCCGGCGCGGTCGCGGTGATCACCGCCGACGGACAGATGCGCGGCGGCCGCGAGATCCCGCTCAAGCCCACCGTCGACGAGGCGTTCGCGCTGGGCGGCTGCGACAGCGTGAAGAATGTCGTCGTGTACCGGCGTACCGGCACGCCGGTCGCATTCGATGGCGCCCGCGACCGCTGGTGGCACGATGTCGAGCAGGGACAGCCCGACGCCTGCGAGCCCGAATGGGTGGATGCCGAACATCCGCTGTTCATCCTCTACACCTCCGGCTCGACCGGCACCCCGAAGGGCGTTCAGCACGCCACCGGCGGCTACCTGATGCATGCGGCGCTCACCATGCGCTGGACCTTCGACCACAAGCCCGACGACGTGTTCTGGTGCACCGCCGACGTCGGCTGGGTCACCGGCCACACCTATGTCTGCTACGGCCCGCTGGCCGTCGGTGCGACCCAGGTGATCTTCGAGGGCGTTCCGACGTATCCCGACGCCGGGCGCTTCTGGAAGATGATCCAGGACCACAAGGTCACCATCTTCTACACCGCCCCGACCGCGATCCGTTCGCTGATCAAGGCCGGCGGCGACCTGCCGACGAAGTACGACCTGTCCAGCCTGCGCCTGCTCGGCAGCGTCGGCGAGCCGATCAACCCGGAAGCCTGGATCTGGTACCACCGCACGGTCGGCCAGGAACGCTGCCCGATCGTCGACACCTGGTGGCAGACCGAGACCGGCGGACAGATGATCACGCCGCTGCCCGGCGTCGTCCCGACCAAGCCCGGCTCGTGCACCCTGCCCCTGCCCGGCATCATGGCGGCGATCGTCGACGAGACCGGACATGACGTCGAGAACGGCAAGGGCGGCATCCTGGTGATCAAGCGGCCGTGGCCGTCGATGATCCGCACTATCTGGGGCAACCCGGATCGATACAGGAAGGCCTATTACCCGGACGACTTCCAGGGCAAGTACTACCTGGCCGGCGATGGCGCCAACCGCGACCTCGACGGCTATTTCTGGATCATGGGCCGGATCGATGACGTGCTGAACGTGTCGGGCCACCGGCTGGGCACGATGGAGATCGAGTCGGCACTGGTCGCCAACCCGCTGGTGGCCGAGGCCGCAGTGGTCGGCAAGCCGCACGAGATCAAGGGCGAGGCGGTGTGCGCGTTCGTCGTGCTCAAGGGCCAGCGGCCGGAAGGCGAGGCGATCGAGGCACTCGCGAGGAAGCTGCGCGACTGGGTGGCGCACGAGATCGGTCCGATCGCCAAGCCGGACGAGATCCGCTTCGGGGACAACCTGCCGAAGACGCGCTCGGGGAAGATCATGCGCCGGCTGCTGCGCTCGCTCGCGAAGAACGAGGAGATCACGCAGGATGTGTCGACGCTGGAGAATCCGGCGATACTGGAGCAGTTGAAGCAGGCGCGATAGCGCAGGCACGGCTGCGTCGCGCCACCACTGCCTGGGGCCTGCGCACACCGTCGTCGGTCTCGCCCTGCGCAGCCAGCGCGAGACCGGTCATGCGCTGGACGGACAGGTCGGGCGATAAACGACCTGTCCGCAGGCTGCGAGGCGAAGACGCAACCGAGGAGCATGGCCATGGTTGATGCAACCGAAGTGCCCGCTTCCGCCGCTGCCACACTGGCAGGCGCCACCGTCGCCTTCCTGCGCACCCATCCCCCCTTCGACCGCATGGAGGCGGCCCACGTCGCGCGCCTCGCCGCGGCCGCCCGCATCCGCTACTGCCCGCCCGGTGACATCCTGCTCTCCCCCGACGACGGCCCGCCGACGCATGTGCTGATCGTGCAGCGCGGCCGGGTCGAGCGCCAGGTGCCCTCCGCCTGGGCGAATCCGGGTGACGCGGACGAACCCTTGCAGGCGGGCGAGTTGTTCCCGGTGACCGCGGTGCTGGACCGCCGCCCGGTCGCCTTTACCTACCGCGCGATCGGCGATGTGTTCTGCCACGAGATCGATGGCGAAACCTTCCGCGCGGTGGTCGCCGAGAGCCCGCCGCTGCAGGCGTTCTGTTCGCAGCGGCTGCGCGCGATGCTGGAGCAGTCGCGCTCAGCGCTGCAGGCGCGCTACAACGAGGCCTCCAGCGGCGAGCAGTCGATGACCACTGCGCTGTCGGAACTGATCGGCCGCGCGCCGCTCGGCTGCATGCCCGACACGCCGGTCGCGAGCGTGCTCGACACGATGCGCCGCGAGCGCATCGGCTGCATGGTGGTGGTCGACGCAGACACGCGTCCGGTCGGCATCTTCACCGAGCGCGACGTGGTCGACCGTGCGGCACTCGATCGCCTCGATCGTGCGGCACCGATCTCGGCGCTGATGACTGCGGGCGTGCACGCGCTGGCGCACGATGCGACCGTCGGCGATGCGGTGCTGTGCATGGTGCGACATTCGATCCGCCATGTGGTCGTGGTGCGCGACGGACGCTTCGCCGGCGTGGTGTCGCAGCGCGACGTGTTCGCGCTGCAGCGGGTGTCGTTCTTCCGCGTCGCGCAGCGCATCGACGGCGCCGGCGACATCGAGGCGCTGGCCGCCGGGGCCGGCGACATCCGCGTGCTCGCGCGCAACCTGCTGGCGCAGGGCGTCGCCGCCGAGCCGCTGACCCGCTTCGTGTCGGAGCTGAACGATCGTGTCGTGCAGCGGGTGCTGGCGCTGGTCGCGGAAACGCATGCGCTCGACGACGTCGCGTTCGCCTGGATCGCGCTCGGCAGCGAAGGCCGGCGCGAGCAGACGATCGCCACCGACCAGGACAACGGCATCGCGTTCGTGCCGCCCGCGGGCACGGCGGACATCGAACCGCTGCGGGCGCGGCTGGTCGCGTTCGCGCAGGCTGCGAACGCGGCGCTCGATCGCTGCGGCTTCCCGCTGTGCCGTGGCGAAATCATGGCCGGCAACGCGCGCTGGTGCCTGTCGGTCGATGAATGGCGTGCGCTGTTCGACGACTGGCTGCGCAACCCGGTGCCGCAGGCACTGCTCGCAGCCAGCATTTTCTTCGACCTGCGGCCGATCGGTGCTGCCCCGCCCCTGGTCATCGCGCTGCGCGACGGGCTTGCCGAGGCCGCGCCTTCGCGCAAGGCCTTCCTGCAGGCGATGGCGCGCAACGCGCTGGAGACCCGTCCACCGCTGGGCTGGTTCGGCGGCCTCACCGGCAGCGGCCGCGGCGAGCGGCCGGACGCGATCGACCTTAAGCTGCACGGCGCGCGCATCTTCGTCGATGCGGCACGCATCCTCGCGCTCGCCCACGGCATCGCCGAGACCGGCACCGCCGCCCGCCTGCACGCGCTCGCCGAGCGCGGCGTGCTGCCGCCCGACGAGGCAGAGGCTGCGATCGACGCCTTCCACATCCTGCAACAGCTGCGCCTGCGGCTGCAGTTCGGCGATCCGGCCGGCGTGGCCGGAAACCCGAACGCGGTACTGCCGGATGCGCTGAACACGTTCGACCGCCGCGTGCTGAAGGAGGCGCTGGTCCAGGCGCGCCGGCTGCAGCAGCGGCTGGCCGCCGACTACCAGGTCTGAGCGAATCGATGCGCTGGCTCGACCGCCTGCTTCGCCGCAACCCGCCGGACGGCGCCGTCTCGCCGCCCCGTTACGCGGTGATCGACACCGAGACCTCGGGCCTGGACACCGCCCACGACCGGCTGCTCACGATCGGCGCGGTCGGCGTGCACGACGGCCGGGTCGAGACCGCGGATGCGTTCTACGCGGTGCTGCGCCAGTCGGCACCGACCATCGGCGAGGATATCCTGATCCATCGCGTCGGCACTGGCGAGCAGGCCGCCGGCGAGGATCCGGCCGCGGCACTGGCCGCGTTCGAACGCTGGTGCGACGGCCGCTGGGCAGTCGGCTTCCATGCCGGCTTCGACCGCCGGATGATCGAGCGCACCCTGCGTGTGCATGGGCACCCAGCGCCGCTGCTGCGCGGATGGATCGACCTCGCGGTGGTCGCGCCCCTGCTGCTGCCCGGACGGCAGGGCCCGGGCGGGAAGGCGCCGGTGTCGCTCGACGACTGGCTGGCGAGCTTCGGCATCGCTGACTGCGAGCGCCACCATGCTTTGGGCGACGCGCAGGCCACCGCGCAGCTGCTGCTGCCGGTGCTGCATGCCGCGCAGGCGCGCGGACTGGCGGACCCTGCGGCGCTGTGCGCCGAGAGCGAGGCCGCGCTGAAGCTCAGGGCGATGCGCTGAGCGATCCGCTTCGGAGGGCGATGCACGCCTGCGGCGGCCGGGGGCGCGCCGCAGGCAGGGACTGAACGCTCAGGCCTTGCGGCGCCGTGCGATGGCGCCCAGGCCGATCAGCCCGGTGAGCAGCAGCGGCAGGGCCGCAGGCACCGGCACCACCGCGGTGCCGACCGAAGCCAGCAGCACGTTGTCGAGCACGATGCCCTGGTTGTCGCCGCCGGCGTGGTCGAAGAAGATGTTGCCGCTGGCCGAAGTCGCGACGAAGTCGATCGAGAACGACGAGAACGGCACCGTGCCGCTCTGCTGCAGCGTGAACACCTGCGACAGGTTGCCGCCGGTGACGCCGTAGGTCATCGACTCGGTATTGCCCCCATTGCGGCCGAAGCTGAAGCTCAGCGTGTAGGTCTGGCCGATGGTGAAGGCCAACGGCAGCTTGGTCTCGATCCGGCCGGCGTTGTTCGTGCTGCCGTCGAGGTCGAGATAGTTGCCGTTGCCCGGGTAGAAATTGAAGAACGAGAGCCCCCCGATCACGTCGATCGTGCCGTTCGAGATGTTCCAGTTCGACAGCGAACCGTTCGTGGCGAGCGTCTCGGTGTTGAAATTGTCGCTGAACACGGTGGCGGCGCCCGCGGGCCCGGCGAGGGCGAGGCTGGCGGTAGCAAGGGCGGCGGCAAGGGTGCGGTTCATGCTGGGAAGCTCCATCTGGGGGGCCTGGTGGCCGCATCCTTGCAGGACGGCGCACACCAGAGAAAGTGACCGATGGATGTTAGCGGGTTGAAGCTGACAGCGCCGTGAAAAAATCCGCACTTCCGGCCGTACCGTTTGCCAATCCGGCGCCCCGCCCCGTCTCAGGCCCTGCCCAGGAACCGTAGCGCGTTGTCCCGGAAGAATCCCTGCAGCGTCGCCGCATCGACCTGCGTGCTGCCGAGCGTCTTCACCGGATCCGGATCGCCGAGCGTGAACGGATAGTCGCTGCCCGCCACCACCTGGCTCGCGCCGAAGCGCGACGCGACCAGCTCGATCAGCCCGGGGTCGAACATGATGCTGTCGTACCAGAAGCGCTTCGCATACTCGAGCGGATCGCGCGGCAGCGAATCGCGGGCCGGCTTGTTCAGGTGCCAGGCACGGGACAGCCTGGGCACCATGCCGACGAAGGCGCCACCGCCATGGCTGAAGCACAGGCGCAGGCCGGGGTGGCGCTCCGCGATGCCGCCGGTGACCATCGAGGCCGCGGCCAGCGCCACGTCGGCCGGGAAGCAGACCGCCTGCTCCGAGAAGCTGCCGACATTGCGCTCCTTGCCCGCCGGACGCAGCGCATGCACGAACACGCAGGCACCCTTAGCCTCCACCGCCGCGAAGAACGGTTCGAAGCGGGCATCACCGATCGAAACGCCGTTCACATGGCTGGCGATCTCCACGCCCGGGAACTTCAGCACGTCGACCAGGTAGTCGAGTTCGGCCAGTGCGCGGTCGACATCCTGCAGCGGCACGCAGCCCAGCCCGGCGAAGCGCGCCGGATGGCGCGACACCATGGCCGCGATCTCGTCGTTGAGGTAGCGGCACAGCACCTGCGCGTCCTCGGCAGGCAGCCAGTAGGAGAGCAATTCCGGCATTGGCGACAGGCACTGCAGCGCGATGCCGGTGCGGTCCATGTCGGCGAGCCGGTCTTCCAGCGTGAAGGTACTGCGGTGGACCGTACGGTACACCTTGCCGCGGATCATCACGTGGCAGTGGCAGGCATGGGCCGGTGCCATCGAGGGCCAGGGCACGTCCAGGTTGCGTCCGATGTAGGCCGGGAACTTCTCCGGGACGATATGGGTGTGCACGTCGATCGCATTCATGCGGTCGATGTTAGCAAGGACGGGCGCGGCTGGCGTATCATCCGCGGTCGCGGCAGGTTCCGGCCGCGCATGGTCCGGCAGCAACGGACGGCAGCAACGACAGCGGAGAGATGGCCGAGTGGTTGAAGGCGCTCGCCTGGAAAGCGGGTATACGGTCAAAAGCCGTATCGAGGGTTCGAATCCCTCTCTCTCCGCCACTTCGGCCGATCAGGTCGATGGCGTGGCAAGCCGCGCGTCAGCGCATTACCCGTGAGCCCCGCACCCGTGAGCGCGTCTCCGGCGCCCGATCCGCGTTCCCTGGCGAAGCTGGTCGCGCTGGTGTGCTTCGCGCAGGTGCTGGTGCAGATCGGCGCCTTCTTCTGGCCGGCGCTGCTGCCCGGCATGATGCAGCGCTGGTCGCTGTCCAACAGCGAAGCCGGCTGGATCACCGCAGCGTTCTACGGCGCCTACATGCTGGCGGTGCCGGTGCTGGTCACCCTCACCGACCGGGTCGATCCGAAGCGCGTCTACCTGTTTGG
Organism: Burkholderiales bacterium; assembly: GCA_044340265.1. Taxonomy (GTDB): domain Bacteria; phylum Pseudomonadota; class Gammaproteobacteria; order Burkholderiales; family CAIKXV01; genus CAIKXV01. Next base: position 2,708 of record JBIITW010000160.1, on the reverse strand, counting down.
CGTCGGCTGCACGGTCGCCGGCCACCTGCTGTTCGGCTGGCTGGCCGATGGCTTCTGGTCGGCATTGCTGCTGCGCGCGCTGACCGGCATCGGCTGGGCCGGCACCTACATGACCGGCCTCAAGCTGCTGGCCGACCGTGTCGACCGCCGGCTGATGTCGCGCGCTGTGACCGGCCATGCCGCGTCGATCGGCGTATCGGGGGCGGCGTCTTTCGCCTGTGCCGACCTTCTCGACGATCTGTTCGGATGGCGCATCGCATTCGTCATCGTCGCCGGCACGGCGGCACTCGCCTGGATCCTCGTTGCATGGCGTGTACCGGCGCAGGAACGGCGCGAGGTGCCACTGAAGCCGGCCGATGGTGGCTCGCTCTACGACTTCCGCCCGGTACTGGCGAACCGGTCTGCGATGGCCTATGCGCTCGCCTACTGCGTCCACACGCTGGAGATGAACGCGATCCGGGGCTGGGGCGTGGCCTTCCTCGGCTATGTCGCGCTGGCCGCCGGCGGCGCGCCGGCCGCCCTGGCACCGACGACGGTGCTGACGCTGCTCGCACTGGCCGGCACACTGACCAGCATCATCGGCAACGAAGCCTCGATCCGGATCGGACGACGCCGACTGGTCACGCTGGCCATGGGCGGGTCGGCCCTGCTCGCCGGCAGCATCGGCTGGCTGGGCAGCGGCAGCTATCTGGTCGCCGTCGGGCTGGTGTTCCTCTGGGGCATGGTGGCATGGCTGGACTCATCGTCGCTGACCGCTGGCAGTGCCGGCACCGCCGACCCCGCCCGGCGCGGTGCCACGCTGGCGATCCACTCGATGCTCGGCTACGCCGGCGGCTTCGTCGGTCCGCTGCTGGTCGGCTTCGTGCTCGACCTGTCCGGCGGGATGTCGACAGCCGGCTGGACCGCAGCTTTCGCCTCTATCGCGGTCCTGATGCTCGCCGCGCTGCTCGTGTTCAGCATCATCCGTCCGCGCGAACTGGAGGGGGAAGCCGGCGGGCCAGCATCGCCTCCAGCGCCGCGCGGGTGATCGGCTTGGCCAGGTAATCGTCCATCCCGGCGGCGATGCAGGCCTCGCGATCGCCCTGCATCGAGTTCGCAGTGAGCCCGACCACCGGCGTGCGCCCGCCCGCGCCTTCCTCGGCCTCATGCTGCCGGATCAGGCGCGTCGCTTCGAGGCCGTCCAGCTCCGGCATCTGCCAGTCCATCAGCACCAGGTCGTGGCGGCGGGCAAGCCATGCCTGGACGGCTTCATGGCCGTTGCAGGTCATCTCCACCGTCATGCCCACGCGTGACAGCAGGGCCCCGATCACCTTCTGGTTGATCGGGTTGTCCTCCGCCACGAGGATCCGTGCGCGGCTTGCGGCCGTGGTCGCGCTGTCGCTCCCGGGGCCGGCCTCGCCCTCGGCGCCCGGCAGCGCGGGCGACTGCACCTCGGCCACTCGCAACGGCAGCCGGAACCAGAACCGCGAGCCCCTTCCCTCCTCGCTGTCGAAGCCGACGTCGCCACCCATCAGCTCCGCCAGTTGCCGGACGATCGCCAGGCCCAGGCCGGTCCCGCCGTAGCGCCGCGTCGTCGAGCCGTCGGCCTGGGAGAACGCCTGGAAGAGGCGATCGCGCGCCGCGGCAGGCACGCCGACACCTTCGTCGAACACCTCCGCGATCCAGGCACCGGACGCGCTTCCGGAATCCGGCGGGAGCCGGCGCAGGGCAAGCCGCACGGTGCCGGACGGCGTGAACTTGATCGCATTGCTCACCAGGTTGCTGAGCATCTGCTGGACCCGATGCGGGTCGCCCATGAGCAAGGCCGGCAATGCAGGATCGACATCCAGCTTCAGGTCCAGCCGGTGCCGCCCGGCAGCCTCGGAAAACAGCGCCACGACATGGCGGGCGGCTTCCGCCGGGGAGAACGCGATCGCTTCGATCTCGAGCTTTCCCGCCTCGATCTTCGAAAAGTCGAGCACGTCGTTGATCACCCGCATCAGGTTGTCGGCCGACTTGCGCACCAGTTGCGCGAAGTCACGCTGCTCGGCATCGAGCCGCGTATCGAGCAGCAGCTCGGTCATCCCGACAACGCCATTCATCGGCGTGCGGATCTCGTGGCTCATGTTGGCCAGGAATTGTGACTTGGCCCGGTTCGCGGCCTCGGCCACTTCCTTCGCGTGCTGCAGCTGCGCCGTGCGTTCGACGACCTGCGCCTCCAGTCGGTCGCGACTCGACTGCAATGCGGCATCGCGCACCTCGATCTGCGCCAGCATCTCGTTGAAGCCGTCGATCAGGGTACCGATCTCGTCGTCCGACTGGCGTTCGATGCGCGTACCGTGGCGTGGATCCACCGCATAGCCCCGCATCACGCGGGCCAGTTGCTGCACCGGGCCGGACACGGCCTGCTGCAGCCGGCTTGCCAGCATGATCGCGATGCTGAAGGCGATCAGCAGGCCGCCGGTCAGCGTGGCAAGCCGCACGCCCAGCTCGCGCCAGAAGGGCGAGTTGTCGGCGACGATCACGATCCGGCCGACCCGCTCGCCGCCGGCGATGATCGGACGCGCCACGGTCAGCGCGGAGCTGCCGCCGGAATGCGGCCAGCCATGGGTCGCGAACACGGTTCCCGCCGCATCATGAACGATGGCGCCGAGCACGTTGGGTTGGGTGCGCAGGCCCTCGAGCGTGGCTTCGGCCGCGCGGCGGTCACCGAACACCAGCGCGGCAGC
>JBIITW010000159.1:0-11082 GCA_044340265.1 Burkholderiales bacterium | reverse complement strand
GCATCCGGCGCTGCCGGTGGCCAATGCGGTGGAACTGATCGCGCTGGCGCGCCGGCGGCCCGGCGAGCTGGCGTTCGGTTCCGCAGGCAGCGGCACGACCTCGCACCTCGCGATGGCGCTGTTCAATGCGCTGACCGGGACGCGCATGCTGCATGTGCCCTACAAGGGCGCGGTGCTCGCACTGCCGGACCTGCTCGCCGGTACCCTGCAGGCGGGCATGAACACTACGCCTGCGGCTGCGCCGCTGGTTCGGTCCGGGCGGGTGCGCGCGCTCGCGATGACCACGCTGCGCCGCTCGCCCCTGCTGCCGGACGTGCCGACGCTGTCCGAATCCGGCGTGCCCGGCTATGAGGTTGCGCTATGGACCGGCGTGCTCGCACCCGCCGGCACGCCGGCCCCGACGGTCAGGCTGCTCGCGCGCGAAATCGAGACCGCGCTGCAGTCGGGCGAGGTCCGGGACAGCCTGGCAAAGCTCGGCGCGGAACCCAACTTCATGGCCAGCGACGCCTTCGCCGGCTTCCTGAAATCCGAGTATGCGAAGTGGATCAAGCTCACCCGCGATGCCGATATCCGCATCGACCTGCAATGACGACCGTTCTGCCCCTGCACCCTGCTTCGATGACCTGCCGATGAAACCGCCCGCCTTTGCCTATCACGACCCGCAGACCGTCGAAGAGGCTTGCACGCTGATGGCGACACTCGACAACGCCCGGCTGCTCGCCGGCGGCCAGTCGATGATGCCGATGCTCAACATGCGCTTCGTGATGCCCGACCACCTGGTCGACCTGGGGCGCGTGTCGGCGCTGTCGGCGATCGATGCGCAGCCGGGCGCGCTGCGCATCGGCGCGATGACCCGCCAGCGCGACCTCGAGTATTCGCCGGTGGTGCGTGCACGCTGTCCGCTGCTGGCCGATGCGATCCAGTGGGTCGGCCACCGGCAGACGCGCAACCGCGGCACGATCGGCGGTTCGCTCTGCCAGCTCGATCCGTCGGCTGAACTGCCATCGGTGTGCGCGGCGCTCGATGCGACGCTCACGGTGCAGAGCGCACGCGGCACCCGGACCCTGGCGTTCGCGGATTTCCCGGCGGGGTACATGACGCCGTCGATCGAACCCGACGAACTGCTCACCCATGTCGAGCTGCCCGACTGGCCGGAAGGCCATGGGCACGGGTTCGTCGAGTTCGCGCGTCGCCATGGCGACTATGCGGTGGTGCTCGCCGCCGCGCTGCTGGTGGTCGATGCCGGCGGCCGGATCACCCGCGCCTCGGTCACGCTGGGCGGCATCGGCCCGGCGCCGGTGCGCGTGGGCACGGTCGAGCGGGCGCTGGTCGGGCAGGTCGCCTCGGCTGCGCTGTTCCGCGAAGTCACCGAGGCCTGTCGCTCGATCGAAGCGATGGAGGACGTGCATGCGCCGGCGTCCTACCGGCAGCAGCTGGCAGTGGTCATGTCCCGGCGCGCGCTCGAAGCCGCGCTGGCGAGCATCGGCGCACCTGCATCCCCCACCGGCGCGGCTGCGCACTGAACGAAGGTCTGCCATGGATTCAACGCTCTCCCGCGCCATCGCGCTGAAGGTCAACGGCAAGGCGGTGCAGGCGACCGTCGACGTACGCCATACGCTCGCCGACTTCCTGCGCCACCAGCTCGAACTCACCGGCACCCACCTCGGCTGTGAACACGGCGTGTGTGGCGCCTGCACGGTGCTGGTCGACGGCCGCTCCACCCGCGGCTGCCTGATGCTCGCGGTGCAGGCGAACGGCCGCGAGGTGACGACGGTCGAAGGCATCGCGGCCGCCGATGGCGCGCTGCATCCGCTGCAGCAGGCATTCAAGGACCTGCACGGCCTGCAGTGCGGCTTCTGCACGCCGGGCATGCTGACCACGCTGGTCGAACTGCTCAACGACAATCCCGATCCGAGCGAGGCCGAAGTGCGGGTGGCGATCTCCGGCAACCTGTGCCGCTGCACCGGCTATCAGGCGATCGTCGATGCGACGCTCGCCGCGGCAAAGTCGATGCGCAGTGCTGCCGTGGCAGGGAGCACCCGATGAGCGCGATCATCGATCCGTCGCGGCCCGGCGACAGCCTGATCGGCGCCAGCATCCCGCGCCTGGAAGACGATGCGCTGATCACCGGCCGCGGCCGTTTCGTCGACGACATCCACATGCCCGGCCTGCTGCAGGCCGCCTTCGTGCGCAGCCCGCATGCCCATGCCGCGATCCGCAGCATCGATGTCTCGGCCGCCCTCGCGCTGCCCGGGGTGCATGCGGTCTACACCTACGAAGACTTCCGGCCGCATTTCGCCACCGACCGGCTGGTGGTCGGCCTGCCCAGTTCGCACTACAAGCAGGACCACAACCGGCAGGTGCTGGCCGCCGACGAGGCGGTGCATGTCGGCGAGCCGGTCGCGATTGTGCTCGCCGACAGCCGCTACATCGCCGAGGACGCCGCGACCCTGGTCGAGGTGGACTTCGATCCGCTGCCTGCGGTGTCCGACTGCCGCGCCGCACTGGCGGCCGATGCGCCGCTGGTGCACCGCGAGTCGCCGCACAACCTGCTCGCCGAGTTCGACATGACCTACGGCGAGGCCGAGCGCGTGTTCGCCGAAGCGAAGCATGTATTCAAGGAGTCGTTCTGGCAGCATCGCGGCGGCAGCCATTCGATCGAATGCCGAGGCTGTGTCGCGCGCCACGACGCGCTCGAGGACCGCACCACGCTGTGGACCTCCACCCAGATGCCGCATGCCGCGATGCGGGTGATCTGCGAGATCCTTGGCCTGCACGAGAACCAGATCCGCGTCGCGACGCCGGATGTCGGCGGCGGCTTCGGGCCGAAGCTGGTCACCTACCCGGAAGAGATCTGCGTGACGCTGGCCGCACGCCTGTACGGCCGGCCGGTGAAGTGGATCGAGGACCGGCGCGAGCATTTCATCGCCACCACCCAGGAACGTGACCAGTACTGGGACACCGAAGTCGCGGTGGGCGACGACGGGCGCGTGCTCGGCATCCGCGGCTCGATCGTGCACGACCATGGCGCCTACACCGCGCGCGGCATCAACCTCGCGCACAACTCGGCCGAGAACGTGCCGCTGGGCTACGAGATCCCGCACTACGCGATGAACGTGAAGGTGGCGCTGACCAACAAGGTGCCGGTGACGCCGGTGCGCGGCGCCGGGCATCCGCAGGGCACCTTCGTGATGGAACGGCTGCTCGACCGCGTCGCGCGCGAACTGAAGCTCGACCGCGCGGAGGTGCGCCGGCGCAACATGATCCCGCCGGAGAAGATGCCTTACCGCACCCAGCTCAAGGCGCGTGGCGGCCAGTGGGTGACGCTCGACAGCGGCGACTTTCCGGCCTGCTTCGCCGAGGCGCTGCAGCGTGCCGACTGGGACGGCTTTCCGCAACGGCAGGCGAAGGCGCGTGCCGAAGGTCGTTACCTCGGCATCGGGCTGTCGAACTTCGTCAAGGGCACCGGCCGCGGCCCGTTCGAATCGGTGACCGTGCGCATCGGGCCGTCGGGCAAGGTGCATGTGTATGCCGGTGCTGCGGCCATGGGGCAGGGCACGCGCACCATGCTGTCGCAGGTGGTGGCCGAGCAGCTCGGGCGCGACCTGTCGAACATCACCGTGACTACCGGTGACACCGCGGCCACCGCGATGGGCCTGGGTGGTTCGAACAGCCGGCAGACGGTGGTCGCCGGTTCGTCCGCGCATGTGGCGGCCCAGAACGTGCGCGCCAAGGTGCTGAAGGTCGCAGCCGTGCTGCTCAAGGCGACGGAGGCCGAGCTCGAGATCGTCGGCAATGAAGTGGTGGTCAACGGGCAGCCGTCACGCCGCATCGAACTCGGCGCGGTCTCGCGCTCGCTGGTCGGGACCGCGGGCTACTCGCTGCCGGCGGGCGTGACCGCCGGCCTCGAGGCGACCGAGCAGGTGCTGATCGACGACATGGCGTTCTCGAGCGGCTCGGCGGTGGTCGAACTCGAGGTCGATCCCGAGACCGGCGGCGTGCAGATCCACCGGCTGGTGTTCGTGCACGATGCCGGGCGCATGATCAATCCGATGGTGATCGACGGCCAGCTTGCCGGTGGCATCGCGCACGGCATCGGCAATGCATTGTTCGAATGGATGGGCTATGACGAGAACGCACAGCCCGTCACTACCAACCTGGGCGAGTACCTGCTGGTCACCTCGACCGAGATGCCGCGCATGGAACTGTTCCACCGCGAATCACCGACGCCGGGCAACCCGCTTGGCGTCAAGGGTGTCGGCGAATGCGGGGTGATCCCGATGACGCCGGCCATCATGTCGGCGATCGAGGACGCGCTGTCGCCGTTCGGGGTGCGCATCAACCAGACGCCGATCACGCCCGCGCAGCTCTATGCGCTGATCGAGAACGGTACCAGGGGGAAGCAGGCATGAACGAGCATCGCGAGCAGGACCACGACCGCCCGCAGGATGCTTCCCGCGGCCTGCTGCCCGGACGCCGCCGTCTGCTCGGTGCCGCGGCCGGTGCAGTCCTTGCGGGCCAGGCCGCACCGCTGCTCGCGCAGGCCTCGTATCCGTCGCGGCCGGTGCGGCTGGTGGTCGCCTTCGGTGCCGGTGGCATCGCCGACACCATCGCGCGCACGCTGAGCAGCCGGTTGTCCGAGCGGCTGGGGCAGCAGGTGATCGTCGACAACCGTCCCGGCGCCGCCGGCGCACTCGGCGCGAAGATCGTCAGCGCCGCCCAGCCCGATGGCCATACGCTGCTGGTGACGACCACCGCGGTGTCGGTCAATGCGACCGTCGGCAAGGACGCGGTCGACCCTTCGCGCGGCCTGACGCCGATCATCAATGCCGCCAGCACGCCGACGATCTTCGCGGTGCATGCGTCCAGCCCGGCGAAGGGGCTGGCGGAATTCATCAAGGTCACCAAGGGCGGGCGCTTCACCTTTGCCACCGCCGGCGTCGGTACCACCGAGCACCTCACTGCCGAGTTCGTGTTCCGTCCGATGCCGGGCCTCGACCCGGTACATGTGCCCTTCGCCGGCGGCGTCGCACCCGTGTCGGCCACCGTGGCGCAGCAGGTCGACATGGCAGTCACGACCATCCCGACGGCCTTCGGCCAGATCAAGGCCAATACGTTGCGCGTGCTGGCCGTGGCCGCGCGCACCCGCATGCCGCTGCTGCCGGACGTGCCGACGCTGAAGGAGGCCGGCCTGGCCGACTTCGAGAACAGTTCATGGATCGGCGTGTTCGGCCCGCCGAACCTGCCGCCCGCGCTCGGGCGCCGGCTGAACGAGGAACTGAACCTCGCGCTCAAGCTGCCCGAGGTGCGCGATCGCCTGGTCACCCTGGGCTTCGATCCGCGCGGCGGCACGCAGGACGCATTCGCCGCCTATGTGCGCAGCGAGGTCGAGAAGTGGGGCAAGGTGATCAAGGCGACGGGGATCACGCCTGCCTGATCGTCCGCCGGTGATACCCGGCTAACTGCGATACTTTCACCCGATGAGCGAATACGCACGTTACGGGCACGAGGCCCGCTTCCGGCAGGCCGGGCCCGGCGAGCGCCTGCGCATCGGTCTGTCGGCGATCGGCTGGTTCCTGCTCGTGGCGGCCTTCCTGCTCGGGTTGCCGGTGCTGGCCCAGTTGCCCGGATGGGTGCTGGCGCTGCTGGCCCTGGTGGCGCTGCTGCTGGCGCTGCCGGTGTTCCTGGTGCTGCGCGCATGGCGCCGGCGCCGCGGGCAGCATGCGGGCTCGAGCCTGGGCAGCTGGCTGCGCTGTTCATTCGTGTCGATCCTGCTGGTCGGGACTGCCGTCGGCGCACCGGTCTACTACCTCTCGTACCGCGTGGAGGCAGCCCCGCTGATCCTGCCGCAGGCGACGCTGTCCAACGGCGAGAAGACGGTGGTCTTCCAGGGCATGCTGCACATCGGGTCCGAGGGGTTCTACAAGTCGGTGGTGTATGACCTCGAGGTCGCGCTCGCGGCTGGCTACCGGCTCTTCTACGAGGGCGTGCAGCCGTCCACGGCGGAGGCCGACCGCTGGTTCTCCGACACGCTGGCTGGCGGCAAGGACCTGTCCGCGAGCCACAAGGAGATGGCTGGCGCCTGCGGGCTTGCGTTCCAGCTCGACTGGTTCGAGCCCCTGGTCGCCGACATGAAGGAGCGGCCGCAGCGGCATCTGACCGCCGACGTGACCACGGCAGAGATGAAGGCCGAGTTCGACCGGCTGGTCGCCAGCGACGCGTCCTTCGCCGCCGAGGCCAGTCGCAAGCGCGCGCAGGCGGCAACCGGCGATGCGGACGGGGGGCCGCTGGACGCCGTCCTGAACATGTTCCGCAATGGCACCGCCGGCCAGAAGCAGCTCGCAGGCCTCGTCTGCCGCGGCATGTTCAGCATGCTGCTCGATCCGCGCAACGAGCGGCCGGCCGCGCAGATCGACCGGGTGCTGCTCGATTTCCGCAACGTGAAGCTGGTCGAGCGGATCCTCGCCGAACCGAATCCGCGCATCTACATCACCTACGGTACGGCGCACCTGAAGGGTGTGCTGGCCCTGCTGCAGCAGAACGATCCGCGCTGGAAGGTGGCCTCGGTCAAGTGGGTGCGCGGCATCGGCACGCCGGAGCACTTCGACCGGCCGCTCTAGGTCGTCCGATCGGTCGAGGTCACTGCCAGTACAGCCGCGCCGGGTTGTCGACCAGGATGCGCTGCCGGTCCGCCGGGGCCGGGAAGTTGTGCATGAACAGGTCGACCAGTCCGCCGTCGTTCGGCATGTCGCCGGCGAGGTTAGGGTGCGGGAAGTCGGTGCCCCAGAGCGTCCGGTCCGGCGCGGCGGCGTACAGCGCGCGCACGAACGGCGTCGCATCATGGAACGGCAGGCCGGCGCTCGACACGCGCTCCGAGCCCGACACCTTGACCCAGGCCAGCGGGTTGGCGGCGAGCAGGCCGGCGAGTTGCCGGAACACCGGATGGTCGACGCCGTCGGAGGCCTTCACCCGCCCCATGTGGTCGATCACGAACGGGATCGCGATCTTCGCGAACAGGTCCGCATGCGTCGGGATGTCCACCGCATCGAGGTGGATCTGCACATGCCAGCCGAGCGGGCCGATCCGCTGCAGCGTCTTCCAGAAGAAACCCATGTCGGGCGCGCCACCGAGGTGGGCGACGAAGTTGAAGCGCACGCCGCGGATGCCACCGGCATGCAGCGCGGCGAGTTCGGCGTCGGTCGTCTCCGGCGCGATGATGGCGACGCCGCGGTAGCGGCCGCCGCTGCGCGCGATGGCGTCGAGCATCGCGCCGTTGTCGCTGCCATGGCAGCTCGCCTGCACCAGCACCGAGCGTTCGATGCCCAGGAAGTCGTGCAGCCCGCGCAGCCGTTCGAACGGGATCTCCGGGGGCGTGAAGCTGCGCGTGGGCGACAGCGGGAAGCGGTCGAACGGGCCGAACACATGGCAGTGGCTGTCGCAGGCGCCCGCGGGCATCGCCTGCTGCGGGCGTGTCGGATGATCGTCGGGACCGCGGCAGGGTTTCATCGTCTGGGGCTCTCTGTTGGACTGGATCGACCGGCATAATAGCGAACCTTCCCGCCCGCAGAGACAGCCATGGCCCGGGTCAGCCTGATCGAAGAGCAAGAACATCCCGAACTCGCCGCGCAGATCACGAAGATCCGTGGCGGGCGCCGTGGCACGCTGTCGATGATCTACCGCCTGATGCTGCACAGCCCGGCGGCGGCGATGGCCTGGTACGAACAGAATTCCTCGCTGCGCTGGGAAACCGACCTCGACGGCTTCCTGCGCGAGCTGGTGATCCTGCGCGTGGCGGTGGTGACCGGCTGCGAATACGTTCGCCGCGTGCATGCGGGCGTCTATGCACCGGAGGAAGGCTTCACGCCGGCCCAGGTCGCCGCGCTCGGCAACCTCGATGCACGCTGGGACGACGAAAGCTCGCCCGAGGCGGCACTGTTCGAGCCGCGGCTGCGCGCGGCACTTGCCTACATGGACGCGATGACGCGCACGGTGATCGTGCCCGACCCGGTGTTCGCGGCGCTCAAGCCGCATTACGATGAACGGCAGATCGTCGAACTGACGATGCTGGTCGCCGCCTACAACATGCTGACCCGGGTGCTGACCGCGCTCGAGGCCGATCTCGAAACCCTGCCGCCGAAGAAAGGTTGAACCGAACCATGGCCGAGTCCCGCCAGCCGCTGATCGTCGTCGAAGACGACCCGTTCCCGCGCATCCTGCAGGTCGTGCTCGATCCGACCGCGACGCAGGAGCGCACCGATGCGTTCATCGATTTCTTCGCGCATACCGCCGACTTCCCGGCCTGGTGCGAGGATGTCCGGTCGAAGGTCGGCACGATGTATCCGGCCACCGTGGTGACGGCCAAGACCCAGGAAGACCTGCGTGCGAAGCTGCCGGGTGCCGAGGCGATCGTCACCGAATCGCTTGCCGTCGGTGCGGAAGAGCTGGCCGCGGGCAAGGGCCTGAAGCTGGTGCAGAAGTACGGGATGATCACCCGCGCGATCGATGCGGCGGCCTGCCGCGAGCGCGGCATCCCGGTCGCCACCCAGCGCCGCCGTTCGAACATCGCCTGCGCCGAGCACTCGATCGCGCTGATGCTCGACATCGCCAAGAAGCTGCACATCACCCACGGCCTGCTCAGCATGGAGCAGCTGCAGGCGGCCGGCTACCAGCCGAAGATGTATGACCGCCGCCACACGGGCAACTCGAACTGGGCGCGCATCCCGGGCATCCGGATGCTCTACGAATCCACGCTCGGCATCGTCGGCTTCGGCGAGATCGGGCGCGAGCTGTCGATCCGTGCCGCAGCACTCGGCATGCGCGTGCTCTACTGGCAACGCACCCCGGTCCCTGCAGCAGAGGCGGCGGTGTATGGCGCCGAGTACGCGCCGATCGAAGCGATGCTCGCGCAGAGCGACTTCGTCAGCGTGCAACTGCCGGGCAATGCTTCGACGCGGCACATCCTGGACCGTGGCCGCATCGCGCAGATGAAGCCCGGCTGCATCCTGGTCAACTCGTCGCGCTCCGACCTGATCGAGCGCGCCGCGGTGCTCGACGCGCTGGCCTCCGGCCATCTCGGCGGCTTCGGCCTCGACACGCCGTACGACGAGCCGGGGGCGGCCGACGACCCGATGCTCGCCTATCCGAACGTCACCATCACGCCGCACACCGCTGCGCAGCCGCGCACCAATGCGCTGAAGGATCTCGGCGAGATGATGATCGGGATGGCCGGGCTGCTCGGCCATGTGAAGGTCCGCTGAACTCCCAGGAGAAGCTGCAATGCGTGCAAGCTCGATAACGAAGGTCCCCGTCCGTGCCAACGCCGTCCCGGCCACTGCCGCTGCGGTCGCGCTGCTGGCGCCGCTCGTCCTCGCGTCCGCCCCGGCGGCTGCGCAGGCCTGGCCGGCGAAGCCGATCCGCTTCATCGTCACCCTTGCGCCAGGTTCGGCGGTCGACATCGTCGCCCGTCTCACCGGAGAGCCGATCTCCAAGGCGCTCGGGCAGCCGGTGATCGTGGAAAGCCGGGTCGGCGGTGGCGGCGTGGTCGCCGCCGAGTTCGTGATGCGCGCGCCCGCGGATGGCTACACGATGCTGGTCGGGTCGATCGCCTCGCATGGCGTCAACCCGTCTCTGGTGCCGAAGATCCCGTACGACGCGCTGAAGGATTTCGCGCCGGTGGTGAGCCTCGCTTCCAGCCCGAACGTGCTGATCGCGTCCAACTCGCTGCCGGTGAAGTCGGTGAAGGACCTGATCGCGCTGGCGAAGCAGCGCCCGGGCGAGCTGACCTTCGCCTCCGGCGGCAACGGCACCTCGCACCACATGGGCGGCGAACTGTTCGGGCTGCTGTCGGGCACGAAGATGAGCCACGTTCCGTTCAAGGGGTCGCCGCAGGCCGTCGGTGCGGTGGTGTCGGGCGAAGTGGCGCTGATGTTCCCGAACATCCCCAACGCGATGGGCCTGGCCAAGGCGGGCAAGCTGCGCATCCTCGGCGTGACCACGCCCAAGCGCCTGTCCTTCTGGCCTGAACTGCCGACGATTGCCGAATCCGGGCTGCCCGGGTACGAAGTGATCGCCTGGTTCGGTCTGTTCGCGCCGGCGGGTACGCCCGCAGCGGTGATCGACCGCCTGAATGCCGAGGCGAACAAGGCGCTGGCGATGCCCGCGGTGCGCGAGAACCTGATGGCCCAGGGCTTCGAGCTGATGGGCGGTACCGTCGCCGAGTTCGCCGCCTTCGTGCGCGCCGAGATCGAGAAGTGGGCGAAGGTGGTCAAGGCGACCGGCGCCAGGGCGGAGTAGACCGGCCCGGACGATACCGGGGGCGGGGTATATAATCGTCGGGTCATAGACGTCCTGCCCCCGGAGAAACGCGCTGCATGCATGGTGCCCCCGGCGGCCGGCTCCACGGAGGCCCCGGAATGCCCGATCCCCTAGCTGAGCGTGGCGAATTCGATGTCATCGTCGTAGGCGCGGGCAACGCCGCCGCCTGCGCAGCGCTTGCGGCGCGCGAACAGGGGGCCCGCGTGGTCATGCTCGAAGCCGCGCCCGAGCACGACAGCGGCGGCAACAGCCGCTACACGGCTGGCGTGATGCGCGTGGTGTTCAACGGCGCGGACGACCTCGCGCAGATCATCCCCGACATCACCGAGGAAGAGAAACGCGACGTCGACTTCGGTGCCTACACCGAAGAGCAGTTCCTGGACGACATGGGGCGCATCACCCAGTACCGGTGCGATCCGGAACTCACCGAGATCCTGGTGCGGCGCAGCCACCCGACGCTGGTCTGGATGAGCCGCAAGGGCGTGCGCTTCAACGCCGCCTACGGCCGCCAGTCGTTCAAGGTCGACGGCAAGGTGAAGTTCTGGGGCGGGCTCGCCTGCGAGGCCTGGGGTGGCGGTCCGGGGCTGGTCGAGAACCTGCACAAGGCCGCAGCGCGCGAGGGCATCGAGATCCGTTTCGAGACCGCGGCGCAGTCGCTGATCCAGGACGAAGGCGGCGTCGTGCGTGGCGTGCGCGTCAAGCACCGCGGCCGCAGTTCCGAACTGCGCGCGAAGTCGGTCGTGCTCGCCTGCGGCGGCTTCGAGTCCA
>JBIITW010000158.1:0-11141 GCA_044340265.1 Burkholderiales bacterium | reverse complement strand
GTGGCCTTGGCCTGACCGGGTTGCCGACGCAGAACGTGAACGTGTCGGGCAATGTGTACCAGGTTGCACAGCCGACGCTGTCGACGAGCACGGTGAGCTTCGGCAACTTCCGCGCGGGCAACGCGCAGTCGCTGGCGCTCTCGATCAGCAATCCGCTTCTGAACGCGACAGCGCAGTTCCAGGAAGGCCTGAACGCGAACGCGGGTGCGACGACCGGGCAGGCGACCATCAGTGGTGGCCCGATCGTGAACCTGGGCGCGGGCGCGGCAGGTTCGAACGCGATCAGCGTGGGCGTGAGCGGCGTGGCGGGCGTGAACAGCGGCACGGCGACGATCACGCTGGCCTCGGACGGCACGTTCAACGGTGGCGTGACCACGCCGCTGGGCACGCAGTCGATCACGCTGGGCGCGAACGTGTTCCAGGTGGCGCAGCCCGATCTTCCGGCGACCGTGAACTTCGGCAACTTCCGCGTCGGCAGCGCGCCGGCGGCGCAGACGGTGAGCATCGGCAACACGCTGGTGGCGCCGGCGGGCTTCCAGGACGGGCTGGACGCGAGCATCGGCACGCTCACTGGCGCGGCGACGGCCAGCGGCGGTCCGATCGCCAACCTGGCGGCCGGCAGCACGAGCAATGCGATCAGCGTGGGCATCACCGGCATCGCGGGCCTGAACACCGGCGCGGTGGCGGTGAACCTGGCGAGCAACGGCGCGGGTACCAGCGGCCTGCCAACGCTCGGCCTGACCGCAGGGTCGATCAACGTGACCGGTCGGGGCTTCGTGGCAGCGGCGGGTACGCTGAACACGGCGAACCTGAACTTCGGCACGGTGCAGGTGGGCCAGTCGGTGAGCCAGGTGCTGTCGATCACTAACAGCGCGTCGGGCCCGGCGGGCTTCGTCGAGGATCTCGCGGCGGCGTTCGGCACGAGCACCGATGCGCGCATCAGCGGTACCGGCAGCATCAGCGGGCTGCTGGGTGGTGGCACGAACAACACGGCGATGACGGTCACCGTGAACACGGCCGTGGCCGGTTCGGTGAACGGCTCGATCCTGGTGAACTACACCAGCCAGGGCGCGGTGGGCGGCGTCACCAACGGGCTGGGCACGCTGGCGGTGGGCTCGAGCAGCTTCGGGGTAACCGGCCTGATCAACGCCAACGTGGTGAACGCGGCATCGCCGGTGGTGAACAACGCGCAGCCGATCGAACTGGGTGCGGTGCGTGTCGGCGCCGCGTCGCCGACGGCGTTCGTGAGCCTGACCAACCAGGTGACCACGGCCCCGCAGGCGCAGCTCAACGCGACGATCGCCGGCAACGGCGCGATCACCGCGAGCGGGGCTGTCACCGGGCTGCTGCCGGGCCAGACCAGCAGCAACGCGCTGCAGGTCGGGTTGAACACGGCCACGGCCGGAAACTTCAACGGCTCGACTGCGTCGCTGTCGCTGGTGTCGGATGCGAGCAACATCGGCAACTGCGCACCGAACTGCCTGTTCGACCTGCCGGGCCAGAACATCACGGTCAACGGCAAGGTGTATGCGCCGGCGATCGCGAGCGTGGCACCGTCGGTGAACTTCGGCATCGTGCGCGTGGGTGACGTGGTGGCCAACCGCGGGGTGTCGGTGGCCAACAGCGCGGCACTGACGGCGCTGAACGACACGCTGACGGCGAGCATCGGCGGCACCGGCGGGGCGTTCACCGACAACGCAGGCACGGTGAACGGCCTGATCGCGGGTGCGGCGGCGAACAACACCGCGCTGACGGTCGGGCTGAACACGGCGGCTGCAGGCGTGTTCAACGGCACGGCATCGGTGGCGGCGGTGAGCCGCAACCCGGACATGGCGGACCTGTCGCTGGGCAGCTCGACGGTGACGCTGACCGGGCAGGTGAACAACCTGGCGCAGGCGGCGTTCCAGAAGACGTCGGGCGTGGGCAGCTTCACGCAGACGGCGACCAACGCGTTCACGCTGGACTTCGGCGACATCGCGCAGGGCGCGAGCGGGATCCTGACCGCGCGGCTGGCGGCGTGGAACCGCGCGCCGACGGGCGAGCCTTCGGATGACCTGAAGGGCAGCTACACGGGCGCGGACGACACGGTTGCACTGTCGTTCGGCGGCTTCAACGCCTTCACGCAGCTGGGCACCAACCAGACCGGCCCGGAACTGCTGGTGAACCTGTTCAACACGGCGAGCATCGGTCTGTTCACGCAGAGCATCACGCTGACCGGCTTCTCGTTCAACGCGGATGACCTGATCGGGATCGGCACCAACGCCACGCTGTTCGTGCGCGCGAACGTGATCGACCCGGGCACCTCGGTGATCCCGCTGCCGCCGGCCGGCTTCCTGCTGCTCGGTGGCCTGGCCATGATGGGCTGGATGGGACGCCGCCGCCGCACCGCCTGATCGACGCAAGGAGCAAGGAGGGGGTCAGGTCTTGAGTTTTGCATCTTCGATGCAAAACTCAAGACCTGACCCCCTCCTTGTTTTTGTCGCAGAATGCGCGCTCTGAGCAACCTGTCCCGGAGAACGCAGGAAAATGGGGTCTGACCCGGATTTGCCGACATACGCGGATGTCGAGGCGGCTGCGAGGCGGCTGGAGGGGATTGCGCATCGCACGCCGGTGCTGACTTCGGGCACGGTCGATCGCCGCACCGGCGCGAAGGTGTATTTCAAGTGCGAGAACTTCCAGCGCAGCGGGGCGTTCAAGTTCCGCGGTGCATACAACGCGCTGTCGCAGCTGGGCGCGGCCGAGAAGGCGCGCGGGGTGGTGACCTTCTCGTCGGGCAACCATGCGCAGGCGGTGGCGCTGTCGGCGCAGTTGCTGGGCATCCGCGCGGTGATCGTGATGCCGGACGATGCGGCCTCGGTCAAGCTGGAGGCGACCCGCGGCTACGGGGCCGAGGTGATCACCTACGACAAGACGAAGACCACGCGTGAGTCGATCGCGCGCGGGCTGGCGCAGGATCGTGGCCTGACCATGGTGCCGCCGTATGACGATGCGCATGTGATCGCCGGCCAGGGCACGGCGGCGAAGGAACTGATCGAGGATGCCGGCCCGCTCGACTGGCTGCTGGTGTGCACCGGTGGCGCCGGCCTGACCTCGGGCTGCGCGATCGCCGCGCACCACCTGTCCCCTGGCTGCAAGGTGGTCGGTGTCGAACCGCAAGCCGGCGATGACGCGACCCGCTCGTTCCACACCGGCGTGCTGCAGACCGTGGACAACCCGGACACCATCGCGGACGGTGCACGCACGCCGTCCCTGGGCAAGCTGACCTTCCCGCTGGTGCAGAAGCTGCTGCACGACATGGTCACCGTCGACGACGACCAGCTGCTCGACGCCATGCTGTTCCTGTGGGAGCGCATGAAGATCGTCGTCGAGCCCACCGGTGCACTGGCCACGGCGGCGCTGTTCGAGCGCAAGATCGATTACAGGAGCGGCGCGCGCATCGGAGTGATCGTCTCCGGTGGCAACGTCGACGTGCGCGCAGCCTGCGCGCTGATCCGCGCGCGCGATGCGCGCAAGCTAGGAGGAGCCGCATGATCCCGTCGATGGAAGGTATCGATGTCCTGGTGAGTGAAGTCGGTCCGCGCGACGGCCTGCAGAACACGAAGCAGTTCATGCCCACCGAGTTCAAGCAGCGCTGGATCAGCGCCGCCGCCGCCGCCGGCCTGCGCGAGATCGAGGTCTGCTCGTTCGTGCCGCCGAGCGTGATCCCGCAGATGGTCGACGCCACCGAGGTGGTGCGCCATGCGCTCGGCATCCCCGGCCTGCATGTCGCCGTGCTCGCACCGAATTTCAAGGGCGTGCAGCGGGCGATGGCCAGCGGCGCGCACAAGATCACGGTGCCGATCTCGGTCAGCCGCAGGCACAGCCTGGCCAACGTGCGCCGCACGACGGAAGAGGCGATCGAGGACGTGCGCCGCGCCTGCGCCTTCCGTGAATCGTTCCCGGAAGGCCAGCGGCCGAAGATCGAGGCCGGGCTGTCCACGGTGTTCGGCTGCACGATCGAGGGCCGGGTGTCGGAAGAGCAGGTGGTGCGCGATGCGGTCGCCTGCGTCGAGGCCGGCTGCGACGAGGTCGGCCTGGCCGACACCACCGGCATGGCCAACCCGACGCAGATCCGCCGCATGTTCCGCAAGGTGCGCGCGGCGATCGGCGAGAAGCTGGGTGGCGCTCACCTGCACAACACGCGCGGCTTCGGCCTGGCCAACGTGGTCGCCGCCCTCGAAGAGGACGTGCGCACCTTCGACAGCTCGCTCGCCGGTCTGGGTGGCTGCCCGTTCGCGCCCGGCGCCACCGGCAACATCGTCACCGAAGACCTGGTGTTCATGCTGGAAGAGATGGGCCTGCGCACCGGCATCGACCTCGACCGGCTGATCGCGATCCGCGAAGTGCTCGCCGAGGGCATCCCGGGCGAGCCGCTGTACGGCCATGTGCCGATGCTCGATGCCTCGGCGCGCACGCGCATGGTGTCGGCGTGAACGTCGCGCGCACGCTCGCGGCCCTGGCCGCAGCCGGCATCGCCGCCAGCCCGGCCACCGGCCACGCCCAGGTCACGGCCCAGGCCCAGGCCTGGCCGGCCAAGCCCCTGCGCTGGATCATCCCGTTCCCGCCCGGCGGCGGCACCGACGTGATGTCGCGGGTGATCTCGCAGAAGCTGTCCGAGCGGATAGGCCAGCCGGTGGTGGTCGAGAACCGCGCCGGCTCCGGCGGCACCATCGGCCTTGAAGCGGCAGCGCGCGCGCCGGCCGATGGCTACAACCTGGTGATGGGGCAGGCGGCCAACCTCGCGGTCGCGCCGGCGCTCTACAAGAAGCTGCCCTACGATCCGGTGAAGGACTTCGCGCCGATCACCAACGCGGTCTCGGCCCCACTGGTCCTGGTGGTCAACCCGGCACTGCCGGTGAAGACGGTGAAGGAACTTTCAGCGCTCGCACGCGCCCGTCCCGACCAGCTCACCTTCGGCTCGCCCGGCAACGGCACCGCCGGCCACCTCGCCGGCGAGCAGCTGAAGATCGCCGCCAAGGCGAAGATGACGCACATTCCCTACAAGGGCAACGTGCCGGCGATGACCGACGTGCTCGGCGGACAGATCAGCATGCTGTTCAGCACCATCCCGCCGGTGCTCGGCCAGGTGCGCACCAACCGGCTGCGTGCGCTGGCCACGACAGGTGCACAGCGCGCCGCCGTGCTGCCTACGGTGCCGACCCTGGCCGAGAGCGGGCTGCCCGAGTTCGTGCTGGTCAACTGGTGGGGCGTGCTTGCGCCAGCTGGTACGCCACCGGACATCGTCAGTCGTCTGAACGCCGAGATCGTGAAGATCCTTCAGCTGCCGGACGTGCGCGAGCGGATTGCCGCCGAGGGTGGCGAGCCCAGCCCGAACTCGCCCGAGCAGTTCGCGAAGTTCATCGCCGCCGAAGTGGTCAAGTGGGGGACCCTGGTCAGGGCGTCGGGCGCGCAGGTCGACTGACGCTCGGGGCGACTGACGTTCAGGGCGACTGACGTTCAGGGCCACTGACCCGCTGCTGCCGCCCGCTGGCACAGGACGTGCTGTCGTCAGTAAAGTCATGAAAGTCGGCTGCGGCGAGCCACGCCGTGCACCGTTTTGGTACATTGCCGGCAGACGTGTTTCCCAAGTTCAGAGAGGTCGTGAATGATGTCCCACCGTGTCGTACCCCGTCCCTCGCACCGCACCGCGATCGCCGTTGCCGTGCTGTCCCTGCCGCTCGTCCTGCCGGCCACGGCGTCTGCCCAGCAATGGCCCGCGAAGCCGATCCGCTTCATCATGCCGTTCGTCCCGGGGGGCGGCACCGATTTCGTCGGCCGCCTCATCTCGCCGGAACTGTCGAAGACGCTCGGCCAGCAGGTGGTGGTCGAGAACCGCGGCGGTGCCGGTGGCAACATCGGTGTCGAACTCGCCGCGAAGTCCGAGCCCGATGGCTACACGATGGTGCTGGGCACGATCGGCAACATCGCGGTCAATCCTGCCCTGTACGGCAAGCTGCCGGTCGATCCGCTGCGGGACCTGACGCCGGTTTCGCAGACCTCGGTCGTGCTGAACGTGCTGGTCGTGCACCCGTCGCTGCCGGTGAAATCGGTGCAGGACATCATCGCGCTTTCGAAGAAGAACCCCGGCAAGCTGACCTACGGTTCTTCGGGCATGGGCGCGGCAGACCACCTCGCCGGTGAACTGTTCAACCGCATCGTCGGCACCGATCTCGTCCATGTCCCGTACAAGGGCGGTGGCCCGGCGATGGCCGACCTGGTGGGCGGCAACATCACGCTGTCGTTCGCGACGATGGTGTCGGTGCTGCCGCACTGGAAATCGGGCCGGCTGCGCCCGATCGCCTTCACGTTGCCGGAACGCACGCCGCTGTTCCCGGACATCCCGACCATCGGCGAAGGCGGCGTGCCCGGCTTCGCGGTCACCAACTGGTACGGCGTGTTCTTCCCCGCGAAGACCCCGCGCCCGATCATCGACCGCATGAACGCGGCGGTGAATGCGGCCCTGAAGGTGCCGGAGATCGTCGAGCGCCACCATGGCGCAGGCATCGTGCCGACCGGCAGCACGCCGGAAGCGTTCGACAAGTTCATCCGTGCCGAGACCTCGCGCTTTGCCAGGCTGGTCAAGGAAGCGGGCCTGAAGGTGGAGTGATCCGCAGTACCTCCGGATGCCTGGCGACACGCCCGGCGTCCGGAGAGCGGCGCCGCCGATGCCGGTAGAATGCCGGTTGACCCCCTGCCGGTGAGCGCCCCTTGGATATCGATCCCAGCACTTCAGCAACGCCGTCGGTCACGCGGTTGGCCGATTACACCCCGCCACCGTACCGCGTCGATTCGGTCGAACTCACCTTCGACCTGCATGAAGACCACACGACGGTCACCGCCTGCTCGGTGTTCCATGCCTGCGACGACCATGCGCTGGTGCCGCCCCCGCTGCGCCTGGACGGCATCGGACTGCAGCTCGAAGCAGTCGTGCTCGATGGCCGCGCGCTCGATCCGTCCGAGTACGCGGTGGACCCGGAAGGCCTGACCATCGCCCGGGTGCCGCGCCAGTTCACGCTCGAGGTGGTGACCGTCATCCATCCCGAGACGAATACCGCCCTCGAGGGGCTGTACAAGTCGAGCGGCAACTTCTGCACGCAATGCGAGGCGCGCGGCTTTCGAAAGATCACCTACTTCCTCGACCGCCCCGACGTGATGGCGCGCTACACGACGACCATCATCGCCGACCGCGCGAAGTATCCGGTGCTGCTGTCCAACGGCAACCGCGGCGAGACCGGGCCGGCTACCGGAAAGAACGCCGAAGGCCGGCATTTCGCGACCTGGGTGGACCCGTGGCCGAAGCCGTCCTACCTGTTCGCGCTGGTCGCCGGCGACCTGGTCTGTGCACGGGACACCTTCACCACGATGTCCGGCCGCGAGGTGGGCGTCGAGGTCTGGGTCGAGCAGCACAACCTCGACAAGTGCGCGCATGCCATCGCCTCGATGCAGCGCGCGATGCGCTGGGACGAGGAAGCCTTCGGCCGCGAGTACGACCTCGATGCCTACATGATCTTCAGCGCCGACGACTTCAACATGGGCGCGATGGAGAACAAGGGGCTGAACGTCTTCAACTCGAAGTACGTGCTGGCGAAAGCCGAGACCGCCACCGACGCCGACTTCGAGGCGATCGAGGCGGTGATCGCGCACGAGTACTTCCACAACTGGACCGGCAACCGGGTCACCTGCCGCGACTGGTTCCAGCTGTCGCTGAAGGAAGGCCTGACCGTCTTCCGCGACCAGCAGTTCACCGCCGACATGACCTCGAAGGCAGTCAAGCGGATCAGTGACGTGCGCACGCTGCGCAGCCACCAGTTCCCGGAAGACGGCGGCCCGCTCGCGCATCCGGTGCGTCCCGACGCCTACATCGAGATCAGCAACTTCTACACCGCGACCGTCTACGAGAAGGGCGCGGAAGTGATCCGCATGATGCACACCCTGCTCGGGCCTGAGAAGTTCCGCGCCGGCATGGACCTGTATTTCGAGCGTCATGACGGACAGGCGGTGACCTGCGACGACTTCGCGCAGGCGATGCAGGATGCGTCCGGCGTCGATCTGTCATTGTTCCGCCGCTGGTATGCGCAGGCCGGCACGCCGGAGGTCACGGCGACCGCCGCACATGATGCGCACGAGCAGCGCTTCACGCTGACGCTGACCCAGCACAGTGCGCCCACGCCGGGCCAGCCGCACAAGCAGCCGCTGCACATCCCGGTGCGCGCGGCACTGCTCGATGCGGACGGCCGGCCGCTGCCGCTGCGCCTCGCCGGATCGGCAGCCCCGGCCGGCACCGAGACCGTGCTGTCGCTGGTCGACGCCCAGCAGCGCTTCGTGTTCGAGGGCGTGCCCTCGGCACCGGTGCCGTCGCTGCTGCGCGGCTTCTCCGCGCCGGTGAAGCTGAACATCGAATACAGCGACGCCGAGCTTGCCTTCCTGATGGGGCATGACGACGACCCGTTCAACCGCTGGGAGGCCGGGCAGCGGCTGTCCACGCGCATCCTGCTCGGCGCGGTCGAGTCGTTCCGGGCCGGTCGCGCGATCGAACTGCCCGGGGCGTTCATCGAGGCGTTCGGGCGTACGCTGGCCGATCCGGCGCTCGATGGCCGGTACAAGGCACTGGCGCTCTCGCTGCCCGACTTCACCTTCCTCGGCGAGCAGATGGCGCAGATCGATGTCGAGGGGCTGCATGCGGCGCGTGAAGCGGTGGTGAGCCAGCTGGCACGCGCGCATCGCGAGTCGCTCGAGCAGGTGTACGAGGCCAACCGCACGCCGGGCGCCTACCACCACGACGGCGCATCGATCGCGAAGCGGGCGCTGCGCAACACCTGCCTCGCCTACCTGAGCCGTGCCGGCACGCCGGACGCGCTCGGGCTGGCACTGGCCCAGTTCGACTCGGCCAACAACATGACCGACCAGGTCGCGGCGCTGGCCTGCATCGTCGACATGCCGGGCGAGGCGCGCGAGCGCGCGCTGGCCTCGTTCTACGAACAGTGGAAGGCCGATCCGCTGGTGATCGACAAGTGGCTTGCGCTGCAGGCGCGCTCGGAGGCGCCGGACGCACTGGCGCAGGTGCGCACGCTGATGGGCCACCCGGCCTACGATGCGCGCAACCCGAACCGGATCCGCGCGCTGGTCGGGGTGTTCTGCCACGGCAACCCGCTGCGCTTCCACCAGGCCGACGGATCCGGCTATGCCTTCCTGCGCGAGCAGGTGCTGAAGCTCGACCGCCAGAACCCGCAGGTGGCGTCACGCATGCTCGGCGCGCTCAATCGCTGGCGCAAGTACGACCCGCAGCGTCAGGCGCTGATGCGGGCGGAACTGCAGGCGATCGCCGCGCAGGAGACGCTGTCGAAGGATGTGTACGAGGTGGCGACGAAGGCGCTGGGCTGAGGCGCCTGCGCCACGGACGAAGAAAAAGCGCCCCTCGGGGCGCTTTTTCGTGGATCGCCCCTGGTCTTCAGGCCTTGCGCAGGCGACGCCGTCCGAGGAAGCCCAGCGCGGCTGCACCGGACAGCATCAGGCCGAGGGCGCCGGGAACCGGCACCACGGTGGTGCCGTCGAAGCTGGCCGTGAACGCGAGGTCTTCCTTGCCGTTGCCGACGAAGGTCTCCCACGGGGTCGAGAGCATCCCGAAGTCGGTCGTGTTGAAGAAGTGGAACCCGCCCCCGGCATAGACGTCGCTGCCGCGGTAGCCCCAGATCGTGTCGTCGGGGCCCGCCGGCAGGCCGATGGTCGACAGGAACAGCATGTACTGGCTGCCCGGATTCACTGCAACCGAGGTGGAGAACGAAACCGGCAGGAAGTTCTGGCTGCCGCCGCCGCCAACCGACTGTCCGTTCAGGCTGAACAGCGCGGGCCCGGTGATGCTGGTGCCGTTCCATGCGTAGACGAAAGCGTTGTAGGCGATCGGGGCGACCGTGTCACGGATGTTGAACGAGAAGCCGGTCAGCAGGGACGTAGCCACCGGCGCGGTGATCGACTGTCCGTAGACCTCGGTTCCGGGAACGCCACCCCAGGAGCTGACGTCGTCGGTGCCGTTCCAGCCGGATACGGTGTCGATCACGGTCGCGGCCGAGGCGCCGGTGACGAACAGGGCGCCTGACAGCGCGATTGCGGTGGACAACTGCTTGCTCATCTTCATCGGGAAACCTTCTGGTTGAATGTGTCACGAGGATTACGGTCATCACGCCGCGTCGCTGTGCAGTTTTCCACGCGGCGTGACCGTCGTTGATCCATACGGACTAATCGAGCGGGCGAAATTGCAGCTATCCTTGCGCGACATGGAAAAGATCCACTACCTGATCGTTCCCGTTTCGCCTGAAGCGCATCGCTTCCAGGTCAGCGTGCAGGTGTCCGATCCAGACCCGGCGGGCCAGCGGCTGTGGCTGCCGGTCTGGATCCCCGGCAGCTACCTGGTGCGCGAGTTCGCCCGCCATGTGCTGTCGATCGCCGGGCATGACGGGCAGGGCCGGCCAGTGGCCGTCACCAAGCTCGACAAGCACCGCTGGCAGTGCGCGCCGTGTGCCGGCCCGCTGACCGTGACCTGCGAGGTCTACGCCTGGGACCTCTCCGTCCGGGCTGCCCATCTCGATACCACGCATGCCTATTTCAACGGCACATCGGTGTTCCTCGCCGTCGAAGGGCGCGAGCATGAACCGTGTACCGTGGACATCCAGCCGCCGGCGGGCGAGGCGTACGAGGCCTGGCGCGTCGCCACGACGCTTCCCCGCGACGGTGCGCCCGAGCATGGCTTCGGCCGCCATCGCGCTGCGGACTATGACGAACTGATCGACCACCCGGTCGAATGCGGCACCTTCGACCTCGTCTCGTTCGATGCACACGGCGTGCGCCACGACATCGCGGTCACCGGCCGCCATCGCGGCGACCTCGATCGCCTCGCGCGCGACTTCGCCCGCGCCTGCACCGCGCAGATCGACCTGTTCGGCGCACCGCCCCCCTTCGACCGTTACCTGTTCCAGGTCATGGTGGTCGGCGACGGTTACGGCGGGCTCGAACACCGGGCCTCGACCAGCCTGCTGTGCAGCCGCGACGACCTGCCACAGCCGGGGCAGGCGAAGACCACCGACAAGTACCGCACGCTGCTCGGGCTG
>JBIITW010000367.1:0-2747 GCA_044340265.1 Burkholderiales bacterium | reverse complement strand
ATCAGGTAGGACTGCTTGAGGTAGTTGAACACGAGGTTGTTCTCCCAGTCCTCGTGCTTGAACCGCTTGTCGCCCTTGGCCGCCTCGGCCACCGGCGCGACCGCCATGCCCATCGCCTTCAGCCAGGTCGACTGCCACAGGTTCATGTAGTCGCCCCACATGTTCATCTGCAGCTGCATCAGCTTCATCGGGTCGTTCCAGATCTGCTGGAACGCCTCGGTGAATGCGCGCCCGACGCCGACCTCGTCGACCGCGCCGGCGCCCGACTGTTTCGACATGCGTTCGAAGTAGTTCATCACCAGCTGCGAGCTGCGCTGCGCCAGGTCGGCGAACTGGCGGGCCATCTCGGCGGTATCGACCGGGGCGGGGGATGCGGCGCCGGTGGTGGTGTTCGCGGCGGCGCCGGCGGGTGTCGAATCGGCCATCGTGGTCCTGCCTTCCTTCGGTGTCGGGGCTGTGGGGGCGGGCATTCCGGACGCGTTGTCCGGGCGCTCGACGGGGCGTATATTAGGCGCCTCTGCTGCATGGCACAAACGACGTTCGACCGGCAGCCCCGGAAAACCGGGGCCCGGCAACCATGGAAAAACACACGAGGAGCATCAGCATGAACGATCCGGTCGTCATCGTCGGCGCCGCACGCACCCCCATGGGCGGGTTCCAGGGCGATTTCTCGAACGTGACTGCCTCGGTGCTGGGTGCCGCGGCGATCAAGGCCGCGGTCGAACGCGCAGGCATCACGCCTGCCGACGTCGACGAAGTGATCATGGGCAACGTGTTGATGTCCGGCCAGGGCCAGGCCCCGGCACGGCAGGCGGCCCTGGGCGCCGGCCTGCCGCAGGGCGCGCACTGCACGACGATCAACAAGATGTGCGGCTCGGGCATGCAGGCCATGATGTTCGCCCGCGACCAGCTGCTGGCGGGTTCCACTACGGTGATGGTCGCCGGCGGCATGGAGAGCATGACCAATGCGCCCTACCTGATCCCCAAGGCGCGCGGCGGCATGCGCCTGGGCCATGGCGAGATCAAGGACTCCATGTTCCTCGACGGCCTGGAAGATGCCTATGACAAGGGCAAGCTGATGGGCGTGTTCGCGGAAGAGACCGCGACCCGCTACCAGTTCAGCCGCGAGGCGCAGGACCGGTTCGCGATCCAGTCGACCACCCGCGCGCAGGCCGCGATCAACGGCGGTGCGTTCGACGCCGAGATCACCCCGATCACCCTGAAGACCTCGAAGGGCGAGACGGTGATCAAGATCGACGAGCAGCCGCTGAAGGCGAAGATCGACAAGATCCCGTCGCTCAAGCCGGTGTTCAAGAAGGACGGCACGGTGACCCCGGCCAACTCGAGCTCGATCTCCGACGGTGCCGCAGCGCTGGTGATGATGCGCAGGTCGGAAGCCGAGAAACGCGGGCTCAAGCCGCTGGCGACGATCGTCGCCCAGGCCAGCCATTCGCACGAGCCGCAGTGGTTCACCACGGCCCCGGTGGGCGCGATGC
The DNA here is from genome assembly GCA_044340265.1 of Burkholderiales bacterium. Taxonomy (GTDB): domain Bacteria; phylum Pseudomonadota; class Gammaproteobacteria; order Burkholderiales; family CAIKXV01; genus CAIKXV01. Next base: position 1,251 of record JBIITW010000367.1, on the reverse strand, counting down.
AGAAGCTGTTCGCGGCCACCGGCTGGAAGGTCGAGGACGTCGACCTGTTCGAGGTGAACGAGGCGTTCGCGGTGGTCACCATGGCCGCGATCCACGACCTGAAACTGCCGGAAGACAAGGTCAACGTGAACGGTGGCGCCTGTGCGCTCGGCCATCCGATCGGCGCCTCGGGCGCGCGCATCGTGGTGACCCTGCTTTCCGCATTGCAGCAGCGGGGCGGCAAGCGCGGCATGGCCACGCTGTGCATCGGCGGTGGCGAGGCGGTGGCGATGGCGATCGAACTGGCCTGAGGCACGTACGGTAGCTGCACCCATGGCAACGCCGATCGACTTCTACTTCGATTTCTCGTCCCCGTACGGCTACTTCGCGGCGCATCGGATCGATGCGATCGCGAAGGCGCACGGACGCACGGTCGAGTGGCGCCCGATCCTGCTCGGACTGGTGTTCGAGGTAAGTGGTGGGCGGCCGCTTCCATCTATTCCCATGAAGGGCGACCATGCGCGGGTGGACGTGCCGCGGACCGCGCGCTTCCACGGCATCGCCTACAACCATCCGACGAAGTTTCCGGTCAGCGGGCAGGCGGCGTGCCGTGCCTTCTACTGGGTGGCAGCGCAGGATGCACTGCGGGCGCAGCGCCTTGCCCTTGCCCTGTTCCATGCGTATTTCGCCGACGGACGCGACATATCGAGTCCGCAGGTGACGGTCGACGTGGCGGCGGAGATGGGTATTCCCGGGCCCGCGCTTGCCGCAGCGCTGTCCGATCCCGCAGTGAAGGAAGTACCGCGCAGCGCCACGCAGCAGGCGATCTCCCGCGGCGTATTCGGTTCCCCGTACTTCATCGTCGACGGCGAACCGTTCTGGGGCAACGACCGGCTCGACCAGGTCGAACGCTGGCTGGCCGAGGGGTCGTTCTAGGGCACGTCGTCTGCGGTCCCGTCGGATCGACGGCATGGGTCTCCGCAGGATCGTCTGATGTTGTGGGAATCGCACAGGCTGGAACCTGTCGAGCTGGAAATTTTGGCCTGACAGGGAATCCGGCATTGCCTGCACGCCCGAACTGTGCAACTTTCTGCGCCGTCAGTGAGCGCAGGGCCCACACGCACCGGCACAGGTGCGGAGGCCGACCGGTACCGCCGCGACGCGGCTGGCCACGAAGAACCAAAGGAGAGACAGCATGAAATCTAACGGTGCGGCCCGCTGGGTCGGGCTTTCGATCTGCGGCGCCCTGTTCGGCCTGCCGGCGGCAGGTAT
>JBIITW010000366.1:0-2748 GCA_044340265.1 Burkholderiales bacterium | reverse complement strand
GCGCACCGAAGCGACGGTGCTGGAGGCGCTGACCAAGGAATTGGCGCTCAAGGGCACGCTGCACGTGCTGCGCCACGGCTTCAAGTGCTACGGCAAGACCCTGCGCATGGCGTACTTCCGCCCCAATTCCGGCATGAACCCGGAGGCGCTGGTCCAATACGCGCACAACCGCCTCACCCTGGCCCGGCAGGTCGCGTTCGCCTCGGTGCTGAAGAAGGCCGACGGCAGCCCGCGCCGCTGCATCCTCGATGTCACCCTCGCCGTCAACGGCCTGCCGGTGGCGACCATCGAACTGAAGAACCCGCTGACCGGGCAGCGCGCGGCCGATGCGATCCACCAGTATCAGCACGACCGCGACGCGCGCGATCTGCTGTTCGCCTTCAAGCAGCGCGCGCTGGTGCATTTCGCGGTGGATCCCGACGAAGTCTGGATGACCACGCGCCTGCAGGGCCGCGACACCGTGTTCCTGCCGTTCAACCGCGGCCACGCGCACGGCGCCGGCAATCCGCCGGTGGAAGGCGACTGGAAGACCCATTACCTCTGGGACGAGGTGCTGGCCGCAGACAGCCTGCTCGACATCCTGCAGCGTTTCATGCATCTGGAAGTGAAGGAGCGCCAGATCAAGACCGACAAGGGCCCGCGCACGGTGCGCAGGGAGACGATGATCTTCCCGCGCTACCACCAGTTGGACGCGGTGCGCCGGCTGGTGGCGCATGCGCGCGCCCACGGCTCCGGCCGCAATTATCTGGTGCAGCATTCGGCCGGCTCCGGCAAGTCCAACACCATCGCCTGGCTGGCGCATCGGCTGGTGGGCCTGCACGACGCCAACGACGAGAAGGTGTTCCATACCGTGGTGGTGGTCACCGACCGCCGCGTGCTGGACCAGCAGATGCAGAACACCATCTACCAGTTCGAGCACAAGACCGGCGTGGTGGAAAAGATCGAGGAGGACACCCGGCAGCTCGCCCGCGCGCTGTCCGGCGGAACGCCGATCGTGATCAGCACGATCCAGAAATTCCCGTTCATCGCCCGTGCGCTGTCGCGGCTGGAGCGCGACGGCGAGGGCGTGAAGATCGACACCGAAGGCAAGCGCTACGCGGTGATCGTGGACGAGGCGCATTCCTCGCAGAGCGGCGAAACCGCCACCGCCCTGCGCGGCATGCTCAACCGCGACGGCATCGAGGCGGCGGTGGCCGCGCAGTTGTCCGACGAGGAGGACGACGACCTCGACATGGAGACGCGCGCCGCGATCCTGCGCGCCGCGAAGCAGCGCGCGCGCCAGCCCAACCTCAGTTTCTTCGCCTTCACCGCGACGCCGAAGTTCAAGACCAAGGCCCTGTTCGACGAGCCGGGACCGTCCGGCGCATCGCCGTTCCACGAATACAGCATGCGCCAGGCGATCGAGGAGGAGTTCATCGTCGATGTGCTCGCGCACTACACCACGTATCAGCGTTTCTACGGCCTGATCAAACAGGCGGAGAACGACCCGGAAGTGCCGCGCAAGCAGGCCGTCAAGGCCCTGACACGCTACATGGAGCTGCACCCGGTCAACATCGAGCAGGTCGTCGGCACGATCATCGAGCATTTCCGCCTGCATGTGATGCACGAACTGGGCGGGCGCGCCAAGGCGATGGTGGTGACCGGCTCGCGATTGTCGGCGGTGAAGTACAAGCTCGCGTTCGATGATTACATCAGGCAGAACAGGTACGAGGGCATTCGGTCACTGGTGGCGTTCTCCGGTGCGGTGGAGGACCCGGATTTGCCGGGTTCGTCGTACACCGAAGTGGCGATGAACGACGGCCTGGCCGAAAGGGAGCTCCCGGAAGCCTTCGACGGCGATGAATACCGCGTGCTGCTGGTGGCCGAGAAATATCAGACCGGCTTCGATCAGCCGCTGCTGCAGACCATGTACGTGGTCAAGAAACTCGCCGGCGTGCAGGCGGTGCAGACACTGTCGCGCCTCAATCGCACCGCGCCGGGCAAGAAGCGGACCTTCGTGCTGGATTTCGTCAACAGGGAAGAGGATATCTTCAAGGCCTTTAAGCCCTACTACGAAACCACGCCGGTCGGCGAGAATGTCGACCCGCATCGCCTCTCCGAGCTGCAGCACAAGTTGCTCGCCCCCGCCATCGTCACCCAGGCCGATATCGACGCCTTCGTGGCGGTGTGGTATCGCCCGACACGAGAATCGTCGGGGCAGGACCATCAGCGCATGAATGCGATCCTCGATGCGGTGGTTGAGCGGTTCAAGCGAGAGGACGACAAGGGGCGGGACGAATTCCGGGGGCTGCTCACCGCGTATCGGAATCTGTATGCCTTCCTGTCCCAGATCGTGCCGTATCAGGACAGCGACCTGGAAAAACTCTATACCTTCGTGCGCAATCTGATCGCGAAGCTGCCGCCGGTGGATGGCGATGCGACATTCACGCTGGACGATGAGGTCGGTCTTCGCTATTACCGTCTGCAGCAGATCACGAACGGTTCCATCGACCTGGGCAAGGGCGAGCCCTATCCGCTGAAAGGTCCGACCGATGTCGGCACGTCGCGTGTCGCCGATGCGCCCGTGCCGCTGTCGACCCTGGTCGATAAACTCAACGAACGGTTCGGAACCCATTTCACGGAGGCTGACCAGTTGTTCTTCGATCAGATTCGGGTTTCTGCCGAGTCCAACGAGGCCATCCGTGAAGCGGCGCGCGCCAACAATCTCTCGGATTTCGCCGCATATCTCGAGCGCGTGCTCGATGAGTT
>JBIITW010000365.1:0-2756 GCA_044340265.1 Burkholderiales bacterium | reverse complement strand
GGCATTGCGTTGCCATCGAAGCCCGCGGGCAGCGAGGCGGTCGGCAGCCCGAGATAGTTGAACGGCCGGGTCAGGCGGGTGAGCGCGCCGAGGACGGTTGCTGCCTCGGGGCGATCGACGAGGTCGGTCTCGGCTCGCGTCGGGACCGGCTGTGCATGGGTCGGTGCCAGCAGCAGGTCGCACCGGTCGAACACGCGCCGGCAGAAATCATCGAGGGCCGGCCCGCGCTGCTTCAGTGCCTGCTGGTACTGCAGCGCGGTCAGCGCGGCACCATGCTCGAGTCGCGAGCGCACCTGCGCACCGTATTCATCGGGCCGCTCGGCGAGCCACTGCTGGTGCGCACTGGCCGCCTCGGCCCACATCAGCACCGTGCCGGCAGCATTGACCGGATCCAGCGCGGGCATCGGCACGCGTACCAGGGTCGCGCCGAGGGCGACGAACACCGATGCGGCCGCATCGAGCGCACGGGCGACGGGCGCGCAGAGGTCACGATCGAAGTAGCCTTCCGGCAGGCCGATGCGCAGGCCGTCGATCGCACCGCCCAGCGCACCGACCAGGTCGGGCACCGCGCGCCCGGACGCCGTCGGATCGGCTGCATCGGCGCCAGCGATCACCTGCAGCAGCCATGCGCAGTCGGCGATCGAACGTGCGAGCGGACCGACATGGTCGAGCGACTGCGACAGCGGCATCGCGCCGGACCGGCTGACCCGGCCCCAGGTCGGCTTGATGCCGCTGATGCCGCAGAACGCAGCCGGCACCCGGATCGAGCCTCCGGTATCGGACCCGAGGGCGCCGAAGACCAGGCCGGCAGCCACCGAAGCCGCGCTGCCGCTCGACGAGCCGCCGGTGATGTAGTCCGGATTCCAGGGATTGCGGCAGTCGCCGAAATGCACGTTGTGGCCGGTCGGGCTGAACGCGAACTCGGCCAGGTTCAGCGTGCCCAGGTTGAGTGCGCCGGCCGCCTCGAGGCGCGCGAGCGCGGTCGATGTCGTGGCGGCCACCCAGTCGCGCCGGATGCGCGAGCCACAGGTCGCAACCCGGCCCGCGCGGTAGTACATGTCCTTGTGCGCCAGCGGTATGCCGTGCAGCAGGCCGAGCGCCGGTGCACCGCGGCGCGATCGTGCGCGCGCTTCGTCGCTCGCCCGCGCCGAAGCCAGTGCGGCATCGGCCTCGAGCGAGATGAAGGTGTTGAGCCTCGGCTGCGCAGCCTGCGCGCGCGCGATCGACACGGTGGTCAGTTCGACCGCGCTGATCCGTCCGGCCGCCAGCGCCGCCGATGCCTCGACCAGCGTCCCCGGGAAGTCGGCGGCAGTCACCGGCCACCGCCCGGCTGCCAGGCGTGGCGCTCCAGCATCGCGATGAACTCGGCCGGCTCGGTCTCGAAGGCAACCGCGATCGGCGACTGCATCAGCGCCGCAGATACGGCTGCAACGCCACCTTCGATCATCGGCAGCCGCGCCGGGCTGATCTCGACGCCCGAGGCTGCGGCATTGGCGGCGAGCGTGCGTGCATCAGGGGGGACGGGCGTCATCGGAACTCCTTTCTTCATTTCAGCGTCGATGCGGCTGACCGGCTGCCGCCGCGCATCGCCAGCAGGTAGCAGCCTGCCACGCCGGCCAGCACGGCCAGGCCGAGCAGCAGCTCGCTACCATCGAACCAGGCATCGATCTCGGTCGACAGCATGCGCGATGCTGCCCAGGCGGCCATCGCGAAACTGAGCGTCGCGATGGCCAGCGCCAGCCGACGCATCGCGAGCGCGGAATGTCGCTGGGTATTGCGGGCAAGCCGGTACAGCCACAGGCCGTTCACCGAATCGGTGATCATCATGCCGGCGGTGAACACCGCACCCATCGCCAGCGGCACCCAGAGGCCGCCGGAAGCGCCGGCGGTTCCTGCGCCCAGTGCGAACACCGACGCCTGGGTCAGCGTCTCGAACGACAGCGCGAACAATGCGCCGATGCCGAAGATCGCCGCCGGATGCTGTGCCGCGAGCAACCCGCGCAGGTAGCGGCTGCGCACGCCAGTCGGCCCCTGCGTATCTGCCTGCCCGGTGTGCAGGCTCCAGACATTGATCAGCCCGATGGTCACCAGCAATCCGACGGCCACCCAGCCGCTGGCGGTATCGATCCATTCCGGCATCTGCCAGCCGGCCGCCAGCGTGGCCACCAGCAGCGTGGCCGCGGTGACCAGCGCACCATGGCCGAGCGAGAACCAGAGCCCGCACCAGCGCGCGCGCGAGGGATTCGCGCGCGCATTGAAGCGGGTCAGCCCGTCGATCGCCGCCAGGTGGTCCGGATCGAGGCCATGCTGCATGCCGAGCAGCAGTGCGAGTGCGAAGGCATGCATCAGTTCCATGATGTTCTCCTCAGTGCCCGGTGCCGAACATGCGGTCGCCGGCATCGCCCAGGCCCGGCAGGATGTATGCATTCGAGTCGAGCCGCTCGTCGATCGCCACCACATGCACGGTCAGGCCGGGGAAGCGCCGCCCCAGCAGGTCGAGCCCCTCGGGCGCGGCCAGGATGGCGACCATCCGCAGCTCGGCCAGCGGATACCCGTGCGCGACCAGCACGTCGATCGCATGCGCCGCGGAGTTTCCGGTGGCGAGCATCGGATCGACGACGAAGCAGCGCGTGGGCTGCGACGGCGACGGCGCCGGCAGCTTCACCAGATACTCGACCGGTCGCGCAGAGGCATCCCGATACACGCCGACATGGCCGACGGCCGCCGAGGGCATCAGTTCGCAGAACGCCTCGGCC
>JBIITW010000364.1:0-2760 GCA_044340265.1 Burkholderiales bacterium | reverse complement strand
GGGTTGATGACCGTCTCGGCCGAGGACGCGGCGTGGGTGCTTTCGGCGATGTGCGGGTTCGACGCGAACGATTCCACCAGCGTCGACCGTCCCGACGAGGATTTCTCGCGCGACCTCGCCCGTTCCGTCCAGGGGCTGCGCATCGGCGTACCGAAGGAATTCTTCGCGGCAGGATTGCAGCCCGATGTCGAGCGGGCTGTGCGCGCAGCGCTCGAAACCTATCGGTCGATGGGCGCGACCCTGGTCGACATCTCGCTGCCCAATGCCGAACTCGGCATCCCGGTCTACTACGTCGTCGCACCGGCCGAGTGCAGTTCGAACCTGTCGCGTTTCGATGGCGTGCGCTACGGCCATCGCGCGAAGGACCATGGCGACCTCGCGGACATGATCAAGCGCTCCCGCGCCGAAGGCTTCGGCCCCGAGCCCAAGCGGCGGATCCTGATCGGCACCTACGTGCTGTCGCACGGCTACTACGATGCCTACTACATCAAGGCGCAGCAGGTGCGCCGGCTGATCGCCAACGAATTCCAGCAGGCGTTCACGCAATGCGACGTGATCGCCGGGCCGGTGACCACCAGCGTTGCGTTCGGTTTCGGCGAGAAGGCGGCCGATCCGGTGTCGATGTACATGTCCGACCTGTACACGATCCCGGGCAGCCTCGCTGGCGTGCCGAGCATGAGCATCCCGTGCGGCTTCGGGGATGGCGCGAACGCCTCGCGGCCGGTCGGCCTGCAGCTGATGGCCAACTATTTCGACGAGGCGCGGCTGCTCGGCGTCGCGCACCAGTACCAGCTGGCGACCGACTGGCACCGCAGGGTGCCGGCGGCCTTCGCCGCCTGAACGGGGCGGGGACCACACACCCATGGCACGTACATCCCACTCCGACTACAGCGGCTGGCAGGTCGTCATCGGGCTCGAGACGCACGCCCAGTTGTCCACCGTCAGCAAGATCTTCTCCGGTGCATCGACCGCGTTCGGCGCCGAGCCGAACACCCAGGCGAGCGTGGTCGACCTCGCGCTGCCCGGCGTGCTGCCGGTGCTCAACCGAGGGGCGGTCGAACGCGCGATCCGCTTCGGCCTGGCGGTCGGCGCGACCATCGCACCGCGCAGCGTGTTCGCGCGCAAGAACTACTTCTATCCCGACCTGCCCAAGGGCTACCAGATCAGCCAGTACGAGATCCCGGTGGTGCAGGGCGGTTCGCTCGCCTGCATCGTCGAGGGCAAGGGCTTCGAACCGTATGCGAAGACGGTGCGCCTGACCCGCGCCCACCTCGAGGAAGACGCCGGCAAGTCGCTGCATGAAGACTACTCGGGCATGAGCGGCATCGACCTCAACCGGGCCGGCACGCCGCTGCTCGAGATCGTCACCGAGCCCGACATCCAGGTCGACGACATCGAGCAGGCGGCGAGCGAGGCGGTCGCCTATGCGCGTGCGCTGCATTCGCTGGTCACCTGGCTCGGCATCTGCGACGGGAACATGCAGGAAGGTTCGTTCCGCTGCGATGCGAACGTCTCGGTGCGCCGGCCTGGCGCGGCCCTGGGCACGCGCTGCGAGATCAAGAACCTGAACAGCTTCCGCTTCATGCACCAGGCGATCGTGCACGAGGCCAGGCGCCAGGTCGACCTGATCGAAGCGGGTGACCGCGTGGTGCAGGAAACCCGGCTGTACGACCCCGACCGCGACGAGACGCGGTCGATGCGCAGCAAGGAAGACGCGATGGACTATCGCTACTTCCCCGATCCGGACCTGCTGCCGCTGGAGATCGACGCCGCCTGGATCGAGCGGGTGCGCGCCGACCTGCCGGAACTGCCGGCGGCGATGCGGGCGCGTTTCGCCTTGGCGTTCGGGCTGTCCGACTACGATGCCGGTCTGCTGACCGGCGATGCCGCCACTGCGCGCTACTTCGAGCAAGTGGTCGGCGCGCTGCCGACGGGGCAGGCGAAACTGGCCGCCAACTGGGTCAATGGCGACCTGTCGGCCGCACTCAATTCGGCCGGTACGCCGATGGCCGACTGTCCGGTGACCGCCGCGCAACTGGCCGGGCTGCTGGCGCGGGTGGTCGACGGCACGATCAACCAGAAGACCGCCAAGGACGTGTTCGCCGCACTCTGGTCCGGCGAGGCCGCATCCGCCGATGCGGTGATCGACAGCCGGGGGCTGCGCCAGATCTCCGATGCCGGCGCGCTGGGCACGATCGTCGACGCTGTGCTGGCAGCCAATCCGAAGTCGGTCGAGGAATTCCGGGCCGGCAAGGAGAAGGCGTTCAATGCGCTGGTCGGCCAGGTGATGAAGCAGAGTCGCGGCAAGGCGAACCCGCAGCAGGTCAACGATATCCTGCGCGAGAAGCTGGCCGGGTAGCGTCTGCGTCCGGGCGGCGTCCTGGGGCTGTCAGGACGCCGGCAGATCGATCCATACGCAGGTGCGGCCTCTGTCGGAGGAGGCCTCGGCCGTCCCGCCATGCGCGACGGCAATCGAGCGCACGATGGCCAGGCCGAGGCCGGCGCCTTCGGTGTCATGCTGGCGCGAACTGTCGCCCCGGTAGAAGCGGTCGAACATCCGGGCCAGCACTGCTGGCGCCACCGTTTCGCCCTCGTTGCATACCGACAGGCGCATGTGCGGCGTGCTGCCGGAGGGCGGCAGTGGTGCGGGTTCGATGACCACGCTCACCCGGCTTCCCGCGCCTGCATGCCGGATCGCATTGGATACGAGGTTGGCCAGCGCGCGCACCAGCAGCGAACGGTCGCCAGGCACGGTGGCGC
>JBIITW010000363.1:0-2766 GCA_044340265.1 Burkholderiales bacterium | reverse complement strand
GGCGACCTGCCGGAGGCCCTGGGCCGCTTCGTGTCCTACCAGGCCCAGGCGGACCTGCTGAAGCGCACGGTGGTGAGTGCGTCGATCTATCCGCTGCTGCTGATCGGCGTCGGCACGCTGGTCGCATTGTTCCTCCTGGTCTACCTCGTTCCCCGGTTCAGCACCATCTATGGAGACATGGGCAAGGACCTGCCCTGGGCCTCGCGCGTGCTGCTCGGATGGGGGGCGTTCATCGACGGCAGGCAAGGGCTGGTCGCGGCTGGTGTCGTCGCGGCTGCCGTGCTGGCCTGGCTGGGACTGTCGTCCACGGCGGTGCGCGGCGCGCTGGCGCGTCCGCTGTGGCGCATCGGTCCGATCCGAGACCGGGTACAGGTCTACTTCCTGGGACGCTTCTATCGGACGGTGGGCATGCTCCTGCGCAGCGGGATCCCGGCCCTGACTGCGCTGGAAATGGCGCGCGGCATGCTGCCTTCGGCGCTGGCCGATGGCGTGGACCTCGCTCGCGCACAGGTCAGGGACGGCGAGCCGCTGTCGACGGCGCTCGCCGACAACGGACTGACCACGCCGATCGCCGCCCGGATGCTGCGCGTGGGCGAACGCACCGGGCAGATGGCCGAGATGTTCGAGCGTACCGGCCGCATCTACGAAGACGAGGTCACGCGCTGGCTCGACTGGTTCATCAAGCTGCTCGAGCCGCTGCTGATGGTGTTCATCGGGGCGATCATCGGCCTCGTCGTGCTGCTGATGTACATGCCCATCTTCGAACTGGCGGGGACCATCCAGTGAGCCCTCCGGATACCCTCGCGATGCGGCTGAAGCTTGGCGCGGCGGACTTCCGCATGGCGCGCACCCGGGCCATCGCCACCGGCCGCCGGCCGCTGGTAGAGCTCGAGGATCGCCTGGGCGCGAACCCCGACGAGTTCGTCATCGCCCTGGCCGGTGCACTGCGCTACGACCCGATGCCGATGGCCGAACTGAACGAGCATGCGCCGGCGTTCGACCTGATCCCCTATGCCGACGCGGTCCGTCGCGAGTGTGTCGCGCTGCGTGCCGCCGATGGCAGGGTGGTGGTGGCCTTCGCCGATCCGTTCTCGGACACGGTGCGTGGCTGGCTGGTGCAGAAAGCGGGCGCCTCGGCGCGCACCTGTGTCGCACACCACGCCGACCTCGCGGCCTTCCTGTCCCGCCATGAAACCTCCATCCGTGCGATGGAAGGCATCGTCTCCGACGATGCTGCGCTGGATGCCTCGGGCATCATCGTCGAGGATGTTTCGCTGGAGGCGATCAGCGACGGCGCGAGCCCGGTGGTCAAGCTGGTGCATTCCACGCTGCATGACGCGCTGAAGAGCGGCGTGAGCGACGTGCACCTCGAGACCTCGGCGGAAGGCCTGACGATCAAGTACCGGATCGACGGCGTACTGAACGAGGTGGCGCGGATCCCCGGCGTGTCCTTCGCCGAGCAGGCGATCTCGCGGCTGAAGGTGATGTCGGAACTCGACATCGCGGAACGGCGGGTGCCGCAGGATGGACGCTTCCGGGTGTCGATCCGCGCGCGCGAGGTCGATTTCCGGGTGTCGATCATGCCCAGCGTGTTCGGCGAGGACGCGGTGCTGCGTATCCTCGACAAGCAGTCGCTGGGCGACAAGGGCAAGGGCCTGCGCCTGGACTTCCTCGGTTTCGACGACGAGTCGCTTGCCGAGCTGCGGCGCCTGTCCGCGGAACCGTACGGCATGGTGCTGGTGACCGGTCCCACCGGCAGTGGCAAGACCACCACGCTCTACGCCGCGCTGTCGGAGATCAATTCCGGCCGCGACAAGATCATCACCATCGAGGACCCGGTCGAGTACCAGCTGCCGGGCATCCTGCAGATCCCGGTGAACGAGCGAAAGGGCCTGACCTTCGCGCGCGGCCTGCGTTCGATCCTGCGCCATGACCCGGACAAGATCATGGTCGGCGAGATCCGCGATCCGGAGACCGCGCAGATCGCGATCCAGTCGGCGCTGACCGGCCACCTGGTATTCACCACCGTGCACGCCAACAGCGTGTTCGACGTGCTGGGCCGTTTCCTGCACATGGGCGTGGATGCCTACAGCTTCGTGTCCGCGCTCAATGGCGTCATGGCGCAGCGCCTGGTGCGCGTGATCTGCGAACACTGCGCGTCCGACTTCACGCCGCCGGCGGATCTGCTCGAACGATCGCGCCTGCAGCCGGCCGACATCCTGGATTTCCGTTTCCGACAGGGCAGCGGTTGCGGCATCTGCCGCGGCACCGGCTATCGTGGCCGCAAGGGGATCGCGGAGATCCTCACGTTGAATGACGAGCTGCGCGAGCTGATCGTCGAGCGTGCATCGCTGCGCATGATCAAGGAAGCCGCACGGCGCAGCGGCACCCGGTTCCTGCGCGATTCGGCATTGAGGCTGGTTGCCAGTGGGCACACCACGCTGGAGGAGATCAATCGTGTCACGCTGGTCCAGTAAGCCCCTGACCTTCCGCGTCGGGCATGGGTCGGTGCAGGCAACCGATCCCGGCTCGGCGGCACCGCCCACGGCGGCAGTGGCCTTCGACCCGTCGGCGGCGCGCAGCGACCCCGGCAGCCTGGAGACGGTGCTGCAGGCGGCGCTCGGCGGATCGGCGGCACCTGCGCGCGGCGCGACGTTCGAGATCGCGTCCGACAGCTGCCGGTTCGAAGTGGTCGGCTGGGTCGACGGGGTCACCTCCAGGGAACATCGCGCCGCCCTGGCACGCGGACGCTTCGAGGCCGTGTAC
>JBIITW010000157.1:0-11234 GCA_044340265.1 Burkholderiales bacterium | reverse complement strand
CGCCGGCGAGATCCGTTACGGGACTGCAGAGCTGGTGCTGGAGCCGGAAGAACTCGGCTTCGCCATCTCGATCGGCGACATCGAGGTCACGGAATGCCAGATGGTGAACCAGTTCGGCGGTTCGAAATCGCAGCCGCCGCAGTTCACCCGCGGTTACGGCCTTGCCTTCGGCGCCAGCGAGCGCAAGGCGATGGCCATGTCGCTCGTCGACCGCGCGCTCAGGGCCGATGAACTGGGCGAGGCGGTGAACGCGCCGGCGCAGATGCAGGAGTTCGTGCTCTCCCATACCGACAACCTGGAAGCGTCCGGGTTCGTGCAGCACCTGAAGCTGCCGCACTACGTCGACTTCCAGTCCGAACTCGAGCTGGTGCGCCGGATGCGGGCGCCTGGCGCTGCGGCAACGGACGTCGCGGCAACGGATGCCGCTGCAGCGCATGCGCCCGGAATGGCCGGAGAGGCCGCATGAACGTCACCGATCTCCCGGCGCCGGTCGAGCGCGATCCGAACTTCAATTTCGCCTATCTCGACGAGCGCACCAAGCGGATGATCCGCCGCGCGATCCTGAAGGCGGTCGCCATCCCCGGCTACCAGGTGCCGTTCGGCTCGCGCGAGATGCCGCTGCCCTATGGCTGGGGCACCGGCGGCATCCAGGTCACCGCCTCGATCATCGGTCCGGATGACGTGCTCAAGGTGATCGACCAGGGCGCCGACGACACGGTCAATGCGGTCAACATCCGGCGCTTCTTCCAGCGCACCACCGCGGTCGAGGTCACCACGAACACGACGGCGGCCACGATCATCCAGACCCGGCACCGGATCCCCGAGACCCCGCTCGCGTCCGGCCAGATCCTCGTCTATCAGGTGCCGATGCCGGAACCGCTGCAGAAGCTGGAGCCGCGCGAGGCGGAGACACGTTCACTGCACAGCCTGGCGGAGTACGGGCTGATGCACGTGAAGCTCTACGAAGACATCGCCCGCTTCGGGCATATCGCGACCACCTACGACTATCCGGTGATGGTCGACGGCCGCTACCTGATGGCGCCGTCGCCGATCCCGAAGTTCGACAACCCGAAGATGCACATGAACGCCGCGCTGCAGCTGTTCGGTGCCGGCCGCGAGAAGCGGATCTATGCCGTGCCGCCGTGGACCCGGGTGGAGAGCCTGGCCTTCGATGACCATCCGTTCGAAGTGCAGCGCTGGTCGCAGCCCTGTGCGATGTGCGGCGACACCACCAGCTTCCTCGATGAAGTGATCACCGACGACAGCGGCGGACGGATGTTCGTCTGCTCGGATTCCGACCATTGCCTTGCCCGCAGGCCCGCCGATGAATGACGATACACAACCGATCCTGCGCGTCGAAGGCGTGGTCAAGCACTACGGCAGTCGTGCCGCCGTGGACGGCGTCTCGTTCGAACTGTGGGCGGGCGAGGTGCTGGCGGTCGTCGGTGAATCCGGTTCGGGCAAGACCACGCTGCTGAACGCGGTGGCCGCCCGGTCCCGGCCCGATGCCGGTCGCGTCTCCTTCCTCACGCGGCACGAGGGCCTGGTCGACGTCCATGCCATGTCGGAGGCGCAGCGAAGGCTGCTGGCGCGCACCGACTGGGGCTATGTCCACCAGGACGCCGTGCAGGGACTGCGCATGAACGTGTCGGCGGGCGCCAACGTGGGCGAGCGGCTGATGGCGCTCGGTGAGCGCCATTACGGACGCATCCGCAGCGAAGCGGCGAGCTGGCTCGAGCGCGTCGAGATGGACGTGTCGCGCATCGACGATACGCCGGCCACGTTCTCCGGTGGCATGCGCCAGCGCCTGCAGATCGCGCGCAACCTGGTCACCCGGCCACGGCTGGTCTTCATGGACGAGCCGACTTCCGGGCTGGACGTGAGCGTGCAGGCGAAGCTGCTCGACCTGCTGCGCTCGCTCACCCGCGGCCTGTCGCTCGCCGCCATCGTCGTCACCCACGACCTGGCAGTCGCCCGCCTGCTCGCGCACCGGATGATCGTGATGAAGGATGGCAAGGTGGTCGAGACCGGCCTGACCGACCAGGTGCTCGACGATCCCCAGCATCCGTACACGCAACTGCTGGTGTCTTCGGTGCTGCAGCCATGAGCCAGGCATCGACCCTGATGCCGGCCCTCCGGGTGGCCGGACTGTCCAAGCGGTTCACGCTGCATAACCAGGGCGGCGTCGAGCTGCCGGTGCTCGAAGACGTCTCGCTGGAGGCGTTCCGCGGCGAATGCATCGCGCTCGACGGTCCGTCGGGTGCCGGCAAGAGCACCCTGCTCAAGCTGATATACGCCAACTACCGCGCGAGCGCCGGTTCGATCCGTGTGCGCAGCGAGGGTGCCGCGGTGGATGTCGACGTCACCTGCGCCGATGCGCGCACGCTGCTCGCGCTGCGCCGGGACACGATCGGCTACGTCAGCCAGTTCCTGCGTACCGTACCCAGGGTCGGCGCGCTGGACGTGGTCGCCGAACCGCTGCTCGGCGTGGCCGACGCGGATACCTCCGTCCTGCGCGAGGCGCACCGCAAGGCGCAGGAACTGCTGTTGCGCCTGCGCATCCCGCAGCGCCTGTGGCATGTGCCGCCAGCGACCTTCTCGGGCGGCGAGCAGCAGCGGATCAACATCGCGCGCAGCTTCATCCGGCCGTGGCCGATCCTGCTGCTGGACGAGCCCACCGCTTCGCTGGACGCCGAAAACTGCAACACGGTGGTCGGCCTGATCGACGAAGCGCGGTCCCAGGGGGCAGCGGTGATCGGGATCTTCCACGATGCACGGGTACGCGAACGGGTCGCGACCCGGGTTGTCGACATGGGGCGCTTCCAGCCACGACCGGGTTCCAGGTGAAAGGCGCCAGATGAACAACGACATGGTATTCAAGAGCGCACGCCTGGTGCTCGGCGACGAGGTGGTCGAGGGCACGCTGGCCGTGGCCGGTGGCCACATCGCGGCGATCGCCACCGGCGGCAGCGCCGTGGCTTCGGCCGAGGACATCGGCGGCGACTTCCTCGTGCCCGGGCTGGTCGAACTGCATACCGACAATTTCGAGCGCCACCTGATGCCGCGGCCGAAGGTGCGCTGGCCGGCGCTGCCGGCGCTGCTGGCGCACGATGCCGAGCTTGCCGCCTCGGGCATCACCACGGTCTACGACTCGCTCGGGGTGGGGGACATCGACGAGGAGGCCCTGCGCGGGCAGGGCTGGGGTGAAGTCGTCGAGATGATCGAAAGCGCGGGCGCCGCGGACCTGCTGCGGGTGGAGCACCGCCTGCATGTGCGCTGCGAACTCGCGGCGGCCAATACGCTGCAGTTGTTCGAACCCTTCGTCGACAACCCGAGTGTCGGCCTGATCTCGCTGATGGACCACACACCCGGGCAGCGCCAGTGGGAAAACCTGGAACAGGCGCGCATCTACTACACCGGCAAGAAGGGCTGGTCGGACGCGAAGTTCGATGCCCAGGTGGACAACGCCAAAGTCGTGCAGGAACGCTACGCGGCACCCCATCGCCGGCACTTCGTCGAGTATGCCCAGCGCCGCGGCATCGCGCTGGCGAGCCACGACGACACGCTCGCCGAGCACGTGCATGAAGGGCAGCGCGACGGCGTCGTGATCTGCGAGTTCCCGACGCGGGTCGCGTGCGCACAGCTTGCACGCGAACTCGGGCAGTCGGTGCTGATGGGCGCGCCCAACGTGGTTCGCGGCGGTTCCCATTCGGGCAACGTGGCGGCGATCGAACTGGCGAAGCTCGGCGTGCTCGACACGCTGTCCTCGGACTACATCCCGGTCAGCCTGATGATGGCGGCGTTCCGGCTGGTGGACGACGCCGGTTTCACCCTCCCGCAGGCGCTGTCCACGGTGACCCGCAATCCCGCCCGCTCGGTAGGCCTTGTCGATCGTGGCGAGATCGCGCCCGGGAAGCGCGCGGACCTGGTGCAGGTACGCCTGGTCGAAGGCCAGGGTGGGCGCCGGCAGCCGGTGGTCCGCGCCGTCTGGCGCGCGGGTCGGCGCATCGTCTGAACGCATGGCCGACGGGGCAGGGCGACCACGGGCTGCAGGAAGCAGGCTGCGGCCCGTGGTCGCGCGCCCGACGACATCTACCCACGATCTGAAAAGTGTGAAAAAATCACGGAGAATCCGCGAAATCGAAATGTAAAGCTGTAACCAGGGGCATGCGGTGATCGATCGCGATGGCTATCGACTCAATGTGGGCATCATCCTGAGCAACACCCGCAACCAGGTGTTCTGGGGCAAGCGCGTGCGCGAGGATGCCTGGCAGTTTCCGCAGGGTGGGATGAAACGCGGCGAAACCCCTGAACAGGCCATGTTTCGCGAGCTCGAGGAAGAGGTGGGCCTGCATGCCTGCCATGTGCGCATCCTCGGGCGTACCCGCGAATGGCTTCGCTACGACGTACCCGAGCAATGGACGCGGCGCGATTCGCGCGGGCTGTACCGGGGACAGAAGCAGATCTGGTTCCTGCTGCGGCTGACCGGACGTGACTGCGATGTCCGGCTGCGGGCCAATGAGCGTCCCGAGTTCGATGCCTGGCGCTGGAGCGATTACTGGATTCCGATGGAATCGGTGGTCGAATTCAAGCGCGAGGTGTATCACAACGCCCTGGCGGAACTGGCCCGCTACCTGCCCCGTTCCGGCGCGCGTTCCGGCGTCCTGCGCCCGGATCCGGCGTCCAATCCGTCGCTCGAGGACTCGCGGTCGCTCGATGCACATCCGGTTGCCCCGGCAAACGCGCTGGAACAGGACGAGACCCGGGCTGCCTGATCCGCGCTGCCCGCAGATGATGTCCCCCCGCATGTCCCGTGCCGCCTGGCCATGAAACCCGTAGTGTCCCCAATGCCCCCTTCGCTTCGTATTCTGGCCGGCCGTCGTCCGGCCGCTCGTTCCTTGCCTGAACGTCCCTTGGGTGCACGGTTGCTCGCCGCCCTGTCTGCCGCCGGGTTCCTGCTGTGCGCATCCATCGTCGCGGCGACGCAGGGCGTCACGTCCGCTCATGCGCAGCCCGCGGCCGCCGATCCGAAAGCGCCCGCCGGGCCTGCTCGCCCGCAGATACTGCTGCCGGGAGCGGGGGATGCCGGCCAGGACCTTGCAATCACTCTGCCGCCCTGGCCGGAGGAGCGGGACCTGTCCGAGCTGAACCAGCGTGTACGGCCCGACCTGCGCTTCTTCATCGACCGGCGGTCGATCGAACTGGTGCCCGGAGGTGAGTTCCGCTACACCTTCGTCGTTCGCAGCGCGGCGGGCATCAGCAACGTCACCTTCGAAACCCTGCGCTGCGAGCCGCGCGAGCGGATGATGCTGGCGATCGGATCACCGGAGCGGCGCTGGTCACCCGCACGCCTGATGCGCTGGGAATCACTCACCCGAAACGATCCGACCGGCATGCGTGAGGTGCTCTACCGGGACATCTTCTGTCCCGACAGGCAACCGGTGGCGACGCTGAAGGAAGTTCTCACGGCCCTGCAGTCCGGCCTGTCCGCACGGGAACCGGGCGGGCATTGATCACCGGTCGACCCGATCGTCCGTGGCTCGCTCGAGGGCAGGCGACGGCCGGTCAGGATCGGATCAGATCCGATCAGGGGCGGGCAGTCACCACCATGTTGTCGCGATGGATCAGTTCCGGTTCTCCGACATAACCCAGCTTCGCCTCGATATCGCGCGACTGGATGCCGGCGATGCGCGCCGCCTCGGATGACGGGTAGTTCGCCAGGCCACGGGCGACTTCCGCCCCGTCCGGCCCGACGCAGCGCACGAGTTCGCCACGGTCGAAGTCGCCGCTGACCGCAGTGGCGCCGATCGGCAGCAGGCTCTTGCCTTCGACCAGCAGCGCACGCACCGCACCGGCATCGAGGGTCAACTGGCCTCGTACCTGCAGCTGGTCGGCGAGCCACTGCTTGCGCGCGGCCATCGGCGCAGTGTCGGGCACCAGCAGGGTGCCGATCGACTCGCCGGCAGCGAGCCGCACCAGGACTTCATGCTCCTCTCCGCTGGCCACGATCGTGTAGGCACCGCTGCGCGCTGCGCGTTTCGCCGCCAGCACCTTGGTCAGCATGCCGCCGCGTGCGATCTCGCTGCCCACGCCACCGGCGATCGACTCGAGGTGCGGATCGCCCGCCCGCGCGGTCGCGAGCAGCGTGGCCGTCGGATCGATGCGGGGGTCGCCGGTGAAGATGCCCGGCTGGTCGGTCAGGATCACCAGCGCCTCGGCCTCGATCAGGTTGGTGACCAGGGACGCGAGCGTATCGTTGTCACCGAGCTTGATCTCTTCGGTGGTGACGGTGTCGTTCTCGTTGATGATCGGGATCACGCCCAGTGCGAGCAGGGTGACCAGCGTACTGCGCGCGTTCAGGTAGCGCCGTCGATCTGCGAGGTCTTCGTGCGTGAGCAGGATCTGCGAGGTGAGCAATCCATGCTCGCGGAAGCAGCTCTCGTAGACCTGCGCGAGCCCCATCTGTCCGACTGCGGCGGCAGCCTGCAGTTCATGCAGCGCGCTCGGGCGCTTCTGCCAGCCCAGGCGCTGCATGCCTTCGGCGATCGCACCGCTGGAGACGAGCACGATCTCGCGCCCGCCCGCGCGCAGGCGGGCGATCTGCGAGGCCCAGCGCGCCAGCGCCTCGCGATCGAGCCCTTGCCCGCGGTTGGTGACAAGGCTGCTGCCGACCTTCACGACGACGCGCCGCGCATTGCTGAACCTGGGCAGGGCGGGGCTTTCCGGCAGGAGTCCGGCGGGATCAGCGGCGGTGACGAGGGTCATGGCGTGTGCGGAAAGGCGTGTACTCGGTTCAAGCGTCCGTGGTGCCGGTGCCGGACGCTGCTGCAGGATCGACGGACGCAGCGCCGGATGCCGGCGGAAGGGCGGTCGTCGCTTCGACTGCCGCGGCTGCTGCGTCGGCCGTGGCTTGCGCGGCAGCGCGCGCCGCCGCGAGGTGGTCGCTGATGGCCCGGATCAAGGGTTGGCAACCGTCGCCCGACACCGCGGAGATCGAGAACACGGGCGCCTTCCAGCGCAGGCGGCGCACGATGTCCTTCTGCAAACTGGCGGCATCGCCGTCGGGCAGCGCGTCGATCTTGTTCAGGACCAGCCAGCGGGGCTTGTCGGCCAGCGCAGGATCGTACTTGAACAGCTCCTTGGCGATGGTGCGTACCGAGGCGACCGGGTCCTGGGCATCGTCGACGACATCGACCAGGTGCAGCAGCAGGTGGGTGCGCTGCAGGTGCCTGAGGAACTGGTGGCCCAGGCCTGCGCCCTCGGCAGCACCCTCGATCAGGCCCGGGATATCGGCGATCACGAAACTGTTGTCGATGTCGACCCGGACCACGCCCAGGTTCGGGTGCAGCGTGGTGAACGGATAATCGGCCACCTTGGGACGGGCGGCCGAGACCGCGCGGATCAGGGTCGACTTGCCTGCGTTCGGCATGCCGAGCAGGCCGACATCGGCGAGCACGCGCAGCTCGAGGCGCAACTTGCGCACCTCTCCGTGATCACCCGGTGTCGACTGCCTCGGGGCACGGTTCACGCTCGACTTGAAATGCAGATTGCCCAGGCCGCCCTTGCCGCCACGCGCCAGGAGGGCGGTGTCGCCGTCCTTGGCCAGGTCGGCGATCGGGTTCCCGCTTTCGGCGTCGTAGACCAGCGTGCCGACCGGCATGCGCAGCGTGATGTCCTTGCCGGCTGCTCCGTAGCAGTCGGAACCCATCCCGCGTTCGCCATGCCCCGCGCGATGGGTGCGCGCAAAGCGGAAGTCGACCAGGGTGTTGATGTTCCGGTCGGCCACGGCATGGATGTTTCCGCCACGCCCACCGTCGCCACCGTCGGGACCGCCGCGCGGGATGTACTTCTCGCGCCGGAAGCTGGCCGCGCCGTCGCCGCCGTTGCCGGCCAGTACATCGATGATCGCTTCGTCGACGAATTTCATCGGGGATGGGGCGCCTGTATGCAGAAAAGAAGAAGCCCTGCCGTCGCCGGCAGGGCTCCGTCACCGCGCGCCGTGCCTGCTCAGGCCGGGACGATGCTGACCGTCGTGCGCAGCTGTTCGCCCTTGAGTTCGAACCGGACCAGGCCCTGCACGAGTGCGAACAGGGTGTGGTCACGACCGACGCCGACGTTGTCGCCTGCGCGCATCCGGGTGCCGCGCTGACGGACGATGATGGAACCTGCATTGACGGCTTCGCCGCCGTAACGCTTGACGCCGAGGCGTTTGGCCTGCGAGTCGCGGCCGTTGCGTGAACTGCCGCCTGCTTTCTTGTGTGCCATGCTGAACTCCTGTGTTAGCCGCTGACTGTCGGCGCTGACGAAGCGGGTGCTGCCGTCGGTGCCGCGGCTGCTTGCGGCCTCAGGCCTGGATGGTGTCGATACGGACCATGGTGTACGACTGGCGATGACCCTGGCTGCGACGATAATGCTTGCGCCGGCGCATCTTGAAGATATGAACCTTGTCGCCGCGGCCTTCGCCGATCACCGTCGCCTTGACGGTGGCGCTGGTGAGCAGCGGTTTGCCGATCGACAGCGTCTCGCCATCGGATACCATCAGCACCTTGTCCAGTGCGATTTCGTCGCCGACGGCGACGGCCAGCTTCTCGATGCTCAGTTGATCGCCGACGGCAACGCGATACTGCTTGCCACCGGTCTGGATGACCGCATACATGGAAAATGCTCCTGGGAACGGACTGGCCGGCCGACTTGTCGATACAAGCTGGCGTGCCGGAAACGACAGAACCCGCGATGATACCCACGCACCGGCCCGGCGTCAAAGGATGTTGCATGGCCAGACAGGCGTCGGCCACGGCAGTCTCGCCGGAACGCCGGCCTCCGGGCGCTCCTGCTATGCTTGCAGGCTTCATGCAGGAATCCGACGTTCACGAATCGCGCCCTCCGCGCCGAGCCCCGATGGAAGTGTTCCGCACCCTTATCAAGGCCGACCTGGACGCGGTCGAACAGGTCATCCGAGACCGGCTCGCGTCCGACGTGCCGCTGATCCGCCAGGTCGCCGAGTACCTGGTGTCAGGCGGCGGCAAGCGGCTGCGTCCGGCGCTGGTGGTGCTGTCCGCGGGCGCCTCGGGGTACGCCGGCCGTGCACACCTCGAGATCGCGGCGGTGGTCGAGTTCATCCACACCGCGACGCTGCTTCATGACGACGTGGTGGACGAATCGACACTGCGTCGCGGGCGTGCCACCGCCAATGCACGGTTCGGCAACGCTGCCAGCGTGCTGGTCGGAGATTTCATCTATTCGCGCGCTTTCCAGATGATGGTCGGCGTCGGCGACCTGCGCGTGCTCGAAGTGCTGGCCGACGCGACCAACGTGATCGCCGAAGGCGAAGTGCTGCAGTTGCTCGGCGTGCACAACGCCGACCTGACCGAAGCCGAGTACCTGCGCGTGGTGCGCTCGAAGACGGCGAAGTTGTTCGAGGCCTCGGCGCGCCTGGGCGCGGTGCTCGCGCACCAGCCGCCGGCGCACGAGCAGGCGCTGGCCAGCTACGGCATGCACCTCGGCACCGCCTTCCAGCTGATCGATGATGTGCTCGATTATTCGGGTGACCGGGCCTCGATCGGCAAGAACCTCGGCGACGACCTCGGCGAAGGCAAGTCGACGCTGCCGCTGATCCATGCGCTCGCCAATGCCCCCGAGGCGCAACGCGCGATGCTCAGGCAGGTGATCGAAGAGGGGGCGGTCGAACGCTTCGATGAAGTGCTGGCTGCCCTGGAGCAGTGTGGTTCGCTGGCATATGCGCGCGCACAGGCCGAGCGCGAGTCGCAATGCGCGCAGGATGCAATTCGTTCACTTCCGGATTCGAAGTTCCGCGATTCTCTGATAGACTTCGCCGCCTTCGCTGTGGGACGTGATGTCTGAGACGACTGCGGGTCCGGGGATGGCCGGTGAAGGCAGTGTCAGAAGTACCTGGAAGTACCTGTTAGTGCTTGAAAGTGGTTGGAAGCAGTTGAAGACTTGATGTGTTGCGCAATTTCGGGGTGTAGCTCAGTCTGGTAGAGTACTGCGTTCGGGACGCAGGAGTCGGAGGTTCGAATCCTCTCACCCCGACCAGGCGCCTTTATCCCGTGAGGTGTCCGATGGCCCGAGTGGCCTACGCCGAAGAATCAGAAAATCCGGAGCTTGCCCGTCGTATCCGCGAACAGCGGGGGGGCAAGATGCTGAACCTCTACCGGATGCTGATGAACAGCCCGCCGGTTGCCGAGGGTTGGCTGCATCTGCTTACCGCGATCCGTCAGCAATGCCTGGTGCCGGCGCTGTACACCGAACTGGCCATCATGCGGGTTGCCGTGGTCAACGATGCGCCCTATGAATTCGCGGCGCATCTTCCGTTCGCGCGCAAGGAAGGCATGACCGAAGCCCAGCTCGACGGGCTGCGGGACCTGCCGGCGCTGGTCGAGCCGCCCGCGGGCCTGTTCGACGAGCAGATGCGGGCGGTGATCGCGTACGCCGATTCGATGACGCGCGAGATCCATGTGCCGGACGCGGTGTTCGCCGCGGCTGCACGGTTCTTCGATGCACGCCAGATGGTCGAACTGACGGCCACGGTCGGAGCCTACAACATGGTCTCCCGTTTCCTCGAGGCCCTGCACATGGATCCCGAGGCGCCAGGCCAGTGATCCATCGGCGCGGCAGCGCGCGTTGATCAAGTATCTCGTCCTGATCGCGGTGATCGCGGTGATCCTCTGGATGGTCACCGGGAAGGCGCGTGCAGCGGCGAGGCGGGCACGCGAGGACGCCGAGCGGCCGATCCAGCGCCCGGTCGAGGACATGGTCCGTTGCGCGCATTGCGGCGTCTTCCTGCCCAGGGCCGACAGCGTCGAGTCGCGCGGCGCACGGTTCTGCAGCCGGGAACACGAGCGGTTGCACTGACGATGGCAGAGGCGGACGCGGCTGCGGCCTACCGCGACGACTTCTGGCGGTCGCTGCTGTACTTCAACATCTACCGTTGCCTGGTGCCGGTCGTCCTGATCGCCCTCTGGCTGCTCGATCGGGACATGCTGTTCGGTCGCAGTCAGCCGACGCTGTTCCTCTGGTCGATGGGCCTGTACGCCAGCTTTGCCGTCGTCGCGTTCGCGGGCATCCTCGCGCGGCGTCCCGACTTCGGGGTGCAGCTCACCGCGCATTCGGTGGCCGATGCGGTGTTCATCGTGCTGGCGATGCATGCCAGCGGCGGCATGGCCAGTGGCCTGGGCCTGCTGCTGCTGGCGTCTCAGGCTGGCGCGGCCCTGATC
>JBIITW010000156.1:0-11259 GCA_044340265.1 Burkholderiales bacterium | reverse complement strand
CGCGCAGGCCGACATGACCTGGGTGGTGCTGACCGACCCGGTGCCTGCCGGATCGACGATCATCGGCTCCGGGCTCGGTGGCCAGTCCTCGCTCGCGGCCGCGGCGAAGGGCACTCAGGGCACCCACGGCACCCACGGCACCCAGGGCACTCGGCCCGACCGGGTTGCCGGCCGCACGGGTGCACGCGTGAGCCCGGTGTTCGAGGAACGTTCGTTCGAGGGCTGGCGCGGCTACTGGCGGTACGTGCCACGCGGCCCCTTCTCGGCCGAGTACGTGGTGCGCCTGAACCAGGCCGGCCGCTTCGAACTGCCCTCGACCCGGGTCGAGGCGATGTATGCGCCCGAGGTGTTCGGCGAACTGCCCAATGCCGTGTTCGAGGTCTCCCGGTGAATCGCCCGCGCGTCGCGGGCCTCGCGCTGCGCATCGCCAACATGGCGTCGCTGCTGCTCGCGGTGCTGGCTCTGCTGTCCTGGGCGGCGACACCTTCGTTCGAACGGGTGAAGGCGGAAACGATGCCGAGCGACCGCTGGCTGCTCGACCGCCACGGCGAGCCGCTGCAGGTGCAGCGAGTCGATGATCGCATCCGCCGGCTGGGCTGGGCGCGACTCGACCAGGTATCGCCCGCGCTGCAGCGCGCGGTGATCGCCACCGAGGATCGTCGCTTCGACTGGCACCCGGGTGTCGACCCGCTGGCGATTGCCTCTGTGCTGCGCGCGGCGCTGCAGTCTTCGCAGGGCGAGGGCGGCGTTCCCCGTCCGCGCAACGCTGGCCGCGGCGCCAGCACGATCACGATGCAGCTCGCCGGGCTGCTCGACCCTGCGCTGGCGCCGGTGGACGGCCGACGGTCGTTCCCGCAGAAGCTGCGCCAGGCTGCCGCGGCACTGGCGCTCGGCCTGCACTGGCGGCGCGACCAGGTGTTCGAGGCCTACCTCAACCGGGTGTCGTTCCGCGGCGAGCTGCAGGGCATCGAGGCGGCCGCGCAGGGTCTGTTCGGCAAGTCGCCCTCGGCGCTGGACGACGCCGAGTCATGGCTGCTGGCGGCACTGATCGCCCGTCCCAATGCGCGTCCGGCGTCGGTGGCCCGGCGCGCCTGCGCGCTTGCCCGGCATCCTGCGGCGGCCGCCGGTGCAGCACCGGACACCTGTGCCCGGCTCGAAGCGCTGGCCGTGGCGCGGCTGTCCGGCACGACCTCGATCGCGGCACCCGAGGCGCTCGCGCCGCATGTTGCGCGCCTGCTGTTCTCCCGCGCCGGCGGTGGGGCCGGCCAGCCGCCGCTGCGCTCATCGCTCGACCGTGACCTGCAACGCTTTGCGCTGGAGGCACTGCGCGCGCAGCTCGAGGCGATCGCCGGTCGCAACGTGCGCGACGGTGCGCTGCTGGTGGTGGACAACCTGACGGGCGAAGTGCTCGCCCATGTCGGCAACGCCGGACCCCGCTCGAGTGCACGCTTCGTCGACGGTGTGTCGGCACCGCGCCAGGCCGGATCGACGCTCAAGCCCTTCCTCTACCAGATGGCGATCGAGCAGCGCCTGCTCACGGCGGCTTCGCTGGTCGATGACTCGCCCGTCGACCTGGTGGCGCCGAACGGCCTGTACGTGCCGAAGAACTACGACCGCCAGTTCACCGGCTGGGGGAGCCTGCGCACGGCGCTGGCCGGCTCGCTCAACGTACCGGCGGTGCGCACGCTGATGCTGGTCGGGCCCGAACCCTTCGCCGACCGCCTGCGTGCGCTGGGGTTCGCCGACGTGAAGGAGGGCGGCGAGCACTACGGCTATTCGCTGGCGCTCGGTTCGGCGGAAGTCAGGCTGTCGCAGCTGGTCAATGCATTCCGCACGCTGGCCAACGGCGGGCTCGCCTCGCCGCTGGTGATGGTGCCCGGCGGTGGCGATCCGGGCCCGCGGCGCCGGGTGCTGGATCCTGCTGCGGCGTTCATCGTCGTCGACATGCTGGCCGACCGCACCGCCGGTGCGCGCACCTTCGGGCTGGCGAGCGCACTGTCGACCCGGGGCTGGAGCGCGGTGAAGACCGGCACCAGCAAGGACATGCGCGACAACTGGTGCGTGGGATTCTCCGACCGATACACGGTCGGTGTGTGGATCGGCAACTTCGACGGCTCACCCATGCATGACGTCTCGGGCACCACCGGGGCGGCGCCGGTGTGGCAGGAGGTGATGGACTACCTGCATCGTGATGCACCGGCCGTGGCGCCGCAGGCACCCGCCGGGCTGGTGCGGCAGGTCGCGCGGTTCGTGCCCGGGGCGCCGGGCGCGGGCCAGCCTGAATGGTTCATCGCCGGTACCGAACTGGAGCGGGTCGAGCGGACCCGGCGCAGCCATGCGCCGCGCATCGTCTACCCCGGCGCGGGGATCATCGTCGCCATCGATCCTGACATACCCGCGTCGCAACAGCGCCTGCTGTTCTCGGCCGGACCCGACGCGCGCGGCCTGTCCTGGCGCCTGGGCGCGCAGGTGCTGGGACCCGCGGATCGGCCGCATCCCTGGCGGCCTTTTCCGGGTCGGCACCGCCTGCAACTCGTCGATGCGGATCAGCGCATCGTCGATGAAGTGCGGTTCGAAGTGCGCGGGGCCGCGCAGCCGGACGATACGCCCGGCGCACGCGAGCCGGCATCCCGATCCGGCCGGGCAGGGCTGTCGCCGGAACGCCCGCTGGCGGACCCGCCGGCACGTCCGGTGTCGCCCGGGTAGCCGGAACCGACGTGCTATTCTCCCGACGGTAGTTCCTCTCCCGTCGACTCCTGGTTCAGACCCACGCATGAACGACCCGATTGCCCCGCTGCCGGCCGACCACGATATCGTCCCGCCGGCGCGCCCCACGGCCACCGCGCCCTATTACGAACCGCAGGGCCGCGAGGTCGAGATCTTCGAGGCGGCCTACGCGAAGCGCCTGCCGATCATGCTCAAGGGTCCCACCGGCTGCGGCAAGACCCGCTTCCTGGAGCACATGGCCTGGCGGCTGAACCGGCCGCTGGTCACCGTGTCATGCCATGAGGACCTGACCTCGTCCGACCTGGTCGGGCGCTTCCTGCTGGAAGGCAGCGAGACGGTCTGGCAGGACGGCCCGCTCACGCGTGCGGTGAAGGCCGGTGCCATCTGCTATCTCGACGAGATCGTCGAGGCTCGCACCGATTCGACGGTGATCATCCATCCGCTGACCGACCATCGGCGCCGGCTGCCGCTCGAGAAGACCGGTCGCGAGATCACCGCGCACGAGGATTTCCTGCTGGTGATCTCCTACAACCCGGGCTACCAGACCGTGCTGAAGGACCTCAAGCCGTCGACCAAGCAGCGGTTCATCGGCCTGAACTTCGACTTTCCCGCGGAAGAGACCGAGCGGCGGATCCTCGTCAACGAGGTGCCCGGGATCGACGCCGAGAGCGCGGCCCGCCTGGTCTCGGTGGCACGCAAGGCGCGCGCGCTGAAGGACCACGGACTCGACGAGGTCACCTCGACGCGTGCACTGGTGTACGCGGCCAACATGATCAGCGCCGGGTTGTCGCCGATCGAAGCCTGCCAGGTTGCACTGATCAATCCGGTCACCGATGACATCGAGCTGTCCGCGGCGCTGCTGGAAATCGTCAGGGCGCACTTCGAGTAGCGCCCTGCGCGACCTGTCTGGCCCAGGCGCGCGAACCGGCAACCGACGATGAACTTCCTCACGAGTCTCGGGCTGAACCTGCCAGAACTGATCCGGGAATACGGTTACCTGTTCGTGTTCGTCGGGACCATGCTCGAAGGCGAGACGGTCCTGATACTCGGCATGATCGCGGCGCACCAGGGGTTGCTGGACGCGCGGTTGGTGGCGCTGGTTGCGCTGGTGGGAACCTACATCGGCGACCTTGGCTACTACGTGATCGGGCTGCGCTTCGGACGCCCATTCCTCGACCGATTCCCGAAGGTCGAGGCCAAGGTGCAGCGGATCAAGGGCTGGATCGTGAAGTACGACATCGCGATCATCATCATCAACCGGTTCCTGTACGGATTTCGCATCGCCGCGCCGGTCGCGCTTGGCATGAGTGCCGTGCCGGCGTGGCGGTTCCTGGTGTTCAACATCGTTGGCGCGGCGATCTGGACGGCGGTGATCGGCGGCGCCGGTTACCTGTTCGGCAGCGCGCTCGAGACCCTGCTGGAAGATGTGCGCTGGCACGATCAGATCATGGTGGGGCTGGTGCTGCTGCTTGGCGTCGGGTTGTGGGTCGGCCGCTACATTGCGCGCCGCGTGATGCGGGGAGGTTGAGATGAGCGAACCCACGATGCCGGCTGGTGCCGGTTCCAGCGCGACAGTGCCTGTCAGCGAGACGCTGCGCGCCGCGCTTGAAGAACTGTCGAAGGTCTCGTTCGTCGCCCATCGCGATGCGTCCTCGGCCCTGCCAGCGGTGCTGGCCGTGGCCGGCGAAGCCGAGACCCTGGAATGGCTTGCCGCCTGCCGGCGGCTGTTCGAGTTCGACCGCGATGCCGGCCGTGCATTCACCCGTGCCACCCCCGAGGCGATCTCGGCCTCCGGCGCCGTGCTGCCTTGGACGCGCCAGGTGCTGCGCTTCCTCGACCTGCAGGGCTCGTGGAAGGCGATCGAGGGCTTCATGTCGAACCTCGGCCATGCCTACAGCACTCTCGGCCCGATCGGCGAGATCCGCTGGGCCGACATCGGCTTCGCCTGGTGTGCCCGCCATGCCGACAGCGGCAACGCCTACTTCAACACGCCGGTGCGCGACCTCGCCGGACGCCAGGGCGTGCCCGGCATCGAACAGCTGAGCGCCCCTGCCGAGGAACTGTTCACCACGCGCAGGCTGGGCCTGGCCACCTTCCTGCCGGGCGCGATCCGGGTGCGCGCATTGCTCGGTGCCGGCGCGATCGCGCCGTGGGCGCGGCGCGGCATCGACGTGCTGACGGCCGATCGCTTCCGCGGCGAGGCCTATTTCCGGCTCGAGTCCGAGGAGAGCCTGCGCCTGCTGCTCGACGACCTGCCGGGCTTCCGTGCGCAGCAGAACGAGCGCTTCCTGAAGATGGTGCTCACCGCCTGGTACGGCGAAGCGGTCGAGGTGCAGGACAGCGGCTGGGCGCCGGACAAGGGCCGGCCGTTCGTCGAGACCGACGGGCGCGCGGTGCTGGCACCGGTGACCCTGCCCGATCGCGAGCATGCCGTGCTCGGCGTGCTGCACGTCGCCGGCCACCTGCAGTTCGGCACCTATGCGGTGGCCCCGCTGAAGGGCCTGTTCTCCGAACTGGGCCTGGACGCGGAGATCACCGAAGCGCGCGCGATTTCATGGGAACCGCTGATCGCCCAGTTCGGCGACGACGTGGTCCGCTTCAAGCTGCTGTTCGACATCTGCGAAGACCTGCGCGTGGACAACGCGATCGCGATGATCGCGCCGACCCACCTTCGCCGGATGGCCCGCCTCGCCTCGCTGGTGGCGATGCCCGAGGGCATCGCGCGCGACTACTACCAGCTTGCGCTGGGCACGCTGCAGTTCGCGCTCGGTCGGGCACACCCGCTGCCCGGGCCGGTCGCAGACCTGCTCGCGCGGCTGCTCGCGCCGGATGCGACGGTGATAGATGCCTTCCGCATCGCGCGGCTGCTGCTGCCGATGCTGGCCGACCTCGGCCATCCGCACACGCCCGAGGACGTGCAGGACGCCTACCTGCCGGGCCGGTCGCCGAACCTGGGCCGCGAGGTGAAGGCCGCGCAGGGCCCGGGCAGCCAGGCCGAACGCAGCGAGCAGAAGGAATCCGAATCCGGCGAAGGCGAGGGCGAGCCGGAAGAGGACGGCGAATCGGTCGAGCAGGAGATGGGGCCGCAGGACGCCGAGGCCGACGACAGCGGGGGTGCCGCCGCGCATGCGCAATCGGCGGCCAATCGCAAGGGCAGCGGCGAGACCAAGACCGGCGAACGCGCGCAGCAGCAGGCGGGCAAGGCCAACGGTCCCGATCGCGGCCTGCCGTATCCGGAGTGGGACTATCGCGAGAACCGATACAAGGCCGACTGGGCCTGGGTGGCCGAGAAGGTGCTGGCCGAATCGAACCCGGCCGAGGCACAGCGGCTGGCCGACCGCCATGCCGGCACGCTGAAGCGGCTGAAGAAGGCGATCCAGTCGCAGAAGCCCACGCGCCCCGCGCCGCTGACGCGGCAGATGGATGGCGACGACCTCGACCTCGAGGCGACGGTGCGCTATGTCACCGAACGCGTGGCCGGGCGCTCGCCCGAGGCGCGGGTGTACAAGCGGCGCGCGATCCGCAACCGCGATGTCGCGGTGACGCTGCTCGCCGACCTGTCGACCTCGATCATGCAGACGGTGGCCGACGGCAACGGCCGGCTGGTCGATACCATCCGCGCCGGCGTGATGCTGTTCGCCGAGAGCATGGAGGAGGTCGGCGACCCCTATGCGATCGCCGGCTTCTGCTCGAAGTACCGTGACAACGTCAACTACTACCGCATCAAGGATTTCGACCAGCCGTACGACGACCGGGTGCGTGCCACGGTCGGTGGACTCTCGGGCCGCCTCGCCACGCGCATGGGTGCCGCGATCCGCCATGCGGTACACCGCTTCGAAGGCGTGCAGACGCCGCGCCGGCTGCTGCTGCTGCTGTCGGACGGACGCCCGGAGGACTATGACGACGGCGGCGACCGGCGCTACCTGCACGAGGACACGCGGATGGCGGTGAAGGAAGCGGTGAACGCCGGCGTGCACCCGTTCTGCATCACGGTCGACACGCTGGCCAACCAGTACCTGCCGCAGATCTTCGGGCGCGGGCACTACCTGGTGCTGGACGATGTCGGCAGCCTGCCGGCGAAGCTGCCGGAGATCTACCTGAGGCTGCGCCGCTAGTGGCGCGGTGACGGCGGGAGTCCGCGGGGCGATGGACATGTTCGCAGTGGTGCTTGCGCTGCTGCTCGAGCAGTGGCGTCCGGCGACAGGCTGGCCGCTGGCCCGTGCCCGCTCGACGCTGCGCATCGCCATCGATGCGCTGCCCGACAGGCTCGACGGCGGACGCGAGTGGCATGCATGGCTCGGCTGGTCGATGGCCGTGGGCATCCCGTCACTGCTGGCCTGGGCGATCGGGGCCGCCCTGGGCCTGCTGCTGGGGCTGCTCTGCTTCGTGTTCATCGTCGGGGTTCTGTACTTCACCCTCGGCTTCCGTCTTTTCAGCCATCGCTTCACGGCCGTGCGCGATGGCCTCGCCGCACGCCGCCTCGACCTGGCGGGTGCTGCGCTCGCGCACTGGCAGGGCGGGCCGTTGGCACCCACCGGCGGCACGATGCCCGCGACCACGCCCGAGACGATCGCGCGCCAGGCGATCGAACGCGGCGTCGGTGAAGCGGGACGATGGCTGTTCGGCGGCCTGTTCTGGTTTGCCGTGATGCCCGGCGCCAGCGGCGCCGTGCTCTACCGTACCGCCGACCAGGTCGCGCTGCGGTGGTCGTCGGCGCCGACGGTCGGACTGCATCCGGGTTTCGCTTCGGTCGCTGCGTCTGCATTGCGCTGGCTGGACGAGCTGCCGGCCAGGCTCGCCGCTGGCGCGTTTGCGCTGGTCGGGGATTTCACCGGGGCCGCTGAGGGCTGGCAGGCCGCGAGGCGCGAAGGCGTCGCCGAGCGGGGTACCGGCGGGCCCGAAGCAGGACCCGGCAGCGGGCCATGCGGTCCGCGCGAACTGATGGTGGCCGCGGCCTTCGGTGCGCTCGGCATGGGGCAGGGTGCCCTGAACGCAGAGCGCAATGCGTCGGGCGAAGGCGCCGGCAGCTACGATGCCTTCGACGGCGCCGGCTGGGACGCGGATTCATATGCGCTGGCGGTACGCCAGATGGATGGTGCGGCAGCACTGGTGTGGCGCAGCCTGCTGCTCTGGCTGGCGGTGCTCGGCCTGATCGCGCTCCTGGCCTGAGCGGGACGCGCGCGGCAGGTATGGCGGGCCGCTATACTCCTCGAAAGACACTGGAACGCATCGCGTCCATACAAGAGGAGGAGCACATGGTCCCGCCAACATCCACGGGCGCCGCGCTGTCTGGCCTGAGGGTCGTCGACCTCACGCAGTATGAAGCGGGCACGTCCTGCACCCAGGCGCTGGCCTGGCTCGGCGCCGACGTGGTGAAGATCGAGCCGCCCACCGGCGAGAGCGGCCGCTACGCATCGACCAACGACAGGAAGCTCGACTCGTACTACTTCATCCTGATGAACGCGAACAAGCGAAGCGTCGTCTGCGACCTGAAGTCCGAGTCCGGCAAGGCGACCCTGATGCGCCTGGTCGAGAAGGCGGACGTGCTGATCGAGAACATGTCGCCCGGTGGCATCGAGCGCCTGGGTTTCGGCTACGACGTGGTGAGCAAGGTGAACCCGCGGCTGGTCTATGCGCAGATCAAGGGCTTTGCCCCCGATGGTCCCTATGCGAACTACCTGAGCTTCGACATGATCGCGCAGGCGACCGGCGGCGCGTTCGCGATCACCGGCGAGGCCGGCGGCCCGCCGATGCGCCCGGGTCCGCATGTCGGCGACACCGGTGCCGGACTGCATTGCCTGGTCGGCATCCTCGCCGCGCTCAACCAGCGCCATGCCACCGGGCGCGGCCAGCGCATCGAGGTGTCGATGCAGGATGCGGTGATCAACTTCAACCGCATCGTGTTCGCCGGGCAGTTGATGACCGGCGAACCGGTGGCCCGTTCGGGCAACCAGAGCTCCCTCGGGGCTGCGGCGCCCAGCGAACTCTACCTGTGCAGGCCGGGCGGCCCGAACGACTACGTGATGGTCTACACCACGCGCGCCGGCAACTGGCACTGGCAGCGGCTGCTCAAGGTGATGGAGCGCGAGGACCTGAAGGAGGATCCGCGTTTCTCCACCCCGGGTGCCCGCGCGAAGAACGCGAAGGAAGTCGATGCGCTGGTCGGCGCCTGGTGCAGTACGCGCACCAAGGTCGAAGCAATGGAGACGCTGCAGGCCGCCGGCGTGCCGGCCGGTGCGGTGCTCGATACCCGTGAACTGATGGAAGATCCGCACCTGCGTGCGCGCGGCATGTTCACCGACATCGAGCACGCGACGCGCGGCAGGATGAGCATGCCTGGCTGGCCGGTGAAGATGACGGACTCGAACGTGCCGGTGACTGCGGCGCCGCTGCTTGGCGAACAGACAGCGGACGTGCTGACCGACTGGCTCGGCATGGACGAGGCGCAGGTCGCCGAGTACACGAAGGTGAACCGCCCGGCCGCCTGAGCGGCTCGGGTTGCACGTCGGCTGCAGCATGTCCGCTGCAGCCGGTCCGACGCACACGCACGGAGGTCACATGCAACGATCCGCCGGCAGGAAGGCCGCGACAGGGGCGCCCTTCTCGCTGTCCTTCTCGATGTCCATCTCGCTGTCCATCGCGTTGTCCATCGCCGCATCCGCGCCGCAGCAGGCCAGCGCGCAGTCCTATCCTTCGAAGCCGGTACGCATCGTCGTGCCGGGTACCGGCGGTGGCGGCGACTTCGCCGCGCGCCTGATCGGGCAGGGTCTTTCGCCGGTGCTCGGCCAGCCGATCGTCATCGAGAACCGGCCGGTCGGCACCATCCCCGGCGAGCTGGTCTCGCGCGCCGCGCCGGATGGCCATACGCTGCTGCTGTCGGCGTCCACGCTGTGGCTCGCGCCGCTGCTGCAGGCCAACGTGCCCTACGATCCGCAACGCGACTTCACCCCGATATCGCTGGTCACCCTGTCGCCGAACATCCTGGTGGTGCCCAATGCGTTGCCGGTGAAGTCGGTGAAGGACCTGATCTCGCTCGCCCGCCGGCGGCCGGGCGAGCTGAACTATGGTTCGGGCGCGGCGGGCTCGTCCAACCACCTGTCGGCCGAACTGTTCAACGCGATGGCGAAGGTGGACATCCCGCGCATCAACTACAAGAATCCGTCGCAGGCGGTGACCGACCTGATCTCGGGTCAGATCCAGTTGCTGTTCTACAACGCCTCGACGGTGATCCCGCATGTGCAGTCGGGCAAGTTGCGTGCGCTCGCGGTGACCAGCGCGAAGCCGAGCGCGCTCGCGCCGCAGTTGCAGACGATGGCGCAGGCCGGCCTGCCGGGCTATGAATCCGTGGCGACCTTCGGGCTGTTCGGACCGGCAGGATTGCCGGCAGCCGTCGTATCCACGCTGAACACCGAGGTGGTGCGCTTCCTGCAGCGGCCCGAGATTCGTGAGAAGTTCATCGCGGCGGGCAGCGAGACGGTCGGCAGCACGCCGGAAGAACTCGCATCGCTGATCAGGAATGATGTCGTGCGCTTCGGTCGGGTGATCAAGGAAGCGAACCTGCGGGCCGACTGAGCGACACGTGCAGGAAGGCAGTGCCGCACGTCCGGACCACCGGGCGGCGGATCGGGTGCAGGCCACCGGAGGAGAAGACGATGCAGGCAGGTCGCAACGCGCGGGTCGGGGCATTCACGCGCATCGCAGGGATCACCGTTGCGGGGTTGGCGGGGCTGGCGTCGGGGGGGGCCGCCGCCCAGCCCGCCTGGCCGGCAAAGCCGCTGCGCATCGTGGTGCCGTTCGCCGCCGGCGGCAGCAACGACGTGTTCGCCCGTGCCGTCGCCGACCGACTGCCGATCGCACTGGGCCAGCCGGTGATCGTCGAGAACCGGGCCGGCGCGGGCAGTGCGACCGGCACCGCCTATGCGGTGCGTTCGGCACCGGACGGGCATACCCTGCTCGCGGTGTCGAGCACGCTGACCACGCTGGCCGCGGTGCAGCCGAACCTGCCCTACAACGTCCCGGCCGATTTCGCGCCGATCGGGCTGGTCGCCCGCAGCGCGATGGGGTTGTTCGTGCATCCGGCGCTGCCGGTGAAGGATGTGCAGGGCCTGGTGCGGCTGGCCCGTGCACGTCCGGGCGAGATCAACTACGCGACCGCCGGCATCGGCGGCATCAACCAGTTCGCGACCGAGATGTTCCAGTCGATCGCGAAGGTGAAGCTGACCCACGTCCCTTACAAGGGCAATGCGCCGGCCCTCACCGACGTGATGGGTGGCCATGTGCAGATGATGATCAGCAGCCTGCCGCCGGCCCTGCAGCATGTACGCAGCGGACGGCTGCGGCTGCTCGCTGTGTCGAGCGCGGAACGGTCGCAGTTCGTGCCCGAGCTGCCGACCCTTGCCGAAGCCGGCCTGCCCGGTTACGCAGCCGAACTCTGGTGGGGGATCGCCGCGCCCGCGCGCACGCCCGATCCGGTGGTGCGGCGGCTGTCGCAGGAACTGCAGAAGATCCTCGGCGACCGCGAGCTTCGCCAGC
>JBIITW010000362.1:0-2802 GCA_044340265.1 Burkholderiales bacterium | reverse complement strand
CCGACCTCGTCGATCGCCCCGAGGCAGCAACCGTCCTCGGCGCGCTCACCCGCCTGACCCGGCCGTTCAACTATCTCGGGCTGCCGACCGCCTCGCTGCCCGCGGGCTTCGATGGCAACGCAATGCCCGTCGGGCTGCAGCTGGTCGGTGCTCCGTGGAGCGAGGCACTGCTGTGCACGGCCGGCGATGCGTTCCAGCGCGAGACGGACTGGCACCTGCGCCGGCCGTGATCGGCACGGCTTTTGCTGTTGCATGTCGAACGACTTCTGACACCTGTCGAACAGGGAGCCCCCGATGCCTATCACTGGTTTGCTGCATGTGGCGATCAAGACCGAGGACCTCGAGGCCACGGTCGCCTTCTATACCCGGGTGATCGGGTTGCGCCTTGCGCCGAGGCCGGACTTCGGCTTTTCCGGCGCCTGGCTTGCGGTACCGACGCCGGTGGGCGAGGCGCTGATCCACATCTATGCCGGTGGACCGGCGCTCGGACGCGAAGGCCGGGTGCGCCCGGAGACCGGTGCGATCGACCATGTGTCGGTGACCGCGGTGGGGTGGAACGCCTTCCGCGACCGGTTCGCGCAGGCGGGCCTGCCCTGGCGCGAGTTCCTGATCCCGAACACGACCTACTGGCAGCTGTTCGTCTACGACCCGAGCGGCGTGCAGCTGGAGCTCACCTTCGACGCCCAGGGCGAAGGCATCCCGGTACCCGAGGTCGCGGAGGCGATGCGCTATCGCGCCGGAGAATCCTTCTTCGACCCGTCGCGCTACACCGACCTCGTCCAGCGACTGGCCAGCGCATTCCCCTGAACGGCGGTCGACGGATGGCGCTGAGGGTGGTGATCTGCGGTGCGGGCGTCGCCGGCAGCGTGCTCGCCGGCGCGCTCGCCGGCCGCAGCGATGTCGAGCTGACGGTGATCGAACGCGCGGAGGATGCCGGGCAGCTGGATGCCGGCACCGCCTTGAATGTCGGTCCCAATGGCATGCAGGCGCTGGCCGGGCTGGCGCCTGCGCTGGCCGCGTCGGTGCGCGCGCGGGCCTTCGACTGGACGCGCTGGCAGGTATCGCTGACCGACGGCACGCCGCTGCTCGATTTTCCGCTGTCCGACATCGCACGCTGTGCCGGCATCCGCATCCGCTGGGCGAGCCTCTACGAGGTGTTGCGCGAGCCGATCGAGCCGTTCGTCCGGTATGGCACGACGATCACCGGCGTCCACGGTGCGCAGGGTGCAGGCGACCAGGCCGGGGCCGGGCCGTTGTCGATCGACATCGAGGGTCCGGCGGGTCGCGCACGGATCGACGGCATCGACCTGCTGGTGGCCGCCGAAGGGCGCTACTCGCCGCTGCGCGAAAGGCTCTGCGGGCCGGTGCCGGTCGAGCATTTCGGCATCGCGATCTCGCGGCTGCTGGTGCGGGACACCAGCGGCGGGCTGATCGACGACTATGCGCAATGGTTCAACGGACCGCACCGGCTGCTCGCCTACCGGGTGCCGCCCGACCATGTGTACATCGTGTCCACGTTCCCGCTGTCGCCCGG
The DNA here is from genome assembly GCA_044340265.1 of Burkholderiales bacterium. Lineage (GTDB taxonomy): Bacteria > Pseudomonadota > Gammaproteobacteria > Burkholderiales > CAIKXV01 > CAIKXV01. The sequence goes on along the minus strand of JBIITW010000362.1, from coordinate 1,268 downwards.
TGATCCGATCGAGCCGCGGATGAAGACCGCCGAGGCGATCGCGGCGCGCTACCGCCCCAGCGGTCGCCCGATCGCGGCGGCCTGCGCCTGGCTGCTCGATGCCATGGCGGAGCATGTCGATGCCATCCACTGGGCGCGCATGCAGCAGGGCCCGGTGTGCTATCGCGGCGCGGGCGGGCGCCTGCTGGTGATCGGGGACGCGGCGCATCCGCTGGTGCCGACGCTCGGGCAGGGCGCGACACAGGCACTCGAGGATGGCGTCGCCGCGGCGCAGTTCGTTCGCGCCATGCTGGATGACGCAGCGTCGGGTGGGCCAGGCATGGGCATCGACGTGCCGGCGATGACTGCCCGCGTCGAAGGTGCGCGCACGGCGCGTGCGACCTTCGCGCAGCAGCTGTCCTGGCAGGCGAGCGACACGCTGCTCGAGGGCTGCGACCCGGTGCGCGATACCCTGCGCAAGGGCGAGCCGGCCTTCATGCGCAGCCTCCAGGCCTTGTTCAGTGGCAGCCCAGCTGCTGTGGCGTCAGCACGCACGTTGCCCCCGGCGCACTAGAATGTCGTCCGGCTGCGCGCAGCCGGGTCGACCGATACGTTCGACACGTCCAACAAGTACGACACGCCAGACCGGAACGGAACACGCCACGATGATCGAACGCGATTTCAAGGGGTACGGCACGACGCCGCCGGACATCCGGTGGCCGAACGGCGGGCGCTTCGCCGTGTCGTTCGTGCTCAACATCGAAGAGGGGGCCGAACTCAACATCGGCGACGGTGACGACCGGAACGAGGCACGGCACGAGGTCCGCCAGGAGGTGGTCGGCGTGCCGGACCTGTGCACCGCGTCGCACTACGAGTATTCGACCCGGGTCGCCTACTGGCGGGTGATGCAGGAGTTCGAGCGGGCCGGCATTCCGGTGACGTTCAACGTCTGCACGCGCGCGCTCGAACGCTCGCCGTGGATCGCCGCGGACGGCGTTCGCCGCGGCGTCGAGTTCATGTGCCACAGCTATCGCTGGGAGTCCCATTACGCGATGACGCCCGAGCAGGAGCTTGCCGCGATCCGCAAGGGAACCGAGGGCATCCGCAGGCTCACCGGCGAACGGCCGCTGGGCTGGCACACCCGTTCGTCGCCGTCGGTGAACACGCGCCGTCTGGTCGCGCAGGAGGGCTTCCTGTACGACAACGATGCGTACAACGACGACCTGCCGTACTACGTCCCGGTGAACGGCAAGCCGCACCTGGTGGTGCCGTACTGCTTCGACACCAAC
>JBIITW010000264.1:0-5740 GCA_044340265.1 Burkholderiales bacterium | reverse complement strand
CAGAGGCTGCTTCACCATCCCTGGCCTGGAAACGTGCGCGAGCTTCGCAATTCCGTGGTCCGCGCGCACGTGATGTCGGACGGCCCGGTGATCGGTCCCGAATTGCTGTTGCCGGGACTGGAGCGCCCCATGCGATCGGCTGCCTCCCCCGCGGCGTCCCAGGCAGCCGCACCGAGGGCCAGGCCGGCGACCGGATCGCGCCCGGCACCAGCGCTGCGCCGTCTTCCTTCCCTTGCCATTGCTGCTGACATTGCCACTGATATCGCCGGCTCGACACCGGCACAGGACGGGCGGCTCCAGATCGTGTTCGAGATCGGCACCGACCTCGCCGACATCGAGCGCCAGGTGATCCTGGCCACGCTGCAACGGTTCGACGGTCATCGCGAACGCACGGCCATCGCACTCGGACTCAGCCCCAAGACCCTCTACAACCGCCTGCGTGAATACGAGGCACCGCCTGGCCGGCGAGGCCGCGTACCGGCTGCCGCAGCGGTGCCGCTTCCGGCAGGGGCCGGCCTTCCGCTCGGGTTCCCTGGATTGCCTCCGGGCGGCCACGCGCCGGGAGATCCACTGCCACCGACGCCCGCGCCGGATATCCCGGGGCCAGGCGATCCATCCACGCCGGCCGAGCCGCCGCCTCCCGTGCAGACACCGCCGAGTGCCAGCCTGGCCGCGGCTCGAGCCTGGACCCGTTCTTCCCCTCTGCAGTGCGGCCCGGATCAGTGCCGCCCGGATTGATGGCAGCACCCCGGGATCGGGCGATACACTCGGGCCATGATCTCCGCACCAGCCGACGCCCGGCCTTGCAGCCCGGGGCCCCTGCCAGGGGCGCGAACGCCGGCACACGCGATGCTCGCCTTCGTACTGATGCTCTGTTGCGGCAACGGGGTATCCGCCGCACACCCACTCGAACGCGCGGCGGGCGTCATCGGCGTGATGCCGCTGCCCGAGATCTTCGGCCCCGGAAACTGCACGCCCTTCATGCCGAAGGAACTGCTGGTCCACCGCAAACCCGACCGGGTCGAACGCAGCCGACAGCATATCCATCCCGCGCGCCCCCCTGCCCCCGCGGCGAGCGGTGCGTGTGAAGCGGTGCAGGCGATCGTTTCGCCGGCCGGCAGCCGCAAGGGCATCGCGCTGCCCACGGTGGAAATCGGCAACGAGCAGCAGGCCGCCATCGTGCTCGAGCGCCGGCCCCGCTGGTACCGGATCGCACTGGCCGAGGGCAGCGGATGGATCAACATCGAGGACACGCGGCGGTTCATCCCCCTGACCCGGCTGCTGCCGGACAGGATGACCTATCTGCGCAGCGGCACGCGGGTACCCCTGGCGGCAGCGCCTGGCGCAGCGCTACCCGCCGGCACCCGGCCGATCGACCGCGACATCGCCGCCAGGGTGGTATCCACCCGCCGGCTGGACGGCGTGCTGTGGCTGCAGGTGGACACCCGTGATGCCGACGTGTGCAAGTCAGGGCCTGCGGTCGCGCTGTCGGGCTGGGTTCCGATGCTCGACCCGGTGCGCGGAGACCTGCCGTCGGTGTGGTTCTGGTCGCGCGGCTGCTGAGCAGGACGACGCCAGCCCGGGAGCGCGGTTCGCCACTTCGCCTTCCCGCCGGCGGGCTACTTGACAGGGGCGCGCAGCAACTCGGGCATCAGCTGTTCACGCACGAAGGCCTCGCCGACCCGGCCGACACGGTCGGGGCCCATCCGCTCCAGTACCGCGTCCGCGCTGCCAGCGAGCTTCCATTCCTTGTATTCATCGGCGAGCGACAGCCCCATCGACTCACCGAGCAGCGACACGTAGTTCACGACACTGAACGGCTCGCTCGCCTCCAGCCCGCAGAGCACGCGCTGGCATGAATGGAACACGGTGGCCACGGTATCGGCCTGCGCCGCGCGCGCGAGATCGCACACGCCGCGAGTGACATCCTTCATGGCCGCCGGTACCGAGACGAGCGCCGAACACATGTGCCCGGGCACCGACACATCGGTGTCGACCAGTTCGAGGCCGGGGATCAACCGCAGCAGGTCCTCGACCAGCGGGTTGACGTCGACTTCGCGGAAGCCGAAATGCCGGTGCAGGACCACACGGCGCTCGACCCGGTGCACCAGCCGTTCGCGCAGGCGCTCGCGCTGCGCATGCACGATCTCGGTGAAATGCGACATCGGGAACTGCGGATCGGTATAGCCGCTCATGAACTGGTTCATGTGCCGATGGCAGGAAGGGCACCAGGTGACGACCTTGGCTGCACCCACCGGCCCGGCCGACGCCGGGTCGCCTGACGCCGGGTCGCCTGACACACCGGCGAAGACGGGTGCATCGCCCGCCGGTGCGGACGGGTCGGCCTCGGCCAGCCGGATCGCCAGGTCGTTGAACTTGCCGACCGTGCGTTTCGCCATGCCGTCTGCCGCCTTCAGGTTGGCGTCCTTCGACGTGCCGCAGCAGTAGCTCGGCCCGCCCACCGGCGCAACCTCGAGCCCGATCGCACGCAGGATCTCGATCGAGCTGTGGATGATGTCGCCATGGCGTACGACGTTGCAGCCGTACCAGAACACGACCTTCTCGCTCATGATGCGATCCGCTGCAGCGGGCTGGCACGATGCCACTGGTCGATTTCGTCCGCGGTCAGCTGGGTCGCGGCGAACGCCTCGATCTTGCGGAAGAACAGCGGGTCTTCGGTCGATGTCATCTGTGCCTCCCCACCCAGCGAACCCAGCGCACCCATGCGTGCCGCGCGCAGCATCAGCATCGCGTTGATGCCTTCCGGGCAGGCATCGATGCAGGTCGCCGACTGCGTGCATACCTTCACCCATGCAACCCCTTCGCGGGACCCCTGCCCGGCCTGCAGCAGCGGCAGCAGACCTTCGACCACGGCAGTCGCCGAGGCCCCTTGCAGTTCGGGCGCATAAGGCGTCATCGGGCAGGCTTCGTAGCACTTGCCGCAGCGGGTGCAGCGGTCGAGCGTGTCGGCAACGAAGCGATCGAGATAGGTGCGCAGGGAGTCCATCCCCTATGCTGCCATGTGCGTCGCCCCGCTGCCAGTACCTCTGCGCAGGGGCCCCGCATCATCCGGCCCCGGCGCTCCCGGAAGAGTCGTGCGCGCAGTGGGTGGACACCATCTCGAGCGTGCGGCTGCCACCCTTGCCGCTGACCAGCGTGTCGACCACCGACAGCCTGCGCCCTGCCCGGCTCACCTTCGATACCGCCTTCAGTGACCGGCCCTCGCCCGGGCTCAGGTACCAGGCAGAGGCCTCGACCAGCCGGTGCCCCGGCGGCGCCGCGGCAGCCGCGGTGCGCGCGGCCAGCGCGAAGGTGACACCGCCCTGCGCATGGCCGACGCGGTTGCCGCAATGCAGCCCCATCGGCATCCGGCAATGGGCGCGGCCGACGCCGTCCTGCACCGGGAACTGCGCGAACAGGTGCTCGACGAACGAGGTGCGCGCATCGGCGCGCTCGATCACTTCATCGACACGCTTCAATACCCCGCGCTCGCGCGCATCGAGGTCACGGACGGCGATCGGGTCTCCGGGTGGCATGCCGCCCGGCTGCCAGGGCAAGGGTGCCAGGACCACCCCGACCGGTGGCGGCAGTTCCATGAACGTGCCCGAGGCGATGCACGCCACCCGCCCGGCTGCAGTCAGGCGGCAGTGCGCGATCCCCTGCCGGGTCAGCGCGCCCTCGACCCATCCTTCACACTGCGCGACGGCCTCGAGCCGGCCACGCAGCGGTACGCCGGTAAACGCGATATGCAGGCTCACCGTGCCCAGCCGCGTGCCGGATTGCGTCGAAAGCCTGGCCCGGATCGCATTGGCGAGCGCCATGTCGACCAGCGTGGTGACCATGTTCAGGTTTGCCTCGCCGCCGGCGTCGGTGTTGTGTTCGCCGGTTTCGATCGACATGCGTGCAAGTGCTGGCGTCACCTCGTCCCAGGCAGTACCCATGAAGTGGCCGACGAAGTGCAGGCCGGGCGTACGGTTGTCGGCGATCGCCTGCAGCACGCGACCGCGGATCTGCGCGCGTCGGTCATCGGGGAGGACTGTGGCGGATCGACTGTCATTCATCAGGCTTTGTCCCTTGAAGGCTGCGCGGCGGGTCAACCGGCGGCCGAACGCATCGCTTCGCGCGTGGCCTCGAGCCGGTGCGCTTCGACCCGGCCGAGCGATTCGACGAGGTCCACCGCAACCCGGCCGAGCCGCGCATACAACTCGGCCACCTGCGGATCCCACGCGCGCATCGCGTGCAGGTGGCGGGCCACCGTGCCGGCATCACCGCGCGAGATCGGCCCTGCGAGCGCCGGCGCGATGCCCTGGCGGAACACCGCGTCCAGCGTCTCGCGCGCGATCGGCTCGAACATCTCGAGCGCGACCGCACGCGGGATGCCGGCCTTCTGCTCGCAGCGCACCGCCAGTTCCATCAGCACCGGAATGAAGTTGCAGGCGAACGCGCCGCCGCCGTGGTAGATCGCCTTGTAGCGCGGATCGATGTCGAACAGGCGTGCACCGAGCCGCTCGAACGCAGGCTTGAGCTGCGCGAGCGCTGCGGCATCGCCTTCGCAGCCGCACCAGGTGCCGCCGAACGTCAGCACGCTCGCCTGCGGGTCGCTGAAGTTCTTCACCGGGTGGATGCTGGCGACGACCGCGCCGGCGGCGCTGCAGGGCTCGAGCGCGGCCGATGCCGTGGCGCCACTGAGGTGGAACACGATGTCACCCGGGCGCAGTCGACCGCTTGCGGCGAGCGTCTGCGCCGCCGGAGCAATCGCATCGTCGCCGGTGGCGACCAGCCACCAGGCCGCCGGTGCCATCGATGCAGGCTCCGACGCGGGTACGCCGGCGCCGATGAACGCGACCGCCTGCGCAGCACTGTCCAGGCTGCGGTTGGCGATGCCGCCGATCGTGCACAGCCCTGCCAGCCGCACCAGCCGCGCGATGGCGCGTCCGGCCTTGCCGCAGCCGAGCACGTTCAGCATCGGCAGCGGGTCGTCCTTCCCGCCGGGGGCGACAGCAGGTACGTCGGCATCTTCGGTTGCGGGCATGGTCGGCTCCGGGTCGGGCGCGGATTATACGGGAGGCACCCAGCGCACCAGCGAGCCGTCACCGAGCACCAGACCCGCTGCCACCGGCTTTCCGGGATGCAGTTGCGCCATCGCCGCTGCGTAGGCGCCGACCTGCCCCAGGTAGGTTTCGAGCCAGGGCGCCATGGTGGCCGGGTCTCCCGTCTTGTAGTCGATCACCCATACCTCATGCTCGAACTCGATCAACCGGTCGACACGACGCAACGCGCCGGATCCGTCGAGGTAGTCGACTTCGTTGCGTGCCCGCAGGTGCAATGAAGGATCGAAGAACCGGGCCAGTGCCGGACTGCACAGCACGCGCAGGGCCTGCGGCCAGAGGCGCTCGAACTCCGCCGCTGCGGCACCGATGCCTTCCCGCAACCGCTCGCGCTCCGGCTCGTCGATCTGCGCCAGCCGTGCCGCGATGTCCCCCCGGGGCGGTTGCACGAGGACTTCGGTCAGGCATTCCATCAGCGCGTGGAAGTGCTCCCCATAGCGCACCCCTGCCCGGTTGACCGGTGGCGGCAGGGCCGACGGACGGCCCGGACGGTCGACCGGCCGGTTCAGGCGCGGATCGGGCGCGGGGGCGTCCAGCGGATCGAGTGCAGGCCAGTGGCCCGCTCCGATGCGCTGGACGGGCGCAGGGGCGTCCCCGAGGCCCGCGTCGGCAGCGGCGGGCGGCGGGGCATG
>JBIITW010000267.1:0-5652 GCA_044340265.1 Burkholderiales bacterium | reverse complement strand
CAGCACGCCACCCGGGTCGCTCCCCTCGCCACGCAGCCGAAGCACCGCCTCGCGCAGCATCGGGTACCAGGCAGTGTCGGCCCCCTGCCGGTGGTGGCCGCTGACCACCAGCACCTGCTTGGCCCGGGTGACAGCGACATACATCAGGTTCAGTTCCTCGCGCGCAGCATGCACGCGCATCCGCTCGAACACCTCCCGCTGCGTTGCGCACAGGTCAGCCTCGCGCGTCCAGAACGAAAAATGCGAAGGTCCCTGCGACTGCGCCGGCCACTCGACCAGCGACTGGTATCCGCGCTGCGGCGGGCTCTTCGACGCGGTATCGAGCAACCAGACGATCGGCGCTTCCAGTCCTTTGGCGCCGTGGATCGTCATGAACCGCACCGCATCGTCGGCCCCGCCCGGGTCCGGTTCATCCAGCGCCTCCTGCGCCGGCGCCCCGGCCAGGTCACCGAGTTCATCGACGAACCGCGCCAGCGTCGGGAACCGCCCGGCATCGGCGGCGAGCGCATGCTCGAGCAGCGCCAGCAGGTTGGCCTCGACCGAGGCGGCAGCACTCGCCGCAACGCTCGCGCGATAGCGCGCCGGCACGTCGGCGTCGAAGTAGATGGCGTCGAGCAGGTCATGCACCGGCCGCGTGCCGGCGAGCTCGAACCAGCGCGCGAGCAGCGTCGCCGCTCGCTGTATTTCGGCACGCGCCTCGGGCGCCGCTGCACACTCGCAGAGGCGCCGGTAGACGTCGCGCGGCGGGCCGGCGACCAGGCTACCGTCCGCCGCCGGCAGCGCACCCCACGAGACGATGTCGACCAGGTCGGCATCGGACAACGAGAACACGGGTGAACGCAACACCTGCGCCAGCGCAAGACCATTCTGCGGCGCCACCAGGGAGCGCAGCAGCGCGACCATGTCGCTCACCTCGAGCGTGTCGAGGAGCCCCCCACGGCGCGAGCTGCTGCAGGCAATGCCGGCATCGCGCAACGCCTGCTCGTACAGGTCGAGGCGGCCACGGGTTCGCACCAGCACCAGCATGTCGCCCCAGCGTGCGGGACGGCAGGTGCCGTCCTCGCCGATCACCTCGCGGCCGTGCCATCGGCGCAGTCCGTCGACCAGCAGGGCCGCTTCCTGCGCGACCCGGCGATCTTCCTCGACCTCGCGCGCATCATCGAGCGGATCGCGCATCGCAGCGATGTCGGCAGCGATGTCGGCAGCGATGTCGGCAGCGACGTCGGCAGCGACGTCGAGGGCGTCCGGGTCGCTGTTGCCGCCCTTGCCCTTGCCCTTGCCCTTGCCCTTGCCGGCAGCCTTCTCCGGCTTGCCGATCATCGGCAGGACCTCGATGCATCCCGGCTTCACGACGTCGAACGCCTGGTGCGCGCGAAAGCCGGCGAACCCCGGGTGGTCCTGGTACAACGCATTGACCAGGTCGATCACCGCGCCGCTGCAGCGGCGGGAAAGATCCTGGTCGAGTACGCTCGCATCGAAATGCTGCACCAGGAAATCCCGGGCAGCATCGAACAGCAAGGCCTCGGCACCGCGGAACCGGTAGATCGACTGCTTCGGGTCCCCGACCAGGAACACTGCAGGCTTCTCGCCCGCCGCCTGTGCTGCATCCAGCCAGGCGCGCAGCGCCATCCATTGCAGCGGGTTGGTGTCCTGGAACTCGTCCAGCAGCAGGTGCCGGTAGCGGGCATCGAGCCTTGCATGCAGGAATGCCGCATGGTCGTCGTCGGTCAGCAGCCGGCATGCCTGCTGCTCGAGGTCTGCGAAGTCGAGCGCCTGCCGTTGCTGCTTGACCGAGTCGAACTCGCGCAGCAACGCCACGGCACAGGTGAATGCAGCCCGATTGAAGTGATAGGCCTGCTGCTCGCGCTGCAGCGCCGCCAGTTCGTCCAGGCGTGCGGTGATCGAGGCGAACAGGTCGAGGAACATCGACTGCCCCTCTGCACCGACCCGCTTGCGTCGCGCATCGTTGGCTTCGTACTTGAAGGCGGTGCCGGCACCGCCCTTCGTGTAGAGCGCAGAGCGGACGCGTTCGAGCCAGCCGGCGGCGTCCGGGCACTGCATCGCTTCGTCCAGTCGGGCAGCACGCTCGTTGTCTTCCTTGCCCTGGTTGTTGCGTACCAGGAGTTCCCTGTAAGCCTTCAGGTCCCGCTGCAGTGCCTCGTCGGCACGCACCGGCTGCACCAGGTCGACCGACGGATCCTCGCGCAGTGGCGCCGGCAGCCCGGCGGCGAGCTGCGCCACCCGCGCCGCGAGCGGCTCGGGTTCGCCCTGCGACATCGCCCACCATGATGCACGGTTGGCGATGAACGACTGCAGCAGCGCCCGGGTCGAGTCCAGGCCGCAGGATGCGAACAGATGGTCGAGTGCCTCGGCCAGCGGCGCCGAGCGCTCGGCCTTCACGCCGAAGCGCTGCATCGCCTCGGCAATCAGCGCCGCGCTCTCCTCGGTGAGCGTCTGCCCGGACAGCGTGCCGGCCTCCAGTGGCGCCCGCTGCACCAGCTGCAGGAACCAGCCATGGAAGGTGGCCACGGTCAGCGGAGGCTGGGCAGTCAGCACCTGTTCGAACAGGCAGCGCGCCCGTTCGCGCAGCGCCGCCCGCGCTGCGGCCTCGGCTGGCAGCGTCACCGACCGTTCGCCGAGCAGGCGGTCCAGCGCGGCGTCGTCGGCCATCGCCGCTTCCTGCAGCAGCCGGTCCAGCCGGGCGGTCATCTCCTGCGCCGCCTTGCGGGTGAAGGTGATGGCGAGGATCGACGACGGCTGCGCGCCGTCGAGCAGGATGCGGAACATGCGCGACACCAGCAGCCAGGTCTTGCCACTGCCGGCGCAGGCGGACACCACGGCGCTGCGTGCCGGGTCGAGCGAGATGCGGATCAGTTCCTGCTGCCCGCTCATCGAAGACCCTCCTCGCCCGCGTCCATCGCGCCGGCCGCATGCCAATGGTCGCGCCGGCACAGTCCGCGCATCTCGCAGTACTCACAGGCCTCCGGGGTGCCGTTGGCCGGCAGCGGCACCCCTTCATGGATGCGATCGACCAGACGCGCGAGCCGCTCGAGGTTGGCCTGCGCCGCAGCGGCGGGGTCGCCCCGCCCGGCCAGCGCCTCGACCGCGTCGCCATGGATCGACAGGAACAGCGTCTCGCGCGCGCTGCCACCGGCCAGCAGCACATAGGACGGAAGCTGCACATGTTCACCCGGGTCGGCGGCCCGCTTCTTGAGCCGGTCTGCCGACTGCGCCTTGTAGTCCACCACCGACAACGCACGTCGATCGACGGCGTCGCCTGCGCCCGGGTCATCGCCCCGTCGATCGATCCGGTCGAGGCGACCACGCAGCTGGACCGAACGCCCGGCCGGCGTCTCGATCAGCAGCGCCCGATCCACCTCGCGTTCATGCACCTGCCAGCCGTCGGCCTCGCGCCGGACCTGCCAGCCGATGTAGGCAGGAATGCCGGCCATCCAGCGAGCGAGCCATGCACGGTCCATGAAGTTGCGATCCATCGCCTGCGCGAACTGGTCGCGTGACAGCGACTGCAGCCGCTCGATGGCGACCGTCTCGCCGAGCGCCGCGACCTGCGGCACCTCGCCGTGGAACGCCGCGAGGATGCCGTGCACCAGTTCTCCGAAGTCGGACTTCTCGAGCGCTTCGGTCACTTCGTCGGCCGGCCGCAAGCCGAGCACCACCTGCGCATGGAAGCGGTACGGGCAGGCGACCAGCGTCTCGTAGCCGCTGACCGTGATGCGCCGGGGTGCCAGTGCCGGCGGCACCACTGCCGCGGGCGCGCCCGCGCGCACCGGGTCGGCGACCGGTGGCGACGCCGGTGGCGAGGCCACGGCGGCGCGGCCGATGGCGCCTTCGAACAGCAGCCGGTGCTCCGGCCATGCGCGCGCATGCAGCGCCTGCAGGCGCGCGAACCAGGGCGACAGCAGGGTCGGCTCGCCCGAATCCAGCGCCTGCCAGGTCACCAGCACATCGGACGCGGCGGCGATCGCCAGGCGCAGGCTGCGCTCGATCTCGGCATGCAGGCGCGCGCGCGTCGGCAGACCCAGCCGAGCCCGCACCTGCTGGTTGAAGAAGCTGCCGGGCGGATCGCCTGCCGGCAGGTGCGCGGCATCGGCGCCGGCGAACACCAGGCAATCGAAGCTGCGCAGCCGTGTGGCCGCCAGCCAGGTGAACACCACCGGGCCCCGCGACTCGTCGGGGCGGAAGTTCGCGCCTTCGAGGGTGCGTGCAGCCCATGCCCGCCACTGGGAGAAACTCGCGCGCCATCGACTGGCCTGGAGTTCGGACCGGCGCAGCGCCAGCAGTTCCAGCAGGTCGCTGCCGGCGGCATCCGCACCCAGCGCATCGTGCGCGCCCAGCGCCACCAGTGCCGCCCCGAGCGCCTCCAGCCAGGCGGCCAGCGGACGCCGCGACGCACTGTCGAGCAGCGCCATCGCCTCGGAGACGCGCACCAGAAGGTCATGCGCGAGCGGTGCGGCCGGATCGTCGACGGCCGCGAACAGCGGGATCATCGAGGCGATGCCTTCGGACAGGTCGTTGCGCGCGAGCGTGCGATCTATGCAGGCGATCGCCGACTGACGCGCATCGCCGCCGAGGTCGGCGAAGATGAACGGCGAGCGCAGCAGGTCCACCAGGTCGCGGTGGTAGCCACGGCTCGCCACCACGTCGAGCAGGCGTCCGACGCAGGCCGCAGCCACCGTGGTCGACAGCAACCAGCCGGCCTCGTCGACCACCGCGACATCGGCCCGCTCGAGCAGCGCGCGGGCGCGGCGCGCGACCCGCCGGTCGAGCACCACCACGCCGATCCGTGTACGCCCGTCGAGCAGCGCCTGGCGGACTGCAACGTCGATCACCGCCGCCTCCTGCTCGAGCGAACGTGCAGGCGCAAAGCGCAGCCGCCCCTGCAGCGGGCTGGTGGCGATCGACGAAGCCAGTTGCCGGGCACGGTCGCGCATCGATATGCCCGTGGCAGACGATCCATTGCCGTCCTCTCCATGCGGGCCCGCAGTCGGCCAGGCCAGCTCGAGGACCCGGTCGAGGCCCTCGTCGTCATCGTCGACGGATGGATCGACCTGCAGCACCGGCACGCGCAACGCACAGGATTCGAGGAACGACTGTTCGACGCCGTGCATGTCGTCGAGCGCCAGCGCGATCACCGGTGTGTCGATCGTGGCGGCGATCGCCGCCAGGCGCAGTGACAGCGCGGTGGCGGCGTCTACCGTGGGCACCGTGCCGCCGTCGCCCCCCTTGCGGCGCGGCTGCGTGCCCTCGCCCGCGCTTGCCAGTTGCGCCCACCAGAGTTCATGGACCAGCGCGGCTTCATACTCCAGCGCGCGGTTGCGCCCGGCTCGATACGCTTCGCGCAGCGTCGCAGTGAACACGTCGAGGTCCGGCGCAACGGGGCTGCGCGCGAGCGTCATCCGGTCGAACAGCGCCACCAGTTCCGAGGCGAGCGACCAGACATCCGACCCGGCGAACGGTTCGCGCCTTGCGAGCGCGGCGTACAGCTCCACCTCGCGCACCGACTGTGGCACGACGCGAAGCGCAAGCGGCGCGGTCGACGCCAGCGCATGCAACGTGGTGATCCGCGGCAGCAGCAGGCCGCCGCCACCGGCGGCAGCCAGCGCCCGAGCCACGTCGCCGGCGCCATGCAGA
>JBIITW010000155.1:0-11419 GCA_044340265.1 Burkholderiales bacterium | reverse complement strand
AGTTCCCATGCGGCTCCAAAGCCGCTCGATCTTCCACTTCCATCGTTGCCTCCTTGGCAGTGATGGGCGGGGAAAATTCGACGACCACAACTGGGGATTATTGGAAGACCACTGACACATGGTGAGCAACCAACCGTTGTCGCCTTCGCAGCGCGGCTTCTCACTGTGGCTCGGGGTCAGCCTGTTGATGCTTGGCGCGGGCGTGTCCGTCATTTCGGCGCTGCAGTTCCGCACAATCCTTCGCAGTTTGGGCGAGAAGGAGATACCACGCGGCTACTGGACCAGCCTGGGCGTCTGGCTGAACTTCGCGCTCGCCCTGGTGGCGCTGGCGCTGGCCATCCACTTCGTCACCAGCGGCCATTGAGATTTGCGTAACCTCGTGACTATGGAACAGGTCAGCCTGGATCCAGCAGGCCGCGATGATGTTCTGCCGGCGGCGGGCGGCGTTACGAACAAACAGATGGCCCTTCGCGGGGCCATCTGCACTTCATCGTTCCAGTGACAGGTCACAAAACCGCCACCTCGCCAGCGAGTAGAGGCGGATCTACACCGGCGCCAACAGCCAGCTCGATCGCGCGCAGGCTGTCGCGCGACCCACTCCTAGAATGCAGTGGCCGATTTGATAGCTCAGTTGCAGGCTTAGTGCATGTTCGATTTCTCCGCGCTTCCGGTCGCACCGGCGCCACCGCGCGCCAGGGTCGTTATGCGCATCGGACGCATGGATCGCATCGAGATGCATGGCTTGGATCACACCGGCCACATGGACCACAAGAGTTCAATGGCCGGTATCCAGGCCATCGGGCGCGCTGGTCCACTCGCGCACCTCGCCCGCCTCGCTTGCCTTGTGCTGCCCGCCACGGTGCTGCTACTGGCCGCGTGTGAAAGGCCCACGCCCGTGCCGCCCGAGCGCACGGCAGCGCCGCCGGTGGGTGTGCCGCCGCCGACTGCGCCCCTGTACGAGGGTCTCGGTCGCGCCACCTTGATTGCGCAGGCAACGCCGGCGGCCCAGCGCTACTTTGCGCAAGGGATGCAGTTCGCCTACGGCTTCGACTTCGCCGAGGCCGACCGCGCCTTTGCGGCGGCGCTGGCCTTGGATCCGACCTGTGCGCTGTGTGCGTGGGGGCGTGCCTACGTCAACGGCCCCAATATCAACCGCGCGTATATCGACGGCAACGATGCGCGCCTGCAAGCGGCCCAGCGCGACCTGCAGCGGGCCCGCACCCTTGCTGCCACGACGACGCCACGCGAGCGCGGGCTGATCGAGGCGCTGGCGCTGCGCCTTGAGTTGCCGGCTGCGGCGACCAAGGTGCCCGTGGCCGCGTCCGTGTCCACCGCGCCGCCCGCCGATGTCTGCGGCCCCGGCGCAGCCGGCGCCAGCGCCCCGCGTGCCGCTGACAAGACCTATGCCGACGCCATGGAGCGCCTGGCGCGCACCTACCCGGACGATCCGGACATCAGCGCGCTGTACGCCGAAGCGCTGCTCATGCTCTCGCCGTGGGACTGGTGGCAGGACGAGGCGCCGCGCGCGGCCACCGCGCGCGCGATCGAGGTGCTAAACGGGGTGCTGGCGCAGGCGCCTGAGCACGTGGGCGCCAATCACTTCCTGATCCACGCCTTCGAGCAGTCGCCCGAGCCCGAGCGTGCGCTGGGCGCGGCCGCGCGTTTGCCTCGGCTGGCGCCGGCGATCGGCCACCTGGTGCACATGCCGGCGCACACCTTCATGCGGCTCGGTCGCTATGTCGACGCGGTGCGCGCCAACGAGGCCGCGGTCGCGGCAGATGCCGCACTGGCGGAGCAGGCGAGTGCGCAGGGGCTGGCGGCCCCCCCAGGCACAACGCATCACCTGCACTTTCTCTGGGCTGCGAGCGCGCTGGCCGGGCAGTCAGCCACGGCGCTGGATGCCGCCTTGCTGCTCGCACGCGAGGCGGCACGCCAGTCGCCGCCTGATCCGCCGAATGCGACGAATGCGTCCAATGCGACCGACGGCGCACGCGACTACTTCCTCGCGCTACCGGCCTTTGCGCTCGTGCGCTTTGCGCGTTGGGACGAGGTGCTGGCGCTGCCGCCACCCGAGCCGGGCAGTGTCTACGCCGAGGCGATGTGGCACTGGGCGCGCGGCATGGCGCATGCGCGCCAGGGCCGCTCCGCCAAGGCCCTGGACGAACTGGCCGAACTCGAAGCGCGCATCGCCGACCCGAGTCTCGACGAGAAGCAACTAAAGGGCGTCGACACGCTGCGCGAGTTCTTGGAGATCGCCGCCGCATCCCTGCGCGGTGAAGCTTTGCTTGCGACCAAGCGCTTTGGCCAGGCGCTCGAGTCGTTCGAGCGGGCGGCGGCGCTTGAGGCCGCGCTGGAGAGCGAGGAGCCGCCCCCGTGGGCCTACTCGACCCGCGCCGCACTCGGCAGCGCGCAACTGCTGGCCAACCGCCCGCGCGAGGCGGAGGCCAGTTTTCGCAAGGATCTGCAACGCTATCCGCACAACGCCTGGGCGCTGTATGGGCTGGCCGAAGCATTGCGCCGGCAGAACAAGCGCACCGATGGCATGGATCGCCACGCGGAGTTTCGCGCCGCATGGCAGGCGGCCGATGTGCCGCGGCCGGACCTGCGTTACTGACGCGCGCCACTTAGGCGAGCCCGCTCGCGGCGCGACGTTGACTGACCGCGCAGCGACCGGCGGCCGCGCAAGCGTCGCAGTGTTGCAATAGCAGCGCGCTTACTTTGCCTTCTGCAGTTTTTCGAGTTGTCCCTGCAACTCCTCGACCTGGCCTTCGAGCGAGCGAATGCGGCCGTTCAATGCGCCCACGTTGAGGAACTGCACACCATCAGCCGGCGCGTTAAGCGTGTTGCCGTAGCCGAGCCAGCTTTCCTCGAACACGCTGACCTTGGTGAAGCCCAGGTCGCGCAGCACGTTGGCCGTCTCGGAGGCGCGTACGCCGCTTTGGCAATACACAATGGTCTCCTTGTTCGGATCGAGGCCCGCATAAAGCGCCTTTAGCTGCTCGGCGGGCTTCAGTGACATGCCGTCGCGTACCTTGACCTCGCCCCGCGCCAGCTTGCCGCCGGTGGCCGGATCAACCCAATTCTGCTCATAGGGAATGTTGCGGGCGCCCGGGACGTGTCCGCCACGCAGAGCACGGATGTCGTCGCCGCTGTACTCGCGTGGCGTGCGCGCATCGATGATCTGCACATCTGCCTTGTTGTTCACGCGGCTCAGCACGTCGGGCAGGTAGACCTGAACCCCGGGCACGACTGTGAGCTTTTGGTCCACGGTGGCTAGACGCGTGGGCTCCTTGGTGACAGGTAGACCTGCCGCGCGCCAAGCGTCGAGTCCGCCATGAAAGACCTTGCCATTGGCGCCGCCAAAATGACGCACCGCCGTCAGGGCCCAATGCGCATAAGGATCACCAGCGCGGCTGTAGACAACGATCTCCTTGCCCAGGTCAATGCCCGCTGCGTTGAGCATCTTCTCGATCTGCGGCGTGGCAAGAAAATCTTCAGTATTGGGGTTGCGCAGCACTTCACCCAGATCGCCGATGTTGACGGCGCCGGGGATGTGAGCGTCCGCGTACGCGCCGGCAGCCCGCGTGTCCAACACGATCGCGCCGCGCTTGAGCGCCGCCTGCACGTAGGCGGCGTCGACGATGTCGCCGGCGCGCGCAGCAAACGCTAGCAGCAGCAGCGTCATGGCGGCCAGCCAGGAAATCTTCACTCGCATTGCTCTTCTCCTCTTTCAGCGTGGTTGAAGTGCAGCGCACTGCGCCCCTGGCGCGCTGGTCGCCGTGCGCAGACCCGACCCTATCAATACACCTCGGTCGCGCCGCGCGAAAGGGACGCACGTCACACAAGGCGCAGGCACGGCGCTGTCGCTGACACAGGCCAAGCGTTGGCGCGCAGCGACCGGGCGGCTTTGACAGGCATCAAGCGCGCCGGTTGATGCGGTGCGCTAATCAGTAGCAACGCTTTCAGACGCCTTGTCAGGCGAATGTCCATGACTGCATTGTCGCGCCGCCGCTTTCTCAAGATCTCTGCCAGCGCTTTTGGCGGCCTTGCCGTGCCAGCGGCTGTCGTCTCCGCGCCGTCGCTGCCAGGCGGTGCAGCACGGCCCGAGGCCGAGCTGAAGCAGATCCCGACCTTCTGCGAGATGTGTTTCTGGCGCTGCGGCGGCATTGCCCACGTGCGCGACGGCAAGCTGTGGAAGTTCGAGGGCAATCCGCTCGATCCGCAGAGCCGCGGCCGGCTGTGCCCGCGCGGCACCGGCGCCATTGGCGCGCACTACGACCCGGATCGGTTGCAGACCCCGCTGCTGCGCAAAGGCGAGCGCGGCAAGGAGCAGTGGGTCACGGTGACCTGGGACGAGGCCTTCACTTTCGTCGCCGACAAGATGAAGAAGATCAAGGTCGAGCACGGCGCCGAATCGATCGCGATGTTCAACCACGGCATCGGCGTGCGCTTCATCCAGCACGTGCTCAAGAGCTACGGCGCGATCAATTTCGCCGGCCCGTCGTTCGCGCAGTGCCGCGGGCCGCGCGACGTTGGCTTCATGCTGACCTACGGCTTCGATCTCGGCTCGCCCGAGCCGACCGACATCGAGAACACCGACTGCCTGGTGCTGATCGGCTCGCATCTGGGCGAGAACATGCACAACACACAGGTCCAGGAGTTCGCGCGAGCAATCGAGCGCAAGGCCAGCATCATCGTGGTCGACCCGCGGTTCTCAGTGGCAGCGAGCAAGGCAAAGCACTGGCTGCCGATCAGGCCGGGCACCGATCTGGCGCTGATCCTGGCGTGGATGAATGTGCTGGTGAACGAGGGGCTGTATGACCGCGAGTTCGTCGGCAAATGGGGCCACGGCTTCGACAAGTTCGCCGCCGAGATCAAGAGCGCCACGCCGGAGTGGGCGGCGCAGGAAACCGGCATCGAGGCCCGCACCATCCGCGCCACCGCGCGCGAGCTGGCCAGCCACCGGCCGGCGAGCCTCGTGCATCCGGGGCGCCGCGTGAACTGGAACGGCGACGACACGCAGCGCAGCCGCGCCATCGCGCTGCTCAACGCGCTGCTCGGCAACTGGGGCCGCAAGGGCGGCTTCTTCGTCTCCACCAACACCCAGCTCGCCAGCTATCCGCTGCCGAAGTATCCGGCCTCCGACAAGCCGATGGTCGACAACCCGAACCACGAGCGCTATCCGTTCGCGCACGAGGCGGTCACCACGGGCATCCGCGACGCGACGCTGACCAGCAAGCCGTATCCGATCAAGGCCTGGTGGGTGTACTCGACCGATCTCATCCACGCGCTGCCCAACGAGGCCGAGACGCTGAAGGCGATCGACCAGCTTGACCTGATGGTGGTGGTCGACACCATGCCGGCCGAGATTGCCGGCTATGCCGACGTAGTGCTGCCCGAGGTCACCTTCCTCGAGCGCTACGACGAGATCCTCAACGGCTGGGGCCGGCAGGGCTGGCTGTCGTTGCGCCAGCCGGTGGTCGCGGCGCCGCACGACCAGAAGCCCGGCTGGTGGATGGCCAAGCAGCTCGCCGAGAAGCTCGGTATCCCCGAGTGCATGCCGTTCAAGGACATCGAGGAGTACCTCGCCTTCCGTATCGAGAAGACGGGGCTCGACTGGGCCAAGTTCAAGACCGAGGGTGTGGCGATGGGGCCGAAGAAACCCATCTACGTCGAGGACGGACTGCAGCTCGAGTTTCCGACGCCATCGGGCAAGGTCGAGTTCTATTCGGACCAGCTGAAGGAAAAAGGTTTCGATCCGGTACCGAAGTACACGCCGCCCGAGCGGGCGCCCGAGGGTTACTTCCCGCTGATCAGCGGGCGCGCGCCGGTGCATACCTTCAGCCGCACGCAGAGCAACCCCTACCTGTCGAGTCTGATGCCCGAGAACGAGGTCTGGGTCAACGGCGCAACCGCCGCGAAGCTGGGCTTGAAGAACGGCCAGTACGTGAAGCTGAAGAGCCAGGACGGCGTGGTCGGCCAGCGCGTGATGGTCAAGGCTACGCAGCGCATCCGGCCTGACACCGTCTACATGGTGTACGGCTTCGGCCACACCAACAAGATGCGCAAGCATGCCTACCTCAAGGGAGCCAGCGTCGCCCAACTCACCACCCGCTACAAAACGGATCCGCTGATGGGAGGCACCAGCATCCACAGCAACTTCGTCACCTTCGTCAAGGAGGCGTGAGATGGCACGCTACGGAATGGTCATCGACACCGCCAAGTGTGTCGGCTGCATGGACTGCGTGGTGGCGTGCCAGGCGGAAAACGACGTGCCGATCAGCTTCGCACGCGACTGGATCACAACCGAGGTGATGGGCGAGTTTCCCAATCTCTCGATGGAGATCCGTACCGAGCGCTGCAACCACTGCGAGAACCCGCCCTGCGTGTACTGCTGTCCAACCGGCGCCAGCCACGTCTCCGACCTGGGGCTGGTGAAGGTCACCGCCAATCGCTGCATCGGTTGCAAGGCCTGCATCGCCGCCTGCCCCTACGGCGCGCGCTACGTGCACCCGAAGGGCTATGTGGACAAATGCACCTTCTGCGACCACCGCGTCAAGGAAGGCAAAGACCCGGCCTGCGTGTCGGTGTGCCCGACGCACTGCATGTACTTCGGCGACCTCGACGATCCGAGGAGTCAGGTGGCCACCCTGCTGCGCACGCGCAAGTCCAAGACCTTGCTGCCCGAGGCGGGTACCAAGCCGCGCGTGTTTTACCTGTCGAAGTAAGGAGCGCGACTCATGCTTGAAACCACGATCACCCGTCACAACCCGGGGATTGATCCCGCGCTGCACGTCTGGGGCTGGGAGATTCCGCTGTACCTGTTCGTCGGCGGCATGGTGGCCGGCATGATGGTGCTGGCCGGCTGGGCAATGCTGCGCACCGCCAAGGGCGAGGACACAAAGACGTTCTTCTCGATCCAGACCCCGCTGCTCGGCTTCATGCTGCTGAACGTCGGCATGCTGGCATTGCTGCTGGACCTGTCGCACCCGCTGTACGTCTGGGCCATCTACATCACGTTCCAGGTGCTGTCGCCTATGAGCTGGGGCTCGTGGGTGCTGCTGATCGTCTACGCGATCCTGCTGGTGTCCGCGCTGGTGCGGCTGCCGGAGTCCTGGCCGTGGCTGGGCGAGCGTGTGCCGCTGCTGCAAAAGGCGTCAGACTTCTTCGTCAACAGTCCGGCGCGGATGCGATGGCTGGGACTCGCCAACATCGTGTTCGGCATCGCGGTCGGCATCTACACCGGCATCCTGCTCAACACGATGGTGGCGCGGCCGCTTTGGAACACCGCGGTGCTGCCGCTGTTGTTCCTCTTTTCTGGCCTGTCCGCAGCAGCGGCGGGGGTGCACCTGGCCACGGTGGTGTTCCCGGGGCGACCGGCACCGCGCGGCCTGATCGGCGGTGCGCTGGCGGCGATGACACAGCCGCTCGGTGCGCAGATGCCCGCGAAGAAGACGATCGACACCGTGATCCGGGCCGACGTCGCCTTCCTGGTGGTGGAGCTGATCCTGATTGCGCTGCTACTGCTGTCGCTGGCCACATCGACGCTGTCGCATATCGAGGCGGTGAAGCTGCTTTTTAGCGGCAGCTACGGACTGGTGTTCTGGGTCGGCGTGATTGCCATCGGCATCGTGGTGCCGATCGTGCTGCAGACGCTGGAGCTGTCGCATCGCATTCCGCACACCGTCGTGCCGGCGCTGTTGGTGCTGGCGGGGGGCTTCGCTCTGCGCTGGGTACTGGTCAAAGCGGGGCAGGCGAGCGAGGTCATCGCTGCAACCGCAGGACTCTGACGGAACTGCATCTCCACATCACTGAAGGGAAGATCCATGAGATCGCAAACATTGCTCGCGACCGTAGCGCTGCTCGGACTCGCGGCGGCAAGCGCGCTTGCGCAGGTGCCCGCTGCACCGGCAGCGAAGCCGACCCAACCCGCCGTCTGCAACAACTGCCACAAGCCGGCGCCGGGCACGGTCGCGGGGTACTTCGAGAACGTCGCGTTCAAGTCGCAGTCGATCCAGCTCGGCATCGACGCGAACAAGGAAATCGTGCGCTTCGATCCGCAGACACTCAAGGTGGTCGACGCCGGCGTCGACAAGAAGGTGGAGCATCTGCGCGAGGTGCGCAAGGGGCATGAGACACGAATCGCCTTCGTCGACAAAGGTGGCGTGAAGTGGGCGACCGAGATCGTCTTCAAGGGCCCGGTCAAGGTGGCCAAGGAAGACCTGGTCGACTTCGCCTTCGTCAAGAAGCTGTCCGACCAGGGCGCCGGCAACTTTGCGCTGATCGACTCGCGGCCGCTGCCACGCTTCCAGCAGGGCACGATACCGGGCTCGATCAACGTGCCATATCCGACCTGGGACAAGGTGGTCAACCGGCTGCCGGCAGACAAGACCGCGCTGCTCGTGTTCTTTTGCCAGGGCGTGACCTGCCAGATGAGTCCACTGTCACAGCGCAAGGCGCGCGCACTCGGCTACCAGAACACCAAGGTCTATCACGAGGGCGTCCCTGAATGGGAAACCAGGGACTATCTGGCCACACAGCCCGAGTTCGTGAAGGCGGCCTATGTGGACAAGGACATCCCGGCGGTGATTCTCGATGTGCGCTCGCTCGATGAGAGCAAGGGCGGCCACATCAAGGGCGCGGTCGGCATGCCGGCCGCGGCGTTCAAGAGCCAGCTCAAGTCGTTTCCGGATGCCAAGCTGAAGGCGCCGATCGTCGTCTACGACGGTCGGGGCGGCGCCGACGCGGTGGCCGTGGCGCGCGAACTGATCAAGGCGGGCCAGAGCAACGTTCAGGTGATGGCGGGCGGGTTGCTGGGTTGGCAGGCGGCCGGGTACACGATCGAGTCCGGCGTGCCCGCGCTGACGAAGGTGGCGTACGCGCCGAAGCCGCGGCCCGGGTCGATTGCGGCCGACGAATTCACCAAGCTGGCGCGCGGTACGCCGGCCGACGTGCTGATCCTCGATGTACGCAACCAGGACGAAGCCAACGCCGGCATGATCAAGGGCGCGCTGCTGATTCCGGACGAGGACCTCGCGGGCCGCATCGGCGAACTGCCCAAGGACAAGCGGATCATTGCCCACTGCAGCACGGGCATCCGGGCCGAAATGGCCTACTACAAGCTCAAGGACGCCGGCTACAAGGCGGGCTTCCTCAACGCCGATATCGAGATCGCCAAAGATGGCAGCTTCAAGTTAACACCCAAGTGATCCGAACGGTGGCGCGTACGCGAGCGCCGTGCACCGGATCAGGGGAGTTGGCGTTTGACCTTCGTCACAGACGACGGCCGCGCAGCGAAAGTACGCTGCGCTGCCCCGTCACCCTTCTTGTGACAGGCATCACTGACGGTCACGGTTTTCGTGACGACTTCGACCCCCGAGGAGTAATTTTGATGAAGAAGCTTGCCGTTGCTGCCCTGACTGCGCTGTTCGCCCTGTCTTCCCCAGCCTTCGCCGCCGATGCGAAGAAGGAAGAGAAGAAGCCGACCGCCGAACAGTGCAAGAAGGACCCGAAGATGAAAGGCTGCGAACCGGCTCCCAAGAAAGCCAAGGGCGGCTGCTGAGCGATTGACGCGGTGCCGGACAGGCCGGGGCGCACCCCCGAAGTCCTGTCCCGGCATCGTCCGTCGCGACGTTGCCGGCGGTGGCTTGTGAATCTGTCCGGGTTGGCCGGCAAACTGACCGAGGCAACACATGAGTGGTCTTGCATCCAGTGCGGGTGGCGCGTCCTGCGCCGTACCAATGGCGGCACGCCGGCACATGAATCCCTACCTGGCGGGCTTCGGGCTCGGCCTGGTTCTGCTGGCGGCCTTCCTCATCATGGGGCGCGGGCTCGGCGCCACCGCGGCCTCCGGCTCCGTGGTGGCGTGGCTCGCTGGCCTCATCGACCCGCAGTGGACTGCCTCGAACCCGGCGCTCAAGGGCTACTACGCAGACCCGCCGTGGACCAACTGGACGGTGTTCCTCATCGTTGGCGCATTTTTCGGTGCGCTGCTCTCCGCCGCCTTGGGTGGCCGCATCCGTCTGCGGGTCGAGCGTGGCGCGCACATATCGCTCAACGCGCGGCTGGCGCTGGCATTCGCCGGCGGCGCCATCGCGGCGGTCGGTGCCAAGCTGGCCAAGGGCTGCACCAGCGGCCAGGCGCTTACCGATCACCGACAGCTGCGTCCAACGGAAGTGGAACTGAATCACCGGGGTCTGGCCGCGCGGCGCCCAGGTGCGCACCCGGGTCGGCCGTTCCGACAGCCCCGACTCGTCCACCAGCACGATCAGCCGGCCTTGGCTGAGGGCTTTTTTTTGAGCCGAGGCCAGGTCACGCGCCGCCAGTGCGCGATCGCCGCCTCGTCGCGCTCCTTGGCACGCTTCTCCGGCTTCTGGCTGGAGAAGCCCAACTGGCCCAGCAGCCGCCACACGTGCACTTCGCTGAACGTGACGCCGAATTTCCGACTGATGAGCTGGCGCACTTGCTTCAATGTCCACAGATCGGTGCCAAAGCCGGCCGCCTGTGGGCCGACCAGCACCAGCTCGCGCAGTGCCTCGAGCTGCGACTCGTCCAGTTGCGCAGGCCGGCCGCCCTTGCTCATCACCCGCAGGGCGTCGATCCCGTCTGTCTGCAGCACGCCGAGCCAGCGGTACACCGTCTGCCGCGGCGCGTCGACACGCTTGGCCACCTCGGCCGGCGTCACGCCACTCAGCAGCAACCGCGCTGCACGAACCCGCAGCTTCGCCGCTTCGTCCATCGCCATCGTCTCGCTCCTCGCACACAGGAACCCTGTGCGAGTAACGCGCAAACAACGATACGGTTGTCATGCGGTTACGTAAGTTTCAATAACGGCGCTCGGTTGGGGCAATGGTTGGTCGGTGCCAAATGACGTGCTGATAGGAACACCTTTCAGGACATCAACTCGGGGACGGCAAGGAGGGGACAGCAGCACCAGGGATGCAGCATCCACCCGGGCCCTCCTTATGTCGGCAATCGGGTAGTACGCCGACGGACAGGTCCTGGTCGGTCGGTTGATTTTCGACCGACTGCTGTCACGCTCGGCGGACCGACCGGTTTGAGTCGGGAGCACCAGTTCGCCGATCGAGATAGCGGTCGTTCGGACAGCCTCAGCAAGCCTCAGTCGTCGCGACGTCCGCTGCGCATCCATGAGCGGTCATAGAGAAGGCTCGATCGACGCCTGGCCGATGGCTGCTTCGTGACAGTTACCGGACTTTGAGGCCGCGACGACCACCGACCGTAACCGCTGCATTGCGGTCAGGGCGGCTCCACTTGCTGCTACAGACTGGTTGCGGTCGGCCAGACTTCGCGGGCGAATTTCGGCTCGCACCGTTACCTGACTTTCGCTGGTCGCACCGCCGAGAGACGGGTTTACCTCAACACCTGCCGGACGATGACGAAAAGACGGCGACTTCCGGTC
>JBIITW010000016.1:0-38348 GCA_044340265.1 Burkholderiales bacterium | reverse complement strand
GCTTGCCGCCTGGTACGAAAGGAACGGTCCTGCCGCAGACGTGCTGCAGGTCGGCGAACGGCCCGATCCCGAGCCGGGACCGCACGAGGTGCGGGTGCGCCTGCATGCAGCCGCAGTCAATCCGTCGGACGTGAAGGCACGCGGCGGTTCGCGCAAGGTGATCCCGCCGTACGTGATACCGGGCAGCGATGGCGCAGGCATCATCGATCGCGTCGGGCCGTGGGTGGATCCGGGGCGCGTCGGCCAGCGGGTCTGGGTGTACAACGCGCAGTGGGGCCGGCCGTTCGGCGCCAGTGCGCAGCAGGTCTGCCTGCCCGAATCGCTCGCGGTGCCGCTGCCGCCGGCACTCGATTTCGTCCAGGGCGCCTGCCTGGGCATTCCCTGCATGACCGCGCACCGATGCCTGTTCGCCGACGGGCCGGTCGACGGGCTCACCGTGATGGTCACCGGCGGTGCCGGGGTGGTCGGCCACTATGCGATCCAGCTGGCGAAATGGGCCGGCGCCCGGGTGGTGGCGACGGTCAGTTCCGAGGCCAAGGCGGCGCATGCGCGGGCTGCCGGCGCCGATGCGGTGGTCGACTACCGCAAGGGCGACGTGGTCGCCGAGGTGCGCGCCGCGGTCGGCGGCATCGACCGAGTGGTCGAGGTCGACCTGGGCAGCAACCTGCCGGTCACCTCGGAACTGCTCAAGCCGCACGGCGTGGTCGCGGCCTATGCCAGCACCGGCAAGCCGGTGCCGGAACTGCCGTATGGCGCCTGGCTGTGGAAGAACCCGACGCTGCGCCAGGTGTTCGTCTACACGATGCCCGACTACGCGAAGGAAGAGGCGATCGCCGACATCACGAGCTGGGTGGCGGCGGGCGGCGCCCGGTTCGCGATCGCCGGGCGCTACCCGCTGGCGCAGGCGGTCGAGGCGCACCAGGCGGTGGAGCGCGGCGGCAAGATCGGGCAGGTGATCATCGACCTGGCCTGACATGGCCTGGCCCGAGCGGTCGACGATCGCCGGGCAGTGGAATCCGGCACGAAGATAGGGCAAGTTATCGTGCGGATACCGTGGCCCGGTGGCGTCCTGGCTGCAGGTGCACGGCGATCCGGCTGCAGACGGGAGGGCGATGATGGATGCCGCTGAGCGCGAACTGCTGGACGGACTCGTGAAACGGGTGCTGCGCCATCCGGACGAGGCGAAGGACATCGATGCCGAACGGGCGCTGCAGCGGCTGCTGGCCGCGCGCTCCGATGCGCCCTACCTGCTGCTGCAGCGGGCGCTGGTGCTCGAGGTCGCCCTTGCGCATGTCCGGGCGGAAGTCGACCGGCTGCGCGCCGCGGCCGGGCCCGCCGCGAACGATCCGCAGCAGCCGGCCGCCGCGCCTGCGGCCGGTGCCGCCGGCGCTGCCAGCGCCGTCCTGGGCGCGCTGCCATCGCGCGGCTTCCTGCGCGATGCGGCCGTGATCAGCGCCGGCGTGCTCGGCGGAAGCCTGCTGGTGCGCGGCGCCGAGTCGCTGTTCGAGGGCGAGTCGGCGGCGGATGCCGACCTCGACCTCGACGGGTGGATATAGCGCCGCGGGCTAGCCGCCGAAGAAGTCCCGGACCTTGTCGAACCAGCCCTTCGCCTGCGGGTTGTGGCGCGACGGGTCTTCCTTCGCGATCGACTCGAATTCCTCCAGCAGTTCGCGCTGGCGGGCGGTGAGGTTGACCGGCGTCTCGACGTACACGTGGCACATCAGGTCGCCGAAGCCGGTGCCGCGCACCTGCTTGATGCCCTTGCCGCGCAGGCGGAACACCTTGCCGGTCTGTGTTTCCGCCGGGATGCGGATCTTCGCCTGGCCGTCGAGGGTCGGGATCTCTATCTCGCCGCCCAGGGCAGCGGTGGCGATGCTCACCGGCATGTCGCAATGCAGGTCGGTGCCGTCGCGCTTGAAGATCGAATGCGGCTTCAGGTGCATCACGACATACAGGTCGCCCGGCGGCCCGCCGTTCGCTCCGGCTTCGCCCTCGCCTGAAAGCCGGATGCGGTCGCCGTCGTCTACCCCGGCCGGGATCTTCACCGACAGCGTCTTCTGCTGCTTCACGAAGCCGGCGCCGTTGCAGTTCGTGCATGGCGTGGGCACGATCTTGCCGGTGCCGTGGCAGCGCGGGCAGGTCTGCTGGATCGAGAAGAAGCCCTGCTGCATGCGGACCTGGCCATGGCCGTCGCAGGTGGGGCAGGTGGCCGGCTTGGTGCCCGGCTTGGCGCCGCTGCCTTCACACACATCGCACTTCGCCTGGGTGGGGATGCGGATCTGCGTGTCGGTGCCGCGCGCCGCCTCCTCGAGCGAGATCTCGAGGTTGTAGCGCAGGTCGGCGCCCCGGTAGACCCCGTTGCGTCCGCGCCCGCCGCCGCCGAAGATCTCGCCGAAGATGTCGCCGAAGGCATCGGCGAAACCGCCCATGCCGGCCGCTCCGCCGCCCATGGAGGCGTCGACGCCCGCATGGCCGTACTGGTCGTAGGCCGCCCGCTTGTTCGCGTCGGACAGCATCTCGTAGGCTTCCTTCGCCTCCTTGAATGCCTCTTCCGATTTGGGGTTGTCCGGATTGCGGTCGGGATGGTGCTTCATCGCAAGCCGGCGATACGCCTTCTTCAGCGTGTCCTCGTCGGCGTCCCGGTTGACGCCGAGTACTTCGTAATAGTCACGCTTGGCCATCGGTCTTTCTCTTCGACTGCTGCCGGGGCAGGGTTCAGGTTGCGCACAAGCGAAAGGCGGCTGATCGCTCAGCCGCCTTCGCCCTGGGGTGCTGCGACGTTACTTCTTCGCTTCCTTGACTTCCTCGAACTCGGCATCGACGACGTTGCCGTCATCCTTGCCGGCGGCGCCAGTGGCGCCGGCCGAACCCGCCGCGCCAGCCCCGCCTTCCGGCTTGCCCTGCTCCTGCGCGTACATCTTCTCGCCGAGTTTCTGCGAGGCCATCGCGAGCGCCTGGGTGGCGGCCTCGATCTTCTCCTTGTCGCTGCCCTTGATCGCTTCCTCGGCGTCCTTGACCGCGGCCTCGATCTTCTCCTTCTCGGCGGCGTCGAGCGAGGCACCATGCTCGGCGAGGGACTTCTTCACGGTATGCAGCATGCCGTCGGCCTGGTTGCGCGTGGTCACCAGTTCGAGGATCTTCTTGTCTTCCTCGGCATTGGCTTCCGCGTCCTTCACCATGCGCTGGATCTCGTCCTCGGTGAGCCCGGAGCTCGCCTGGATCTTGATCTTGTTCTCCTTGCCGGTGGCCTTGTCCTTCGCCGACACATGCAGGATGCCGTTGGCGTCGATGTCGAAGGTGACCTCGATCTGCGGCATGCCGCGCGGCGACGGCGGGATGTCGGTCAGGTTGAACTGGCCGAGGCTCTTGTTGCCGGCGGACATCTCGCGCTCGCCCTGCAGCACATGGATGGTCACCGCGGACTGGTTGTCATCCGCCGTCGAGAACACCTGCGAGGCCTTGGTCGGGATGGTCGTGTTCTTCTGGATCAGCTTGGTCATCACGCCGCCGAGGGTCTCGATGCCGAGCGACAGCGGCGTCACGTCGAGCAGCAGCACGTCCTTGACGTCGCCCTGCAGCACGCCACCCTGGATCGCGGCGCCCACGGCCACCGCTTCGTCCGGGTTGACGTCACGGCGCGGTTCGCGGCCGAACACTTCCTTCACCACGTCCTGCACCTTGGGCATCCGGGTCTGGCCGCCGACCAGGATCACGTCCTCGATGTCGGAGATCTTCACGCCCGCATCCTTGATCGCGATGCGGCACGGCTCGATCGTCTTCTGGATCAGGTCGTCGACCAGGCTCTCGAACTTGGCGCGGGTGATCTTCACCGCCATGTGCTTGGGCCCACTGGCGTCCAGCGTGATGTAGGGCAGGTTGACCTCGGTCTGCTGGGTGCTGGACAGCTCGATCTTCGCCTTCTCTGCGGCGTCCTTCAGCCGCTGCAGCGCGAGGATGTCCTTCCTCAGGTCGATGCCGGAATCCTTCTTGAACTCGTCGACCAGGTATTCGATCAGGCGCTGGTCGAAGTCTTCGCCGCCAAGGAAGGTGTCGCCGTTGGTCGACAGCACTTCGAACTGGTGTTCGCCCTCGACTTCGGCGATCTCGATGATCGACACGTCGAAGGTGCCACCGCCCAGGTCGTACACCGCGATCTTGCGGTCACCCTTCTTCTTGTCCATGCCGAACGCCAGCGCAGCCGCCGTGGGTTCGTTGATGATCCGCTTGACGTCGAGGCCGGCGATGCGCCCGGCGTCCTTGGTCGCCTGCCGCTGCGAGTCGTTGAAGTAGGCCGGCACGGTGATCACCGCTTCGGTCACCGCCTCGCCCAGGTAGTCCTCGGCGGTCTTCTTCATCTTCATCAGGACCTGCGCCGACACTTCCGGCGGGGCGATCTTGCGCCCGCGTACCTCGACCCAGGCGTCGCCGTTGTCTGCCTTGGCGATCGAGTAGGGCATCAGGTCGATGTCCTTCTGCACTTCCTTTTCCTCGAAGCGCCGGCCGATCAGCCGCTTCACGGCATAGAGGGTGTTCTTCGGGTTGGTCACCGCCTGCCGCTTGGCGGGCGCGCCGACCAGGATCTCGCCGTCGTCGGCATAGCCGATGATCGAGGGCGTGGTGCGAGCGCCTTCGGCGTTCTCGATCACCTTGGGTTGCCCGTTCTCGATGATCGACACGCAGGAATTCGTCGTGCCCAGGTCGATGCCGATGATCTTGCCCATGTTCTTTTCCTCTCGGGAATTCGTGGATGCTTGGGTATCAGGGGAGATGCCGTGCAGGCCGGCGGGTCGTGCGACTCGGTGCGAACCGGCGGCCAGCGGTTAGGTCAAAGCTTGGGATCGGGGGCGCGCTTTTCAAGCAGGAGCCGTGCCGGCTGCGTCCGCCTTCGGCTTTGCCACCGCAACCAGCGCC
Source organism: Burkholderiales bacterium (assembly GCA_044340265.1). Lineage (GTDB taxonomy): Bacteria > Pseudomonadota > Gammaproteobacteria > Burkholderiales > CAIKXV01 > CAIKXV01. Next base: position 33,437 of record JBIITW010000016.1, on the reverse strand, counting down.
GGACGGATCACCCGGTCATGCAGCTTGAAGCCCTTCTGGAACACCTGCAGCACGGACTGCGCCGGCGCGTCGGATTCGATCGCGGTCATCGCCTGGTGATGGTGCGGATCGAACTTCTCGCCGGCGGGGTCGAGCACGGTCAGGCCGAACTTCTCGAAGGCTGCCTTCAACTGCTTGCGTGTCAGTTCGGCACCATCCCGCAGGGACTCCGCCGTGGCATTGCCGGTAGCCAGCGCGGCGTCGAGTGCGTCATACACCGGCAGCAGTTCGCCGGCGAAGTTGTCGATCGCGTACTTGTGGGCGCTGGCGACGTCCATCTGGGCCCGCTTGCGGATGTTGTCCGCCTCGGCGCGCGCGCGCAGCCAGTTCTCCTGGTGTTCCTGTGCCTGCGCCTCCGCCTTGCGCAAGGCTTCGGCGAGGCCGGCGCCGTCCGCCGTGTCATCGGCGGCGGTTTCGTCGGCGGCGCCGGTCGGGCGCTCGGGGGTGTCCGGCTGGCCGGCCTGGGCTGAATCGTGTTGCGACATCGGTCTGGCTCTCCTTGGCATGTTCTGGCGCGGCGGACCATGGCCGCCGCGGGTCGGCCGTTTCTCCAACCCGTACCGGGTTGAATGGGGACTGGCGGACCGAATTCAACCCCCACATAACCGTCAGTTCACTTGTCGCCGCCGCAAAGGGGCGCATAATCACTCCATGGACAAGAAGGCTCCGGCGAAATAGTGTCCGAAGGCTCCCCCAAACCGGTAAAGATCGGTCGCTTCCAGGTCATCCGCCCACTGGGGCGCGGTGCGACCGCGACCGTCTACCTGGCCCTCGATCCGCGCGACGATCGCGAAGTCGCCCTGAAGGTGATCAAGTTCGGCGGCGATCTGGAAGAGGGCGAGGCCCGGGTCAAGCAGCACCGCCGGCTGCGCAAGCTGTTCCAGACGGAAGGCGCGGTGGCCGCCCGGCTGGACCATCCGAACATCGTGAAGGTATACGACACGGTGGTCGACGACAATACCGCCCTGATGGCGATGGAGTACGTGCCGGGCACCACCCTTGCCGAGTACTGCGCCTTCGACCGCTTGCTGCCCCTGCCACGGGTGGTCGGCATCATCTTCAAGTGCTGCCTCGCGCTCGACTACGCCTATCGGCAGGGGGTGGTCCACCGGGACATCAAGCCTGCGAACATCATGATCGGCCTGGACGACAGTCCGAAGATCATGGACTTCGGGCTGGCGCTGAACGTGCAGAAGCAGGCCGAGCACGACTCGACCTTCGTGATGGGCGTGGGGTCGCCGGCCTACATGTCGCCCGAGCAGGTCAAGGGCTATGCCCTGAACCAGCAGACCGACCTCTATTCGCTGGGCGTCGTGCTGTTCATGATGCTCACCGGCCGGGTGCCGTTCCGCGCCAAGCACTACCCGGAGCTGATCTACAAGATCATCAATTCGGATGCGCCATCGGTCAGCGCGCTGAACCCTGCAATCCCTCCCGAACTCGATCCGATCGTCAAGCGGGCGCTCGAGAAGGACCTCTATTCCCGCTACCGGACCGGCGCCGACTTCGGCAAGGACCTCGCGTCTGCCCGATACCAGCTCAAGGATGAAGAGGCCGAAAAGCTGAACGACCGCTTCGAACTGCTGCGCTCGCTGCCGGTATTCGCCCAGTTCGAGCGGGTCGAACTGTGGGAGGTCCTGCGAATCACCAGCTGGCGCAAGGTCGGCGACGGCGTTGCGTTGATGGAAGAGGGCAGCGAAAGCCGTACTTTCGGCGTGCTGATCGATGGCGAGGTCGAGGTGTCGTTCGACCACCGGCTGCTGGCGCGGCTCGGTCCGGGGGAAGTGCTCGGCGAGATCGCCTTCCTGTCCCCGGCGCAGGCAGTACGCAGCGCCACCGTGATGGCGGTGGGCGAGGTGACCTTCCTCGAGGTCAACCTCGCCGCGTATGAACTCGCCTCCGAGGAGTGCAAGGAGCATTTCCAGAACCTGCTGATCGGGGCCCTGATCCGGCGCCTGCGCAGTGCGAACGCAAAGGTGATCCAGCATGCGCCGCCGGCACGCATCCCGATGCCGGGCCTGATCAACCTGGAACTGGTACCCGAGCCCGGACTCGACCCGCTTCCCGACAACGGAGCGATCCCGTGGCCGGGTCCTTCCGCGTTCCCCGGGAACGCGCCTGCGTCACTGCCTGCGGTGGCGCCGCCCCCCGCGCCTCGCCCGGCGCAGGACCCGGCGTCCGCGCCGGGCGCAGACCTTCCCGAGGGTTTCGTATCCGCAGCCAATTCGACCTTCGGCAACGCGTCGCGCACCCTGGTGCTCGCGCCTGACGGCCTGGAGGGCTCGACCACCGGTGCGACCGTGCGCAGCCGCACCCGGGAATCCCCCTGACCCGCGCCTGAGTGCGTCCGGATCAGTCCTTGGCGCCGAGCGCAAGCGCACGCGCGCGGCTGCCCTCGTTGGCCGTGGCAGCCGCCTTCGGATCGAAGGACGTGTCGACCCAGCCGGCGAGATGGGTGGCGACGAGCCCGGTCAATGCGTGGATCCAGTCGGAGCGGTCGTTCAGGCAGGGAATGCTGTGGTACTCCTTGCCGCCGGCATACAGGAAGGAGCTCTTGCCTTCGATGCCGATCTCTTCCAGGGTCTCGAGGCAGTCGGCGACGAAGCCCGGACACACCACATCGACCCGCCGGGTGCCGGCGCGGCCGAGTTCCTCGAGCGTCTCCGAGGTATAGGGCTTCAGCCACTCGGCCTGTCCGAAGCGCGACTGGAAGGTGACCCGGTACTTTTCCGGCGGCAGGCCGAGCGCCTCGGCCAGCAGCCGCCCGGTCTTGTGGCATTCACAGTGGTAGGGGTCGCCGCGATCGAGCGCGAAGCGCGGGATGCCGTGGAAGCTGATCACCAGCAGGTCCGGCCGGCCGTTCTCCGACCAATAGCGCTGTACGTTCGACTTCAGTGCCTGGATGTAGGCCGGGTCGTCGTGGAAGTGCTTGATCGTGCGCAGTGCGGGCGGGTTGCGCATCTTCTTCAACACGTCGAAGGTCGCGTCGAACACGGTGGCAGTGGCACTGGCCGAGTACTGGGGATACAGCGGCACCACCAGGATGCGGTCGCAGCCTTCCGCCACCATGGTCTGGATGCGCTCCTCGATCGACGGCTTGCCGTAACGCATCGCGTAATCCACGCTGAGCGGTGTCCTGACCTGTTCGCCGAGGTAGCCGGCCAGCAGTTTCGCCATGCGTTCGGTATACACGCGCAGCGGCGAACCCTCGGGCGTCCAGATCATCGCGTACTTGGCCGCCGACTTCTTCGGCCGCGTGTTGAGGATGATCAGGTTGAGGATCGGCCACCAGATCAGCTTCGGGATCTCGATCACGCGCGGATCGGACAGGAACTGCTTCACGTAGGGTCGGAACGCCTTCGCGGTCGGTGCCGCGGGCGTGCCGAGGTTGACCAGCAGCACGCCGACCCGCGGTTGCGTGCCGTGGCGGTAGACGGCCGTGGTCAAATCGCCTCCGCCCGTGGACGCGAAAGCACGCACAGGCGCACGCACAGGCGCACGCACACGCGGCCGACGCCATCGGCGGCAGCCGACGGACGGACGAGGTCGCGCGGATGATCAGCGGTGGCTGAGTGCACTGCCGATCAGCTTGGCTGTTATGTCGACGATCGGGATCACCCGCTCGTACGCCATGCGGGTGGGGCCGATCACGCCCAGGGTGCCGACGACCTGGCCATCGACTTCATAGGGCGCGGTGACGATGCTGCATTCGTCCAGCGGCGAGATGCCTGATTCGCCGCCGATGAAGATCTGCACGCCATGCGCGTGCAGGCTGGTGTCGAGCAGGTGCAGCAGGGCGGTCTTGCGCTCGAACACGTTGAACAGGTCGCGCAGCCGGCCCATGTCGGTCGACAGGTCGGGGATGCCGAGCAGGTTGCGCTCGCCGGAAACGACCAGGTCTTCGGCGCTGGTCATCGCGGCACTGCCGACCTCGATCGCCGCGTTCATCAGCGCGGAGACATCCTGCCTGAGCGCGAAGAGTTCGTCCTGCACGCGCAGCTTGATCTGGTCGAACTGCATGCCGGCATAGTGCTGGTTGACGAAGTTGGACGCCTCGATGAGTTCGGTGGTCGTGTAGTCGCGCGCCGTGGTGAGGATGCGGTTGTGCACTTCGCCGTCCGGCGCGACCACGATCAGCAGCACCCGCTTCTCGGACAGGCGCAGGAACTCGAGGTGGCGGAACGCCTGGTCGCGCCGGCGTGGCGTCATCACCACCCCGGCAAAGGCGGTGAGCTCGGACAGCATCTGCGACGCCGAGGCGACCAGCCGCTGCCGGCTGTCGAGTTCGAGCTGGCCTTCCAGCTGCGTGATCTCGACCTGTTCGAGCGGCTTCACCCGCAGCAGGGTATCGACGAAGAAACGGTAGCCGCGCGCGGTGGGGATCCGGCCGGCCGAGGTGTGCGGACTGGCGATGAAGCCCATCTCTTCGAGGTCGGCCATCACGTTGCGGATGCTCGCCGGCGACAGTTCGAGGCCGGAATACTTCGACAGCGTGCGCGAGCCGACGGGATCGCCATCGGCGATGTATCGCTCGATAAGCGTCTTCAGCAGCAGTTGTGCGCGGTCGTTCAACATGGCCTGATTCTACAGACCGGATACCCCGGCGGGGCAACCCCCGGATTGACCGGCCTGATTGTCGGCCTGATTGATGGCCTGATTGACGTCCTGATCGACCGCCCTGATCGCCCCGCCCCGGGCCGGCATCCGCCGATCCACCCTTGCCTGCCGAATGCGTGTGTTCTAATCCAGCCATGAATGATCCCGCCGCCCGACCCGGACCCCGCCGGGGTGCAACACCGACCGACCTCGCCGCAGGCGGGTCGATGGCGGCCGGCCTGCTGCCGGGCGGGCGGGCGGTGCAGCGGACGCCGTCACGCACCTTCGGCACGGTCGCCCTGATCGGGAAGTACAAGAGTCCGCTGATCGCCGAGCCGCTGGCTGACCTCGCGCGCCACCTGTCGGCGCGCGGCGTCGAGGTACTCATCGACCGCCTGACCGCCGCCCATGTCGGCGGCGACGCCGCAGGCGCATTTTCGCTGGAAGAGATCGGCCGCCGCGCGGGCCTTGCCGTCGTCCTCGGCGGCGACGGCACGATGCTGAACATCGCACGCACGCTCGCACCTTTCGGCGTGCCGCTGGTCGGTGTCAACCAGGGGCGGCTCGGGTTCCTCACCGACCTGTCGGTCGACCGCATGGCCGCCGCCATCGATGCCATCCTCGACGGCCACTACATTGCCGAGTCGCGCATGCTGCTCGAGGCAACCTTCGGTCCGCTGCCGGCCGCGGCCGGCAGCGGACCGACCCCGGCCGGGGCCGGGTCCCAGGCCGATCCATCCTCCACCGTGCTCGCGTTCAACGACGTGGTGATCAGCAAGGGCGAGCGCGGCGGGATGATCGAGTTCGACGTGCTGGTCGACGGCCAGTACGTGACCAGCCTGCGCGCCGATGGCCTGATCATCGCCTCGCCGACCGGATCGACCGCATACGCGTTGTCCTCCGGCGGCCCGATCGTGCATCCATCACTGTCGGTGATGAGCCTGGTCCCGATCTGCCCGCATACGCTTTCGAACCGGCCGATCATCGTCTCCGCCGGCTCGTCGATCGACATCCGCATGCAGGCGGGCAGCGAGGCGGTCGTCCGGTTTGACAGCCACTCGGACGCGGTGATCGGCAGCGGGCACCGCCTGCAGGTGCGCCGATCCGACCATGACGTGATGCTGCTGCATCCGGACGACTACGACTACTTCCACATGCTGCGCGAGAAGCTCAAGTGGAGCGAAGCGCTGTAACGATGGCCGCCCGCCCGGACAACAGCCGCGGCCCCGCGCTGCGCGCGCTGTCGATCCGCGATTTCGTGATCGTGGACAGCCTCGAGCTGGACTTCGACGCCGGTTTTTCTGCGTTGACCGGCGAGACCGGCGCCGGCAAGTCGATCCTGATCGATGCACTCGGCCTGCTGCTCGGCGATCGCGCCGATGCCGGCGTGGTGCGCCCGGGCCATGACCGGGCAGAGCTGTCGGCGGAGTTCGACATCGACGGCGAACCTGCGGTCGGCGAATGGCTGGCGGCACACGCACTGGCCGACCCGGATGGCGGCGCCTGCCTGGTCCGTCGCCTTATCGACGCCGGCGGACGTTCGCGGGCGTTTATCAACGGGCGCGGCGTGACGCTCGGCCAGTTGCGCGAGCTGGGCGAGCAGCTGGTCGACATCCATGGCCAGCATTCGCACCAGTCGCTGGCGCGTCCGGCCGAGCAGCGCGCGATCCTCGACGGATTCGGCGCGCATGAAGCGCTGTTGCGCAGGGTTGGTGCCGCCTGGCAGGAATGGCAGTCGGCCAGCCGTGCGCGCCAGGATGCGGAGCGCGACCAGGCGGAACTGGCGCAGCGCCGGGAAGAGCTCGAGTGGCAGACCACGCAGCTGGCGACGCTCGCGTTCGATGTCGACGACTGGCAGGCGGTCAACGCCGAACATGGGCGCCTGGGCAATGCCGCTGCCCTGATCGAATCGGCCGAATACGCGCTGGCCGCGCTCGGCGATGGCGAGGGTTCTGCCCTCGCCCAGGTGTCGAGCGTGCTCTCCCGGCTGCGCGACAGCGCCAGCGTCGACCGCGAGGCCGAGTCCGCGCTCGAGTTGATGGCGGGTGCCGATGCCCAGCTGAAGGAAGCTGCACGCGAACTGCGCCACTACCGCGACCGACTCGACATCGATCCGGCCCGCCTGCGCGAGCTCGATGCGCGCATCGAGGCGGTGCAGGATGCCGCGCGCAGGTTCCGCGTGCCGCCGGCCGAACTCGGGTTGCTGCAGGCGCGGCTGGAAGGCGAACTGCGCCAGCTCGACCGTGCGGTCGACGCGCGCGCGCTGGCCGCAGCCGAGGCTGGCGCCCGTACCGCCTACAAGGAGGCGGCAGTCCTGCTGACGCGCGCCCGCCAGCGGGTGTCGACCCGCCTCGCGCAGGCGGTGACCGAAGCCATGCAGACGCTGGCGATGGAAGGCGGTCGGTTCGAGGTGGTCCTGCTTCCCGTCGGGGCGTCGACCGCGAAGCGCGGCGCGGCGGTCGCTGTCGACTCGCCGGGCAGCAGCCATGGCGACGAGACGGTCGAGTTCCGGGTATCTGCGAATCCGGGCATGCCGCCGGCCGCACTCGCGACCGTGGCATCCGGCGGTGAGCTTTCGCGCATCAGCCTCGCGTTGCGCAAGGTCACCAGTTCCGCCACGCGGGTGCCACTGCTGGTCTTTGACGAAGTGGATGCCGGGATCGGTGGTGGCGTGGCCGAGATCGTGGGACGCCTGCTGCGCGAACTCGGTCGCACCCACCAGGTGATGTGCGTGACCCATCTGCCGCAGGTCGCCGCCAGCGCCGGACAGCAGTACCACGTCGTCAAGCGCGTCGTCGGTGGGCAGACGGTGAGCCGGGTCGAGCCGCTCGACGATGCCGCGCGTGTCGAGGAGATCGCGCGCATGCTGGGCGGCGTGCGCATCACCGCGACCACGCGGAAGCACGCGGACGAACTGCTGCGCCACGCGCGCGAGGACGCGTCTGCGGCCTGAGCCCGGATGAAGCGTCAGGACGAAACGTCAGGACGAAACGTCAGGACGAAACGTCAGGCTGAAGCGTTCCTGTGGGGGCAGTCAGGGGTGCGGCATTCGGCGTACAGGTACAGCGAGTGGTCGACGATGGCGAAGCCGCGGTCGGCGGCTACTTTCTCCTGGCGCCGCTCGATCTGGGGATCGTAGAACTCCTCGACCCGGCCACACTGCAGGCAGACCAGATGGTCGTGGTGTCCGCTCTGCTTGAGCTCGAACACCGCCCGGCCACCCTCGAAGTGGTGCCGTTCCAGCAATCCGGCCTGCTCGAACTGCGTGAGGACCCGGTAGATCGTGGCCAGTCCGACGTCGATCCCGTCTTTCGACAGCTGCCGGTACACCTCTTCGGCCGTCATGTGCCGTACCTGGCTGGTCTCGAAAAGGTTCAGGATGCGCAGCCTCGGCGTCGTGACCTTGAGGCCGATCGTCTTCAGTTCTTCCGATTTGCCCATCACACGTTTTTCCGAGGCGCGGTCGCGATGCGGGGAGCACCCACCCGATTCGGTATCATATACGACCTCGATTCCAGCGCCGGTGCGTTTCGCTTCGGCCAGCCCGCGCCCATGCCGTACACGTCTTCGTCCCGGTCCCTGTCCACTGTCCCGCCCGTGTTCGCGCCGCGCGCCTTCCTGTCGATGGCCGGCATGCTGGTGCTCGCCATGGCTCTGGGCGCTTGCAGCGTCCGCATGCCGACGGCCTATTCGCCGCCGCTGCAGCAGGGCAACGTGATCGAGCAGGCTTCGCTGTCGAAGCTCAAGCCCGGCATGACGCGCGCCCAGGTCCGCTTCGTGCTCGGGACGCCGCTGGTGGTCGATGTGTTCCGCAACGACCGCTGGGATTACGTCTACCTGCTGCGCAGGCAGGGCGAGGCACCGCAGCAGCGCCGGGTGACCGTGATCTTCGACGGCGACCTGCTTGCCCGGATCGAAGGCGATGTCGTGCCGGGTTCCGGCACGGCGCCCGAGCGTCCTGCGGTCAAGGCGGGCGCGGCGAAGGCAGCGCCCGGCGCCGGCAAGGGCGAGCCGGCGAAGGTGGAGCCGGCGAAGGGCGAGCCGGCGAAGGGCGAGGGCGCAGCGACTGGCGCGGTCAAGCCGGACCCGGTCAAGGCGGACGGGGCCGAGCCGCAGCGCGGTTTCTTCGGCCGCATGCTCGATCGCATCGGTTTCTGAACCGCGCCGAACCGCCAACAACCGACGACGAGGCAGCCGATGGACCGTACCCTGAACGTGGTGATCGCCGGCGCATCCGGCCGGATGGGCCGTACCCTGATCGAGGCCGTGACCCGTGCGCCACAGATGCGCCTGCATGCCGCGCTCGATCGCGCCGACAGTCCTGCGATCGGCCGCGATGCCGGCGACGGGGCCGGCGTGCATACCGGCGTGACCATCGGCACCGACCTTGCGCGCGCCCTCGAGGGCGCAGATGCGCTGATCGACTTCACGCTGCCGGTCGCCACGCTCGTCCACCTCGATGCCTGCCGCAACGCGGGCGTATCGATGGTGGTGGGCACCACCGGCTTCGACGCCGAGGGCCGGACGCGGCTGGCGCAGGGCGGCACCGGCATTCCGCTGGTCTTCGCCCCGAACATGAGCGTCGGCGTGAACGTCGCCTTCAAGCTGGTCGAGACCGCTGCGCGCATCCTCGGCGATGCCTATGACGTGGAAGTGTTCGAGATCCACCACCGGCACAAGATCGACGCGCCTTCCGGCACTGCCATGCGCCTGGGTGAAGTCGCGGCGGCAGCGCTGGGCCGCGACCTGGCCACCGATGCGGTGCATGGCCGGGAGGGTGTCACCGGTGAGCGCACGACGCGCGAGATCGGATTCCATTCGGCACGTGGCGGGGACATCGTGGGCGACCACACGGTGTTCTTCGCCGGCGCCGGTGAACGGCTGGAGATCACGCACCGGTCATCGAGCAGGGCCAACTATGCGCTGGGTGCGCTGCGCGCCGTGCGCTGGCTCGACGGGCGCGCGCCCGGGCTGTACGACATGCAGGACGTGCTGGGCCTGCGCGAACCCTGAAGCGCACCCGGCGACGTGCCCAGCGGCGTATCGGCACGTTCCGCGGCCCGTAGTCGAGGGCAGCCGTCGGCGCAGTAGGCGATGGGCGGGCCATTCGCGTATAATCAGTGAGATATTCCGCGGGACGGCGTGGAAGTCCGGGCGTGCGTCGCCGGACCTGCACGTGCCAGTCCCGCTTGCCATGTATACGGCCCGGAGGGCCGCTGCAGGGGGTCGTCCGAATCCGTCCGCACGCTGCCAGCGAGGCCGCGTGTGAGGGTGCGTCCCCCGAGCATGCCCGCCGCCACAGTCTGGAGAGGTTCTGTCGTGTCAACCCGTCCGCCCGCCTTGCTTGCGCTTGCCGACGGAACGATATTCCACGGTCAGTCGATCGGTGCGCCGGTCGAATCGACCGGGGAGATCGTGTTCAATACGTCGATGTCGGGCTATCAGGAAATCCTGACCGACCCTTCGTACGCCGGCCAGATCGTAACGCTCACCTGTCCCCACATCGGCAACGTGGGCGTCAACCCGGAAGACGTGGAGTCGGCGCGGGTATTCGCCGCCGGCCTGGTCATCCGCGACCTGTCGATGGTCGCCAGCAATTTCCGCTCGACCCAGTCGCTCACCGGCTACCTCGAGGCGGCCGGCGTCCCCGGCATCGCCGAGATCGACACCCGCAAGCTGACACGCATCCTGCGCGAGAAGGGTGCACAGGGCGGCTGCCTGGTCGCCGCTGCCACCGCTGGTGCCACCCTCGACGCCGACCGTGCCCTCGCCGCGGCGCGCGGTTTTCCCGGCCTGGCCGGCATGGATCTGGCCAGGGATGTCACCTGCAGCGCGGCCTACCCGTGGACGGAGGGCGTATGGGCATTGGGCAGCGGGTATTGCACGCCGCCCGCCCCGCGTTTCCACGTGGTGGCCTACGACTTCGGCGTGAAGCGCAACATCCTGCGCATGCTGGCCAGCCGGGGCTGCCGGCTCACCGTGGTGCCGGCGCAGACGCCCGCGGCCGAGGTGCTCGCGATGAAGCCCGACGGTGTCTTCCTGTCCAACGGGCCGGGTGACCCCGAACCCTGCGACTATGCCGTATCGGCGATCCGCACGCTGCTCGACCATGAAGTGCCGCTGTTCGGCATCTGCCTGGGCCACCAGCTGCTCGGCCTTGCCAGCGGTGCGAAGACGCTGAAGATGAAGTTCGGCCACCATGGCGCGAACCATCCGGTGCAGGACCTCGATACGAAACGCGTGATGATCACCAGCCAGAACCACGGCTTCCAGGTCGACCCCGACACCCTGCCGTCCACCGCACGTGTCACCCATGTGTCGCTGTTCGATGGCAGCCTGCAGGGCTTCGAGCGTACCGACCGGCCGGCGTTCTGCTTCCAGGGTCACCCCGAGGCGAGCCCCGGACCCCATGACATCGACTACCTGTTCGACCGCTTCATCCGCCTGATGGAGGTGCGCAGTGCCTAAGCGTACCGACATCAAGAGCGTCCTGATCATCGGCGCCGGCCCGATCGTCATCGGCCAGGCGTGCGAATTCGACTATTCCGGTGCGCAGGCCTGCAAGGCGCTGCGCGACGAGGGTTACCGGGTGATCCTGGTCAACTCGAACCCGGCGACGATCATGACCGACCCCGGGCTGGCCGATGCCACCTACATCGAGCCGATCACCTGGCAGATGGTCGAGCGCGTGATCGAGATCGAGAAGCCGGATGCGCTGCTGCCGACCATGGGCGGCCAGACCGCGCTCAACTGTGCGCTCGACCTCGCCAAGCATGGCGTGCTCGAGAAGCATGGCGTCGAGATGATCGGCGCCTCGCGCGAGGCGATCGACAAGGCCGAAGACCGCGAGAAGTTCAAGCGCGCGATGGCGAAGATCGGGCTGGCCAGCCCGCGCTCGGCGCTCGCGCACAGCATGGAAGAGGCGCTGCAGGTGCAGGCGGTCGTTGGCTACCCGACGATCATCCGGCCGTCTTTCACGCTCGGCGGCACAGGCGGTGGCATCGCCTACAACCGCGAGGAATTCGTCGCGATCATCGACCGCGGGCTCGAGGCCTCGCCGACCAAGGAAGTGCTGGTCGAGGAGTCGGTGATCGGCTGGAAAGAGTTCGAGATGGAGGTCGTGCGCGACCGCAACGACAACTGCATCATCGTCTGCTCGATCGAGAACCTCGACCCGATGGGCGTGCATACCGGCGACTCGATCACCGTCGCACCGGCGCAGACGCTGACCGACAAGGAATACCAGATCCTGCGCAACGCCTCGATCGCCTGCCTGCGCGAGATCGGCGTCGAGACCGGCGGCTCCAACGTGCAGTTCGCGATCAACCCGGCCGACGGCCGGATGGTGATCATCGAGATGAACCCGCGCGTGTCGCGTTCGTCGGCGCTGGCCTCGAAGGCCACCGGCTTCCCGATCGCCAAGGTCGCTGCCAAGCTGGCGGTCGGCTACACGCTGGACGAACTGCGTAACGAGATCACCGGCGGCGCCACGCCGGCGTCGTTCGAGCCCTCGATCGACTACGTGGTCACCAAGGTGCCGCGCTTCGCGTTCGAGAAGTTTCCGCAGGCCAACTCGCGCCTGACCACGCAGATGAAGTCGGTCGGCGAGGTGATGGCGATGGGTCGCACCTTCCAGGAATCCCTGCAGAAGGCGCTTCGCGGCCTCGAGACCGGCGTCGACGGCTTCAACCTGAAGACCGTCGACCCGGAGACCATCGCCGACGAACTGACCTACCCCGGGCCGGAGCGCCTGTGGTTCGTCGCCGATGCCTTCGGCGTGGGCATGTCGCTCGAGGAAGTGCAGCGCCTGACGCGCATCGACCCCTGGTTCCTGGTGCAGATCAAGGAGCTGGTCGACCTCGAGCTGTCGATCGAGAAGCGCACGCTCGAGGACATCGACGGCGCCGAGCTGCGCATGCTCAAGCGCAAGGGCTTCTCCGACCGGCGCCTGGCCTACCTCACGAAGTCCACGGAAGATGCAGTGCGCGCGCGCCGGCACGGCTTCGGCATCCGACCCGTCTACAAGCGGGTCGATACCTGCGCGGCGGAGTTCGCGACGTCCACCGCCTACATGTATTCGACCTACGACGAGGAGTGCGAGTCGCATCCGACGTCGAACCGGAAGATCATGGTGCTCGGCGGCGGCCCGAACCGCATCGGCCAGGGCATCGAGTTCGACTACTGCTGCGTGCATGCCGCGCTTGCGCTGCGCGAGGACGGCTTCGAGACCATCATGGTCAACTGCAACCCGGAAACCGTGTCGACCGACTACGACACCTCCGACCGGTTGTACTTCGAGCCGCTGACGCTCGAGGACGTGCTCGAGATCGTCGAGATCGAGAAGCCGTTCGGGGTGATCGTGCAGTTCGGCGGCCAGACGCCGCTCAAGCTGGCGCGCGACCTCGAGCGCTGCGGGGTGCCGATCATCGGTACCTCGCCCGATTCGATCGACGTCGCGGAAGACCGCGAGCGTTTCCAGAAACTGATCCACAAGCTGAAGCTCAAGCAGCCGCCGAACCGTACCGCGCGCAGCGCGCAGAAGGCGATCGCGCTGGCCGAAGAGATCGGCTACCCGCTGGTGGTTCGCCCGAGCTACGTCCTGGGCGGGCGGGCGATGGAGATCGTGCACCGGCAGGCCGACCTCGAGCGCTACATGCGCGAGGCGGTCAAGGTGTCCAACGATTCGCCGGTGCTGCTCGACCGCTTCCTGAACGACGCGATCGAAGTCGACGTGGACGCGGTGAGCGACGGCAAGCTGGTGCTGATCGGTGGCGTGATGGAACACATCGAACAGGCCGGCGTGCACTCGGGTGACTCGGCCTGCTCGCTGCCGCCTTACAGCCTGTCGCCGGCGCTGCAGGACGAACTGCGCCTGCAGACAGTGGCGATGGCCAAGGCGCTGAAGGTGGTCGGGCTGATGAACGTGCAGTTCGCGATCCAGTCCACGCCCGAAGGTGACCAGATCTTCGTGCTCGAAGTGAACCCGCGCGCATCGCGCACGGTGCCGTTCGTGTCCAAGGCCACCGGCCTGCCGCTGGCGAAGATCGCGGCGCGCTGCATGGCCGGCATCTCGCTCGCCACGCAGGGCGTGACGAAGGAAGTCGTGCCGCACTACTTCTCGGTGAAGGAGGCGGTGTTTCCCTTCGCCAAGTTCCTCGGCGCCGATTCGATCCTCGGGCCGGAGATGAAGTCCACCGGCGAGGTGATGGGCGTGGGCGAGAGTTTCGCCGAGGCGTTCGTGAAGGCGCAGATGGCCGCCGGCGAGCGCCTGCCGCGCAGCGGCAAGGTGTTCATCAGCGTGCGCGACGCAGACAAGCCGAAGATCACCGACGTCGCACGCGTGCTGCATGAACTCGGCTTCTCGCTGATCGCGACGCGCGGTACGGCGGCGGCGCTCGAGGCAGCAGGCCTGCCGGTCACCGCGGTCAACAAGGTGACCGAGGGCAGGCCGCACTGTGTCGACATGATCAAGAACGGCGAGATCGCGATGATCATCAACACGGTCGAGGAGAAGCGGGCCGCGATCCAGGATTCCTATTCGATCCGGGCCGCCGGGCTGCAGAGCCGTATCGCCAACTTCACCACGGTGGCCGGTGCACGCGCGGCGGCCTACGGCATGCGCGACATCCGCGGCATGAAGGTCTACGATCTGCAGGGGCTGCATCGCTCCCTGATCGCTTGATCGCCTGATCGCGCGGCGCCCGTCCGTGTCGGTCGGCACCTGCCCGTGCCGGCCGGCACCGGCATTTCCCCTCCCCCCAACCCATACCATTTCGAGGCTGTCCCGATGGCAACTGTTCCGGTGACCGTGATCGGCGCGGAGAAGATGCGTGCCGAACTCCACCAGCTGAAGACGGTGGCACGGCATGAAGTCATTGCCGCGATCAGCGAGGCGCGGGCGCATGGCGACCTGTCCGAGAATGCCGAATACGACGCGGCGAAGGAACGCCAGGGATTCATCGAGGGCCGCATCGCGGAGCTCGAGGGAAAGCTGTCCAACGCGCAGGTGATCGATCCGAGGCTGCTCGACGCGGAAGGCCGGGTCGTGTTCGGTGCGACGGTCGAACTCGAAGACCTCTCGTCGGGCGACGTGGTGACCTACCAGATCGTCGGCGACGACGAGGCTGACCTGAAACTGAGCAAGATCAGCATCTCTTCGCCGATTGCACGTGCGCTGATCGGCAAGTACGCCGGCGACATCGCCGAGGTCCAGGCGCCTGGTGGCGCGCGCGAGTACGAAGTGCTCGACGTGAAGTACATCTGAAGCGTCCGCGTTGAAACGGCTGGGCGAATCGCTTTACTGGCTGGCGGTCACGGCATGGGCCGGGTCGCTGTGGACGGTCGGCCTGCTGGTGGCGCCGACGCTGTTCTCCGTGCTCGACGATCGCGCACTGGCCGGACGCATCGCCGGCGTGCTGTTCGACGCCGTGGCGTGGATCGGCATCGGCTGCGCGATCTGGCTGCTGGTGTTCCGCATGGTGCGTTTCGGCGGCGCTGCGTTCCGGCAGTCCTTCACCTGGATCGTGCTGCTGGCGCTCGCGCTGTTGCTGGTCGGCAAGTTCGGCGTGCAGACGATCCTGGCCGAGCTGCGCGAACAGGCACTGGCGAAGGAAATCGCCGAAAGCGTGTTCCGGGAGCGCTTCGGCACCTGGCATGGCGTGTCCAGCGTCCTCTACCTGCTGCAGTGCATGCTCGCGGTGGCGATGGTGTTGCTGCAGCGCACCGGGATGCGCTGACCGGTGGCGCCCGTCCCGGCTTCGGGAGGCGGGCGTGTCGCGGTCGCCAGGCCTGGCACGACCGCGACCACGACCACGACCACGACTTCAGCGCGACTGGTAGGCGCGCTTGGTGCGTTTGCGCGCCGGTCCTGGCGCCTTGCGTGCACGCGACGGCGCCGCCGCCGGCTCTTCGGGTTGCGGTCGCCACAGGATCAGCACGCGGCCGATCGCCTGCACGGGTGCGCAGTCGAGCTGCTCGGACAGCGCCAGCAGCCATGCGGCGCGCTCGTCGCGTTCGTCCGAGCCGGCGCGCACCTTGATGAGCGCATGGCTGCGCAGACAGGCGTCTATTTCCTTGATCACGGCCGGCGTGATGCCGGCCTTGCCGATCGCGGCGACCGGGGACAGCGCGTGCGCGTCGGCCTTCAGCGCCTTGCGTTCGGCGGGGGTGAGTTCTATTGCAGGCATCGGTGCTCCGGCACGGCAGGGTGGCGGAGTGTAATCTGCACGGCCGGCCTGTGCATCCCGCGCAGCGCCGAAGGTTGACCGGCAGGGCAATGAAACGCTCCAACAGCAGCAATACCTGGCTCAGGGAACACGAGAACGACGCCTATGTACAACTGGCGCGCAAGGAGGGTTTCCGGTCCCGGGCTGTCTACAAGCTGACGGAAATCGACGGCAAGGACCGGCTGCTGCGACCCGGTGCGGTCGTGGTCGACCTCGGCGCGGCGCCGGGCAGCTGGGCGCAATATGCGGTGCGGCGGATCCAGCCCGGCGGCTGCCTGATCGCGGTGGATCTGCTCGAGATCGCGCCGCTGCCGGGCGTGGAGATCATCCAGGGCGACTTCACGGAAGATGCGGTGCTGGCCCTGATCGATGCGCGGCTCGCCGGGCGGCCGGTCGACCTTGTGCTTTCCGACATGGCCCCCAATATCTCTGGAATCGCGTCGATGGATCAGGCGCGGGCGGTGAACCTGGCCGAACTGGCGCTGGAATTCGCGCTCGGGCGGCTGGCCCCGGACGGCGCCTTCCTCGTGAAGACCTTCCAGGGCACGGGTTACCCGGATTTCCGTGCGCAGATGCTGCGCACGTTCACGACCGTCGCCAGCCGCAAGCCGGCAGCATCGCGGGACCGCAGCAGCGAGCAGTTCCTGCTGGGCCGTCAGCCGAAACGGGCTGCGGACGCCTGACGGGGCCCGGGCGCACAAGTTTCAGGCGTCCTGCGCCGATATGGACGGATGGACGCCCGAAAGGCGGGTGCCCGGCAGGTGTGTTGGTCGATGCATGAACGGACCCGTTCCGGGCTTGTTTCAGGTTTAGAATGTTTCCTTTCGCGTGGGTCATCACCCGCGCGCGACCCCAGCAGGAGCAGCGCTTGAACAATCTGGTGAAGAACGTCGCGATCTGGCTGGTCATAGCCCTTGTGCTGATGACCGTCTTCCAGCAGTTCAACACGCGTCAGGTCCAGAGCAACACGCTCGAGTACTCCCAGTTCATCGAAGAGGTGAAGGCGGGCCGGGTCGCGAAGGTCACCATCGAGGGGCGGGTGATCAAGGGCCTGCGTGGCGATGGCAAGCGTTTCGTCACCTATTCGCCGTCCGATCCCTGGCTGGTCAGCGACCTGC
Organism: Burkholderiales bacterium; assembly: GCA_044340265.1. Taxonomy (GTDB): domain Bacteria; phylum Pseudomonadota; class Gammaproteobacteria; order Burkholderiales; family CAIKXV01; genus CAIKXV01. Next base: position 16,459 of record JBIITW010000016.1, on the reverse strand, counting down.
TCAAGAGCGGCGTGATCATCGAGGCCAAGCCGGAGGAAGAGCCTTCGCTGCTGATGAACATCTTCGTGTCCTGGTTCCCGATGCTGCTGCTGATCGCCGTCTGGGTCTTCTTCATGCGCCAGATGCAGGGGGGCGGCCGGGGCGGCGCGTTCTCGTTCGGCAAGAGCCGGGCCAAGCTGCATGACGAGAACAGCAACCAGATCACCTTCGTCGACGTCGCCGGCTGCGAGGAAGCCAAGGAAGAGGTTTCCGAACTGGTCGACTTCCTGCGCGACCCGTCGAAGTTCCAGAAGCTGGGTGGGCGCATCCCGCGTGGCGTGCTGATGGTCGGCAGCCCGGGTACCGGCAAGACGCTGCTCGCCAAGGCGATCGCCGGCGAGGCCAAGGTGCCGTTCTTCTCGATCTCCGGTTCCGACTTCGTCGAGATGTTCGTCGGCGTCGGCGCAGCCCGCGTGCGCGACATGTTCGAGCAGGCGAAGAAACATGCGCCCTGCATCCTGTTCATCGACGAGATCGACGCGGTGGGCCGCCAGCGCGGCGCCGGCCTCGGCGGCGGCAATGACGAGCGCGAACAGACCCTGAACCAGCTGCTCGTCGAGATGGACGGCTTCGAAGGGGCGGTCGGCGTGATCGTGATCGCCGCCACCAACCGTCCGGACGTGCTCGACCCGGCGCTGCTGCGTCCGGGCCGGTTCGACCGCCAGGTCGTGGTGCCGCTGCCGGACATCCGCGGCCGCGAGCAGATCCTGCAGGTTCACATGCGCAAGGTGCCGATCTCGCCGGACGTGCGGGCGGACATCCTGGCGCGTGGCTGCCCGGGCTTCTCGGGGGCCGATCTCGCGAACCTGGTGAACGAGGCGGCACTGTTCGCGGCGCGCAAGAACAAGCGCCTGGTGGACATGGACGACTTCGAGAAGGCAAAGGACAAGATCATGATGGGCGCCGAGCGCCGGTCGATGGTCATGCCCGAGCATGAGCGCAAGAACACGGCGTACCACGAGTCCGGCCACGCCCTGGTCGCGCGCATGCTCGACAAGACCGACCCGGTGCACAAGGTCACCATCATCCCGCGCGGCAGGGCACTGGGTGTCACCATGCAGTTGCCGGTCGAGGACCGCTACAGCATGGATCGCGAACAGATCCTGCAGAACATCTCGGTGCTCTTCGGTGGCCGTATCGCCGAGGAAGTGTTCATGGGCCAGATGACCACCGGCGCATCGAACGACTTCGAACGGGCGACCGACCTTGCGCGCAAGATGGTCACCCAGTGGGGCATGAGCAAGGAGCTCGGCACCATGGTTTACGGCGAGAACGAAGGAGAGGTATTCCTCGGCCGGTCGATCACCACGCACAAGAACGTGTCCGAGGCGACCATGCAGCAGGTCGACGCCGAGATTCGCCGCATCATCGACCATCAGTACGGCATTGCACGGCGGCTGATCGAGGAGAACAGCGACAAGATGCATGCGATGGCCAACGCGCTGCTCGAGTTCGAGACGATCGATGCCGAGCAGATCCAGGACATCATGGAAGGCCGTCCGCCGCGGCCGCCGAAGCCGTCGCAGCCGCCGGCCTCGTCGCCTGGCGGTGGCAATGCCTCCACGCCGAGTGCGCCCGCGCCGTCGACGACGCCCGCGACCGAGGCCTGATTTCCCGCGCGGAGCCGGAGTCCGTGCGTCGCTACTGGAGTTGCGGGCGGTTCCGGATCGCGCTTGAAGGGCCGCAGCTGATGGGGGTGATCAACGTCACCCCCGACTCCTTTTCCGATGGCGGCCAGTTCTTCGACATGGCGTCCGCCGTCGCGCACGGCGTTGCCCTGATCGACGAAGGGGCGGGCATCCTCGATATCGGCGGGGAGTCCACCCGGCCCGGCGCGGCCGACGTCAGCGTGTCGGACGAGATGCGCCGGGTGCTGCCGGTGATCGAGGGCCTGGTCGAAGCCGGCGTGCCGCTGTCGATCGACACCACGAAACCGGCGGTGATGAGTGCCGCGATCGCTGCCGGCGCCTCGATCGTCAACGACATCCAGGGCCTGCGCACGCCCGGGGCGCTGGAAACCCTGGCTGACAGTGAAGCAGGGGTGTGCGTCATGCACATGCAGGGCGCCCCTGCAACGATGCAGCGCGAACCGCGGTATGGCGACGTGGTGTCCGAGGTGATGGCCTTCCTCGCAGGCCGGGTCGATGCGCTGGTGCATGCCGGCGTGGTGCGCGAGCGGATCGCGGTCGATCCGGGCATCGGCTTCGGCAAGACACTCGAACACAACCTTGCGCTGCTGAAAGCCCTGCCGCGCCTGCACGAGCTCGGCTGCGCGGTGCTGGTCGGTGTTTCCCGCAAGTCGATGCTCGGTGCGCTCACCGGCCGGGCGACCGGCGAGCGACTGGCGGCAAGCGTCGGCAGTGCGCTGTGGTGCGCGCTGCATGGCGCTGACATAATCCGCGTGCACGACGTGCGCGAGACCCGGGATGCCTTGATGGTCTGGCGCGCGCTCGACGCGTCCGATCCCTCCCGCAGCAGAGCAGACCCTTGACCCGCAAGTATTTCGGTACCGATGGCGTACGTGGCCGTGTCGGCCAGCCGCCGATCACCCCTGACTTCGTGATGCGGCTGGGCAATGCCGCCGGCCGCGTCCTCGCCGGTAGCTCCGGGGCCGGGCGCGCGCCGGTGCAGCCCGCAGTGGTGATCGGCAAGGACACCCGGGTGTCCGGCTACATGCTCGAATCGGCGCTGCAGGCGGGGCTCTCCGCGGCCGGCGTGGACGTCTACCTTTGCGGGCCGATGCCGACCCCGGCGGTGGCCTATCTCGCCCGCGCCCTGCGCCTGTCGGCCGGCATCGTGATCAGTGCCTCGCACAACCCGTACGAAGACAACGGCATCAAGTTCTTCTCCGGCGACGGCAACAAGCTGCCCGATGCGGTCGAACTCGAGATAGAACGCGTGCTCGACGAGCCGATGGTCACGCGCGAATCGGCGCGCCTGGGCCGCGCCCGCCGGATCAGCGATGCCGGCGGCCGCTACATCGAATTCTGCAAGGGCACGTTCCCGGCCGAACGCGACCTGCGCGGGCTGCGCATCGTGGTCGATTGTGCGCACGGCGCGACCTACCATGTCGCCGGCCCGGTGTTCCATGAACTGGGCGCCGACGTCATCACCATCGGCAACCAGCCCGACGGCTTCAACATCAACCGCAGCTTCGGCGCGACGCATCCCGAGGCGCTGCGCGAGGCGGTGAAGGCGAACCGGGCCCACCTCGGCATCGCGCTCGATGGCGACGGCGACCGTCTGCTGATGTGCGACCAGGATGGCACCGTCTACGACGGCGACCAGCTGCTGCATGCGATCGTGGTCGACCGCCATGAGCATGGCGAACTGGTCGGCGGCGTGGTCGGCACGCTGATGACCAACCTCGCGCTGGAGCGTTCCCTGGCCGCGCGCGACATCGCGTTCGTGCGCGCTGCGGTCGGCGACCGGTATGTGCTCGAACAGTTGCGCGCACGCGGCTGGCAGGTCGGCGGCGAGAATTCCGGCCATATCCTCTGCCTGGACCGGCACACCACGGGCGACGGCATCGTGTCCGCGCTGCAGGTCCTGGCGGGCCTCGCGCGCAGCGGGCGCACGCTGGCCGAGGCCGCCGGCTCGCTGACGCTCTATCCCCAGGTGTTGTTGAACGTGAAGACGGGTAATCCCGGCGCCCATCGCGACGACCCCGCAGTTGCACGCGCGGTCGTCGTCGCCGAAGCCGAACTGGGCGATCGCGGTCGGGTCCTGCTGCGCGCCTCCGGTACCGAGCCTGTCGTTCGAGTCATGGTCGAGGCAGACCAGGAGGCGCTTGCACGCCGCTGTGCCGAGGCGATCGCCGGCGCGGTGCGGGACGCCCGCTAGTCTGCGAGGCGGGGGCTTGTAACCAAGCTGTCATGGTCGTGCCTGATACTCCGACCTGATATGAACGACGGTTTCGATCCGGATCGTCGCATTCCCCAGGCCCCTTGAGGATTCCATGAAGACATTCAAGCAACTCGCCATCGTTGGCGTACTCGGTCTTGCCGTCGCCATGCCGGCGCTGGCGCGCGACAACATCCAGATCGCCGGTTCTTCGACCGTGCTGCCCTTCGCGTCGATCGTCGCCGAAGAATTCGGCCGGACATTCAAGAAGTTCCGTGCGCCGGTCGTCGCGTCCGGCGGCTCGGGCGGTGGGCTGCGCCAGTTCTGCCAGGGCATCGGACCGAACTTCATCGACATCGCCAACTCGTCGCGCCCGATCACGAAGGCGGAGATCGAGAACTGCGCGAAGAACGGCGTGAAGGGCATCATCGAAGTCAAGTTCGGCTTCGACGGCATCGTGTTCGCGTCGCGGCGAGACGGCGGCAAGTTCGCACTCGAGCCCAGGCACGTGTTCCTCGCCGGCGCGCGCGAAGTGCCGAAGGGCGACCAGATGGTCCCGAACTACTACACCCGCTGGTCGCAGATCGACAAGAACCTGCCCGACCAGGAGATCACGCTCGTCATCCCGGGTTCGAACCACGGCACGCGCGAGGTCTACGAGGAGAAGGTCGTGTTCCCGGGCTGCGATGCGCTTCCGGAAGTCAAGGCGCTGCGCGCCAAGGACGCGAAGGCTGCGACCGCCATGTGCCGTGCGATCCGCACCGACGGCCGGGTGATCGAGATCGCCGGTGACTACACCGAGACGCTCGCCCGCCTCGATTCGCAGAAGACCGCGGTCGGCGTTTTCGGCCTGAGCTTCTATGAACAGAACCGGGATCGACTGCAGGTCGCCACCATGAGCGGAGTGGTTCCGAGCATCGAAGCGATCGAGAGCGGAAAGTATCCGGTGTCTCGTCCGCTGTACTTCTACATCAAGGACGCACATGTCGGCGTGATTCCCGGCCTGCTCGAGTTCGCATCGTTCTTCCTGTCGGTGCCGATCTCAGGTGTGAACAGCCCGGTCGACAAGGCCGGCCTGATCCCGCTGAACAAGAAGGACCGGGCGGAAGTGCTTACAGCCATCAAGGAACGCAGGTTGATGCAGTAAGCGGGTCGACGCGACAGGCGCCCGGCAGAGCCTGCCGGGCGCCTGCGCGCAGGCAGTCCGGGCGAGTGTGGCGAACAGGAAAGCTTCACGACAATGAATGAAATGATGGTCATGGGAGGGCTGCTGCTTTTCGCCTCCCTCGCGTACCAGGTGGGACTGTCACGCAGCCGGGCGTTGTCGTTGGCCGACCGCAGCGTGCGCATGAACTCCCGGCCCGGATACCATGGTGCGCGCACGATCCTCTATGCGGTGGTGCCGGCTGCCGTGGTCTACTGCATCTGGTTGTTCGTCGGCAATTCCGTGTTGCAGTCGCTGGTGCTCGGCTCCCTCGCGCCCGACCTCCAGCCAGCGGCTTCCAACGAGCGCCTGGTCTTGCTGCGCCAGATCTCCAACCTGGCGGCCGGCGTGCTCGATCCGACCGGGGTCCCGGCCCATATCGTCGAAGCGGCACAGCGGATGCGCCTTTACGAGGCCCGGGGTCAGGTGATCGTCCTGGCCGCGATGGCGTCCCTGGCCGCCCTCGGGTTCTTCCTGAGCTGGAAGAACACGACGGTCGAGTCCCGTGCGCGCAACAGCGTCGAGCGCGCGACGATGGTAGGGCTCTTCCTCTGTGCAACGGTTGCGATCCTGACCACGCTGGGCATCGTGCTCTCCCTGCTCGGGGAGTCGATTCGCTTTTTCGGCATGATAAATCCTGCGGATTTCTTCTTCGGGACGGTGTGGAATCCCCGTTTTGCCAGCGTCGGCAGTGGCGGGCAGGGCGAGTTCGGCATCCTTCCGCTGCTGGGCGGCACGCTGATGATTACCGGCATAGCGATGGCCATCGCGATCCCGCTGGGCCTCATGTCGGCGATCTACCTTTCGGAGTACGCCGGCCACTCGCTCCGGGCCTGGGCGAAGCCGATCATCGAGGTCCTCGCGGGCATTCCGACGGTCGTCTACGGCGTCTTCGCCCTGGTCACCGTAGGCCCGCTGATTTCCGCGATCGCCGCCACGTTCGGCCTCGAGATACGTGCCACTTCGGCGCTCACCGCCGGCGTGGTGATGGGCATCATGATCGTGCCGTTCGTCTCATCGCTGTCCGACGACATCATCACCCAGGTTCCCCAGGCCATGCGTGACGGTTCGCTGGCGCTCGGGGCCACCCGCTCCGAGACCGTGTGGCGGGTGGTCCTGCCCGCGGCGCTTCCCGGGATCGTCGGCGCCTTCCTCCTGGCGGTGAGCAAGGCGATCGGCGAGACCATGATCGTGGTGCTTGCCGCCGGCAACGCGCCGGTCCTGACCGCGAACCCGTTCGACTCGGTGTCGACGATCACCGTCGGAATCGTCAACCAGCTCACGGGCGATGCCGACTTCTCGAGTCCCCAGTCGCTTGTAGGATTCGCGCTGGGGCTGACCCTGTTCGGGATCACGCTGTTGCTGAACATTGTCGCGCTCGCCGTGGTCCGGCGCTATCGGGAACAATACGAGTAGACATGATGAAGCCCGATAAAAGCCAGCAGTTGGATAACTCCGTCATCCGCCGTCAGGTCGCATCGACACTGGGCAGGCGGAACCGGCAGGAGACAGTTTTCAGGGCCATCGGCATCGGTGCGATCGCGATTGTCCTGCTGCTCGTCGCTGCGTTCTTCGGCTCGATCGTGACCAAGGGTTTCCCCGCGTTCTGGCAGGCCACGTTCACCCTCGACGTCGAGTTCCGCCGCGATCTGGTCGATCTGGCACCGCCGCCGGTGCGCGAACAGAGCGAGTCGAAGGGCGACTACGAGGCAAGGCTCGAGGCGTGGACGGCCGAACTCGCAGCGGTCGACTACAACGAGATCATCCTGCTCGCCCTGGAGAAGGTGCTCCCCGGCGCCTCGGAGAATCCGCGGGCTGCGATCGCCCTGATCACGACCGGGGAGCGATTCGCTCTCAGGCAGTACCTCGAGCAGAACCCGTCGGCCATCGGGACGACCGTCCGCATGCGGCTGCTCGCCGATGCCAACGTGGATGTGTGGCTGAAGGGGAACATTGACCGCAGCCTTCCGGACGACCGCCAGCAGCTGAGCGCCCAGACGCGGGCCTGGGCGGATGACCTCTACAAGCGGGGGGTGATCCAGAACCTGTTCAGCACGGCCCTGTTCATGAACGTCGACTCGCGCAGTTCACTGGCTTCCGCAGGCCTTGCCGGTGCGTTCGTCGGCACGATCATGATGATGATCATCGTGATCGTTCTTGCGGTCCCGGTTGGCGTCGCCGCCGCGATCTACCTCGAGGAGTTCGCGCCGCAGAACCGGATCACCGACATGATCGAGGTCAACATCAACAACCTTGCCGCGGTACCGTCGATCGTGTTCGGTCTTTTCGGGGCCGCGGTATTCGTGCTGTGGATGAAGCTCCCCCTGTCCTCACCGCTGGTGGGCGGGCTGGTGATCAGCCTGATGACCCTGCCCACCGTCATCATAGCCACCCGGGCCGCCTTGAAGGCGATACCCACGTCGATCCGCGACGCTGCGCTCGGCCTGGGCGCCTCGAAGTTGCAGGCCACCCTGCACCATGTGCTTCCCATCGCCTATCCCGGTATCCTGACCGCGACCATCCTGGGCGTGGCGCAGGCGATCGGCGAGACGGCGCCGCTGCTGCTGGTGGGCATGAACGCATTCGTGGCGGCGGTCCCCACGTCGCCATTCGACCAGTCGACCGCGCTGCCGGTCCAGATCTTCCTCTGGGAAGGCAACGAGTTGCGCAATTTCTTCGAGGCCCGTACCTCTGCCGCGATCATCATCCTTCTGGCCGTGATGATCGTCCTGAATTCCGTCGCGATCTGGCTGCGACGTCGACTCGAAACGAGGTGGTGATGTCTACATTGGACGTGGTTGAAGGCGCCCCTGCCGCGATGGGCGGGATGGCCCAGGCCGCCGGGCACGAGGCGGCGGCGGCGGTGGCGACCGGCAAGCCGAGGCTGCGCGCCGAAGGCGTGAGCGTTTTCTATGGCGAGAAGGAAGCGATCCACGGCGTTTCTATCGACATCCACCAGAACGAGATCGTCGCCTTCATCGGGCCCTCGGGCTGCGGCAAGTCCACCCTGTTGCGCTGCTTCAACCGCATGAACGACACGGTGAAGGGGGCTCGCATCACGGGCGACATAACGCTCGACGGCCGCGACATCTATGACCCGTCGATCGACGTGGTGGAACTGCGCGCGCAGGTCGGCATGGTGTTCCAGAAGCCCAATCCGTTCCCCAAGTCGATCTACGAGAACGTCGCCTACGGACCGCGCCTGCATGGCCTGGCGAGCACGCGCGGCGAACTCGGCGACATCGTCGAATCCAGCCTGATCCGGGCCGGGCTCTGGGACGAGGTCAAGGACCGGCTGGACGCACCCGGGACCAGCCTCTCCGGCGGGCAGCAGCAGCGCCTGTGCATCGCCCGCACGATCGCGGTGAGCCCGGACGTGATCCTGATGGACGAGCCCTGTTCGGCGCTCGACCCGATCGCGACCGGGACGATCGAGAACCTGATGATCGAGTTGAAGCAGAACTTCACGATCGTGATCGTCACCCACAACATGCAGCAGGCAGCGCGCGTGGCCGACCGTACCGCTTTCTTCCATCTCGGCGACCTGGTCGAGGTCGGGGACACGTCGGACATCTTCGTGAAGCCGAAGCAGAAGCGCACCGAGGATTACGTGACGGGGCGGTACGGCTGATCGTACGAGGCCGTGCACGGAGCCGCCTGCTGCTGCTCGTTGGACAGTCTCGGTTGACCTGTCGGCGGTTGGCTCCGTATAATTCCAAGGTTTAGGCTTGGACTTATACCGATGCGCGCCAAACGCGTTGTGGGCAACTGGAAGATGCATGGCACGCTTGCGCGCAACGCTGCGCTGCTCGAGGGCTGCGCCGCGGCCTTCGGCAGGCTGGCCGCGCCCGCAGAAGTGGCGGTCTGCGTGCCGTTCCCGTACCTTGCGCAGGCCCGGGCGGCACTGTCCGGCAGCCCGGTGCGCTGGGGCGCGCAGGACGTGAGCCCCCACGCGCAGGGAGCCTACACCGGCGAGGTCTCGGCGGGGATGATCGCCGACTTCGGTGCAACCTTCGTGATCGTCGGCCATTCCGAGCGCCGCGCGCACCACTCCGAGACCAGCGCGCTGGTCGCCGGCAAGGCTGCGGCCGCGCTGGCGGCCGGCCTGACGCCGATCATCTGCCTCGGCGAGACGCTCGAAGAGCGTGAGACCGACATGACCGAAGCGGTCATCGCCGGACAGCTGTCGGTCTGCATCGAGCTGCTGGGGCTGGACGAACTCGCACGCTGCGTGATTGCCTACGAGCCTGTGTGGGCGATCGGTACCGGGCGCAACGCCTCGCCTGACCAGGTACAGTCGGTGCACGGTTTCCTGCGTGCCCGTCTCGGTCGCGCCGGTGACGCCGTCTCGCTGCTCTATGGCGGCAGCGTCAAACCTTCCAATGCCGCCGAGCTGTTCGCGATGCCGGACGTCGACGGCGGCCTGATCGGGGGCGCTTCGCTCAAGATCGAGGATTTCGAGCCGATCTGCCGGGCTTTCGGCTGATCCGCACAACAGGGAATACCCACGATGCTCCAGAATTTCATACTGCTGTTCCATGTGCTTGCTGCGGGCGCGATCGTGGTCTTCGTACTGCTGCAGCAGGGCAAGGGCGCCGACATGGGTGCCGCGTTCGGCAGCGGCTCGGCCGGCAGCCTGTTCGGTTCCAGCGGGTCCGCCAATTTCATGAGCCGCATGACCGCGATCATGGCCACGCTGTTCTTCATCACCAGCCTGGGGCTCACCTACCTCGCTTCGAATACCGGCGTATCGCGTGGCCTGATGGACAGCGTGCCGGCCACGCCGGCGTCCCAGATTCCGGTGCCGGGCGCGCCTGCGCAGGCGCCGGGCGCGGCGGCGGTTCCGGTGCCGTCGGCACCTGCGGGTCCGGCTTCCGATGCCGGTGCGAAGGGCGCGGCCGGTACGCCTGCAGCAGCCCCGTCGGCAGCGAAAGGCGCATCGAAGGCTGAAGATATTCCAAAGTAAACCGGGTCGAATGAACCCGGAAAGCCGAAAGTAGGCGACAATATCGGGGTTGCATTGAATTGCCCACGTGGTGGAATTGGTAGACACGCTGTCTTGAGGGGGCAGTGGCGAAAGCCGTGTCAGTTCGAGTCTGATCGTGGGCACCAGCAGTACCGGCATCCGGGAGTCATACGGATCCGGTTGAAGGGATGGATCGGCAGCATGGCAAGGCGCACAGCGGTCCCTCGCGCCGCGCCTGATGCCTCCAGACGCGTGATTGCAGCGCGCCACCCGGTTCAGGGCCACTGTCCATAAGTCCAGTGGCCTGCCGGCCCGGGTCGGCACCCAGCGCTGCGTTATCGTGACCCTCGCACGGTCCGCCCTGCCGCAGGCAGGCCGGCCGACGCGCGAGGCTGTACCGGGAAAACCGGGGGTCCAAGATGTGCTTAGTCGACGGTTGAGCTAGCTGTGCTGGAAAGTTACCTGCCCATTCTGTTGTTCATCGGCGTAGGGCTCGCTTTCGGGCTCGTGCTTCCTTTGGTAGGCTGGATCGCCAGTTCCGCGACCGGCGCCAACAGGCCCGATGCCGAGAAGTTGTCGCCCTACGAGTGCGGCTTCGAGGCGTTCGAAGACGCGCGGATGAAGTTCGATGTTCGCTACTACCTGGTCGCGATCCTGTTCATCCTGTTCGACCTCGAGATCGCGTTCCTGTTTCCCTGGGCGATCGTGCTCAGCGACATCGGCTGGTTCGGGCTTGGCGCCATGTTCATCTTCCTGATGATCCTGGTCGTCGGCTTCGTCTACGAATGGAAGAAGGGCGCACTTGAATGGGAATGACAGGCCTGGCCTCCCTCATGAGCGGAGCATCCGATGAGTGAACTCGCGGTATCCGGGGTTGCCCCCGCATCGGCACCGGTGTTCCCGGGCGCCGAGCGCGGCTTCGTCATGACCAAGGCCGACGACCTGATCAACTGGACGCGCACCGGTTCGCTCTGGCCGATGACCTTCGGCCTCGCCTGCTGCGCGGTCGAGATGATGCATGCCGGCGCCGCGCGCTACGACATGGACCGCTTCGGCGTCATCTTCCGTCCGAGCCCGCGCCAGTCCGACGTGATGATCGTCGCCGGCACGCTGTGCAACAAGATGGCGCCGGCCCTGCGCAAGGTCTACGACCAGATGGCCGAGCCGCGCTGGGTGATCTCCATGGGCTCATGCGCCAACGGAGGCGGCTACTACCACTATTCGTATTCAGTGGTGCGCGGCTGCGACCGCATCGTGCCGGTCGACATCTACGTGCCCGGCTGCCCGCCGACCGCCGAAGCGCTGCTCTACGGCATCATCCAGCTGCAGAACAAGATCAAGCGGCAGAGCACGATCGCACGATGAGCCTGCCACCCGATCAACTGCAGGCAAGGATCGAGGCCGCGCTGGGCGAGGCGGCGTCGAAGATCGAGTTCGCGTTCGACGAGCTGACGGTGACGGTGCCCGCGGCGCGGCTGGCCGATGCGATGACCCTGCTGCGCGACGATCCGGCGCTTCGCTTCGCGCAGCTGATCGACCTGTGCGGCGTCGACTGGTCCGGCCATGGCGACGGTACCTGGGATGGCGCCCGCTTCTCGGCGGTCTACCACCTGCTGTCGCTCGAGCACAACGCCCGCCTGCGGGTGCGCTGCTTCGCCCCCGACGACGACTTCCCGCTGCTGCCTTCGGTCACCGGCACCTGGGCGGCGGCCAACTGGTACGAGCGAGAGGCGTTCGACCTGTTCGGCATCGTGTTCGAGGGCCATCCCGACCTGCGCCGCATCCTGACCGACTACGGCTTCATCGGGCATCCGTTCCGCAAGGATTTCCCGGTCACCGGCTATGTCGAGATGCGCTACGACCCCGACCAGAAGCGGGTGATCTACCAGCCGGTCACCATCGAGCCGCGCGAGATCGTGCCGCGGGTGATCCGGGAAGACAACTACGCCGACAGCGAAGGCTTCCGCAAGGGCTGACCGACCGCATGGCAGAGATCAAGAACTACACGATGAATTTCGGGCCGCAGCATCCTGCGGCCCACGGCGTGCTGCGCCTCGTCCTGGAACTCGACGGCGAGGTGATCGAGCGCGCTGATCCGCATATCGGCCTGCTGCACCGGGCTACCGAGAAGCTCGCCGAGACGCGCACCTTCCTGCAGTCGGTGCCGTACATGGATCGTCTCGACTACGTGTCGATGATGTGCAACGAGCACGCCTACGTGATGGCGATCGAGAAGCTGACCGGCGTGGTGCCACCGATCCGCGCGCAGTACATCCGCGTGATGTTCGACGAGATCACGCGTACGCTGAACCACCTGCTGTGGCTGGGTGCGCACGGGCTGGACATCGGCGCGATGACCGTGTTCCTGTACTGCTTCCGGGAACGCGAAGACCTGATGGACTGCTACGAGGCGGTGTCAGGCGCGCGCATGCATGCTGCCTACTATCGCCCCGGTGGCGTGTATCGCGACCTGCCGGGGCGGATGCCGCAGTACGATGCTTCGCCGCTGCGCAGTCAATCCGACCTCAAGCGCCTGAACGAGACACGCCAGGGCTCACTGCTCGATTTCATCGAAGCCTTCACCGAACGCTTCCCCGGCTGCGTCGACGAATACGAGACGCTGCTGACCGACAACCGCATCTGGAAGCAGCGCACGGTCGGCATCGGCGTGGTGACGCCCGAGCGTGCACTACAGCTGGGCTTCAGCGGGCCGATGCTGCGCGGCTCCGGGATCGAGTGGGACCTGCGCAAGAAGCAGCCCTATGAAGTCTACGACCGCGTCGATTTCGACATCCCGATCGGCACCAATGGCGACTGCTACGACCGCTACCTGGTGCGCATCGAGGAGATGCGCCAGTCGAACCGGATCATCCGCCAGTGCATCGACTGGCTGCGGAAGAACCCGGGGCCGGTGATCAGCGACAGCCACAAGGTGGCCGCGCCGCGCCGGGTCGACATGAAGATGAACATGGAAGAGCTGATCCACCACTTCAAGCTGTTCACCGAAGGCATGCACGTGCCGGCCGGCGAAGCGTATGCCGCGGTCGAACACCCGAAGGGGGAGTTCGGCATCTACCTGGTGTCCGACGGTGCCAACAAGCCCTATCGCCTGAAGATCCGTGCGCCGGGTTTCCCGCATCTCGCGGCGATCGACGAGATGTCGCGCGGGCACATGATCGCCGACGTGGTCGCGATCATCGGCACCCAGGACATCGTTTTCGGCGAAATTGACCGGTGACCCGACGATGACCGCACCTGTGCACGCAGCGGCTGATGGCCGCACCTCCGGCCACACCTCCGGCCAGCCTGAAGGCGATGTGATGCTGTCTGCCGCCTCGATTGCCCGCATCGACCGCGCGATCGCCAAGTACCCGCCCGACCAGCGTCAATCCGCGGTGATGGCCGCGCTCGCCATCGCGCAGGAAGAGCGCGGCTGGCTGTCCACCGGCGTGATGGATGCCATCGCCCGCCATATCGGCATGCCGGCGATGGCCGTGTACGAGGTCGCGACCTTCTACACGATGTACGACCTGGCGCCGGTGGGCCGCAACAAGCTCACGCTGTGCACCAACCTGCCATGCCAGCTGCAGGGGGCCGGCGTCGCCGCCGAGCACCTGAAGCGCCGCCTGGGCATCGGCTTCGGCGAGACCACGGCCGACGGCTGCTTCACGCTCAAGGAAGGCGAATGCATGGGTGCCTGTGGTGATGCACCGGTGATGATGCGCAACAACCGCACCATGCTGTCGTGGATGACGCCGGACAAGCTCGACGCACTGGTCGACCAGCTGCGTGCCGAGTGTGGCGCGGGCCCGGACGCAACCGTGGCCGGCAAGGAGCCTGCACGATGAACGCGCCGCTGCCCCCGTTCCAGACCGGCATCTACGGCCCTGATGCCGTCATCCTGAAGGGCCTCGACGGCACCAACTGGCGCCTGCGCGACTACGAGGCACGCGGCGGATACCAGGCGATCCGCAAGATACTGTCCGAGAAGATCCCGCCCGATGTCGTGATCGGCGAGCTCAAGAAGTCCGCGCTGCGCGGACGGGGCGGCGCCGGGTTCCCGACCGGCCTGAAGTGGAGCTTCATGCCGAAGAACTACACCGGCCAGAAGTACCTCGTCTGCAACTCCGACGAGGGCGAGCCGGGTACGTTCAAGGATCGCGACATCATGCGCTACAACCCGCACATCCTGATCGAGGGGATGGCGATCGGCGCGTACGCCATGGGCATCACCGTCGGCTACAACTACATCCACGGCGAGATCTGGGATGTCTACGAGCGCTTCGAGGAGGCGCTCGAGGAGGCACGTGCCGCCGGCTACCTGGGCAACGGCATCATGGGCAGCGAGTTCAGCTTCCAGCTGCATGCGCACCATGGTTACGGGGCCTACATCTGCGGCGAAGAGACGGCGCTGCTCGAATCGCTCGAGGGCAAGAAGGGCCAGCCGCGCTTCAAGCCTCCGTTCCCGGCCACCTTCGGCCTCTACGGCAAGCCGACGACGATCAACAACACCGAGACCTTCGCCGCGGTGCCGTGGATCATCAACAACGGCGGCGAAGCGTTCCTCAACCTGGGCAAGCCGAACAACGGCGGCACCAAGGTGTTCTCGGTCAGCGGCGACGTCGCGCGCCCGGGCAACTACGAGATCAAGCTCGGCACCCCGTTCGCGAAGCTGCTCGAGATGGCCGGCGGCATGCGCGACGGGGTGAAGCTGAAGGCGGTGATCCCCGGCGGCTCGTCGATGCCGGTGCTGCCTGCCGACACCATGATGGCGCTCGACATGGACTACGACTCGATCCAGAAGGCCGGGTCGTTCCTCGGGTCGGGCGCGGTGATCGTGATGAACGAGACGCGCTGCATGGTGCGCTGCCTGCACCGCCTGTCCTACTTCTATTACGAGGAATCCTGCGGCCAGTGCACGCCCTGCCGCGAAGGCACCGGCTGGCTGTACCGGGTGGTCGACCGCATCGAGCACGGCAAGGGCCGGCAGGAAGACCTCGACCTCCTGCTCAACCTCTGCGACAACATCCAGGGGCGCACCATCTGCGCGCTGGGCGATGCGGCCGCGATGCCGGTGCGGGCCTTCATCAAGGCCTTCCGCGACGAGTTCCAGTACCACGTCGACCACAAGCGGTGCCTGGTCGGCCCCTACGTTTGAACGCCTGAACGTCCGAGAGAGCGATAGCAACGATGGCCAAGCTGGAAGTCGACGGCAAACCGGTCGAGGTACGAGACGGCGCGATGGTGATGGAAGCCGCCAACGCGCTCGGCATCTACGTGCCGCATTTCTGCTATCACAAGAAGCTGACCATCGCCGCCAACTGCCGGATGTGCCTGGTCGAGGTCGAGAAAGCGCCCAAGCCGCTGCCGGCCTGTGCGACGCCGGTGACCGAAGGCATGAAGGTGTTCACCCATTCGCCCAAGGCCGTGCAGGCGCAGAAGGGCGTGATGGAGTTCCTGCTGATCAACCATCCGCTCGACTGCCCGATCTGCGACCAGGGTGGCGAATGCCAGTTGCAGGATCTCGCCGTCGGTTACGGCGCGAGCGAGTCGCGCTACGATGAACTCAAGCGCGTGGTGCCGAACAAGAACCTCGGGCCGCTGATCGCGACCGACATGACCCGCTGCATCCACTGCACCCGCTGCGTGCGCTTCGGCCAGGAGATCGCCGGCGTGATGGAGCTCGGCATGGCCGGGCGGGGCGAGCACAGCGAGATCATGCCGTTCGTCGCGCGCACCGTCGATTCGGAACTGTCGGGCAACATGATCGACATCTGCCCGGTCGGCGCGTTGACCTCGAAGCCGTTCCGTTTCACCGCCCGCACCTGGGAACTGACCCGCCGCAAGTCGGTCAGCCCGCACGACAGCCTCGGTGCCAACCTGATGGTGCAGGTC
This sequence comes from Burkholderiales bacterium, assembly GCA_044340265.1. Taxonomy (GTDB): domain Bacteria; phylum Pseudomonadota; class Gammaproteobacteria; order Burkholderiales; family CAIKXV01; genus CAIKXV01. The sequence continues at coordinate 512 of JBIITW010000016.1, read as the reverse complement.
AAGGGCAACCGCGTGCTGCGCGTTCTGCCGCTCGAGAACGAAGCGGTCAACGAATGCTGGATCTCCGACAAGGACCGCTTCTCGTACGAAGCGCTCAACTCGGAACTGCGACTGCCTCGTCCGCTGGTCCGGCGCGACGGCCAGTGGCACCAGGTCGACTGGCAACAGGCGCTCGACCATGTCGCCAGCCGCCTGAAGTCGATCGTCGCCCGCCATGGCGCGGCATCGGTCGGCGCACTGGCCACGCCGCACCAGACGCTGGAAGAACTGCACCTGCTGGCGAAGCTGGTGCGCGGGCTCGGCTCGGAGAACATCGATCATCGGTTGCGCCAGGTCGACTTCCGGCTCGACGGTACGCGCAAGGGCGCACCCTGGCTCGGGCTGCCGGTCGCCGAAGTCGGCCAGGCCGATGCCTTCCTGGTGGTCGGCAGCGTGCTGCGCAAGGACCATCCGCTGCTCGCGCAGCGCATGCGCCAGGCGGTCAAGCGGCAGTCGCGGGTGCACCTGCTCAA
>JBIITW010000361.1:0-2845 GCA_044340265.1 Burkholderiales bacterium | reverse complement strand
CGTTTTCCGGCGTCGCGAGGTTCACTTTCCCGGCACGCGCGGTGATTGCGGCCGATGGCCGAAACCTTCGAAGGCCTTCAGGGGCTCGGTCGGGAACGTGGTTTCCAGCCGCTGGCGGACGCGCTCGACGCTGAAGCGCGGCATCATCGGCAGGCATTCGAACAGCCGATAGCTGATCGGCCCCGCCCCGTGGGACGCCAGCAACCGCCTGCGGTCGGTCGCGATGAGGCTGGCGACGTCGATGATGCTGCGCTCGGCATTGGCGGACGGCACGAGACCGGACACCCCGGCCAGGCGCGCCAGTGCCAGTGCGACCGTCCGGTTCAGGTCGAAGAAGGCGGCTTCCAACAGCGGCGGATCCGCCGGAGGCAGCGGCCGCGGCACGAAGGCGCGGACCGACTCGCCTGAGGTCGTGGTGGTGGTCCAGGTGCCGGTGGTCCGAGGCGTGAAAGCGCGCTTCACGATATGGATCACTTGCTAAAGATTGCTTTAGTGTGAACCGGGGTTGCCGATCACCGGCCGCAAAGCCTCATCCTGTGAGCCATCCACTACTGATGCGCTGTACTGTGTCGCAGGCGCAGATTCAGGCGGCACTGTGTGCCCCCGTCATCCACAAGGAGATCCGTCATGGCCAGGAAAGCGCTTTGCATCGGCATCAATGACTACCCTGGTGCCCCAATGGATCAGAAGGGCTGCGTGAACGACGCAAACGACTGGGCCGCCGCCCTGATCGGCCGTAGCTTCAAAGTCAGCAAGCTGTTGGACTCCCAGGCAACAAAAAAAGCGATCGTGGCGATGATGGGGCACTTGATCGGGAACGCCACCAAGGACGACTCCCTGGTCATCATCTTTTCGGGGTGCGGCACCTGGGTGCCAGACAGCGACGGCGACGAAACCGACGGCAGGGATGAAGCGCTTTGCCCCTACGACGTCGGCTCCAAGGGCGTTATCGTTGACGATGAAATCAAGACCTTGTTCGCCACCCGCAAGACGGGCGTCAGACTCTTGATGGTGACGGACAGCTGCCACTCCGGCACCGTCACCCGCGCGGCCATTAACGAGGCAGGTGCTGACACACGCGAGCGCTTCATGCCCACGGGCAACTGGATGTCGGCCAAAGCCGTGCCCAGGAAGCTTGCTGGTACGCTGTCGGCGAGCGTGCTGGGGCCGACCGGTGCCTCACGCCCGCAGGGCCTTTTCTCGCGGCTGATGGGCGATGTCCTGCTGGCAGGCTGCGAAGAAGGCCAGCGCTGCCACGAGGGCATCATCGATGGCCGACCCAACGGCGCGTTCACGTACTACGCGCTCAAGGCCCTCAAGACCCTGAAACCCGACGCCACGTACGCCGACTGGCATCGAGCCATCCTCAAGTACCTGCCGTCGGACCGCTACCCGCAATCGCCCCAACTGTTTGCCAGCGACACGGATCGCAAGCGCATCGTGTTCGCCTGACCAGGGCAACACGGCTCCACCGCAGCACATCCGGGCACCAGCGCAGACACAGCAACGGCGCCTCGACCTGCAGTTCGCGCGTCCATCGCCGTTTCGCCGCGCCGACACCCCTGCTGCGCGGCGGATCAATCAGCGGCGCGCCGGACTTCGCCACCATTGATGAGGAAGACGTCTCCACTGATCCACCGCGCGTGCGGTCCGCAAAGGTACCGGACCAGTTCTGCGACTTCCTCGACAGTGCCGGCCCGCTTGATCGGGACGGTGGACAAGCGCTTCTGCCATTTCGCAGGGTCACGCAAGCCGTCGATACGAGCCGTGTCGAGAAAACCGGGTGCAACGACATTGGCGGTGATGTCATGAGGCCCCAACTCGTCGGCAAGCGATGAACTGAGGGCATGGACGCCCGCTTTCGAGGCCGCATAGGCAGCGAAATTCGCGGGCGCCTTCAAGGCAGCGCCGGACGAGATGCTGATGATGCTCCCCCCGTCGCCTTGCGCGACCATCTGCCTCGCGACGTACTTGGAACACAGCATGGCGCCCGTCAGGTTCACATCCAGGATCGCCTTCCAGAGCTCATCGTCCAGCTCGAGCAAGGGCACCCGGTCCGCCGCGCGGGGATAGGCAGCGTTGTTGACGAGGATGTCGATCCGACCCATCTTCTCGACGGTTTCCGACACCATGCGCTGGACATCGGCGGGCTTGCGCACGTCCATGTACACGGCGTGGGAGCGAACGCCGAGCCGGGCGATCTCCCGGGCTACATCTTCCAGTCCGCGCCAGCCTTCCTCCTGCTCATCGAGGGTGAGGTTCTGCGGATGTCGATCGCTGCCGGTCACGACGACAGCGGCGCCAGCGCCCGCCAGGGCCAGCGCAATGGCACGGCCGAGGCCCCTTTTCCGGGTGGCCCCGGTGACGACGGCCACCTTGTGCGTCAGTTCGTTCATCAGCGGGTGATCTGGATGAATCAGTAACTCGTTGGCCAGGTACGCATCAGGTGCTGCCCGACGCCGTCGCTCATGCGCATGCGATGGACCTCGAGCATGCGGATCAGCCAGTCGCGTGTATCGCGCGGATCGATGACATCCTGTGCGGTGTAGATCGCAGCCATGTCGTAGGGCGAAGTCCCCTTGGACATCCTGGCGACGGCTTCCCTGAATTTCTCCGGCTCCTTCTCTGGATCGACACCGAACACGACCTTCGCGCCGAAGTCCGGCTTCATGAAGCTGATTTCGGCGGTGACCCAGCAAGCGAGTTCATCGGCGTTTCCGCCGGCGCCCATGTTCGAGACGGCGAGCCCGTAGCTTTTTCGAAGAATCACCGAAATCTTCGGCACGGTGACCAGCGTCATCGCATTGAGCCAGTTCATGACCTTGCCGGTGACGCCTTGCCGCTC
>JBIITW010000154.1:0-11485 GCA_044340265.1 Burkholderiales bacterium | reverse complement strand
CGGGCTGCTGCTCGACTGGCTCGCCCGCCATCCGGAGATGGCCAGCAGCGACGCGATCATCATCGGCTGCTTCTCTGATCCAGGGTTGCATGCGCTGCGCGAGGTCTACCGGCAACCGGTGCTCGGCATCGGTGAATCGGGCTTCAACACGGCATCGGCAGTGGCCGAGCGGTTCGCCTCGATCGCGATCGTCTCCGGCTCCCTTGCGCGCCATCGGCGGAAGATCCGCGCGATGGGTTTCGAACATCGCTACTGCGGTGGCCTGGCCGTCGAGATGGGCATCGCCGCGCTGGCCGATGTGCAGCGCACGCGCGAACGGCTCGAGGCCGTCGGCACCCGCCTGCGCGACGAGCATGGCGCGCAGGCGATCGTGCTCGGCTGCGCCGGCTTCTCCGCGCATCGCGAAGCCCTCGAGCAGACGCTCGGAGTGGCCGTGATCGAACCCACGCAATCGGCCGTGGCACTGGCCGTCGGGCAGGTGCTGGCGCGCCGGTCCATCGCCGCGCCACGCCGCGCGGCTGCCTGAATCGGCGCGCGGCCGGCACGCAGCCGGCGCGACCCTCGCGCCTCAGGCTGGCCGGAACCCGCCCTCCGCCGGCAACGGCGGACTGTAGATCACCACCACCTTCGCCGGACCATCCACCGAGCGCGCGCCGTGCACGCATTTCGGCGGAATGCGGATCACGCTGCCCGGGCCGCACCGCTGCGGCGGCTGCCCGGGTTCGGAATGCTCGAGCGTGCCTTCGAGCACCAGCACAATCTGCCAGGCGGTGTCGTGTGAATGCGGATGGGCGGCACCGCCTGCGGCGACATCGCCGAGCACCATCTCGATGCCGGTGCCGAGCGAGGCCTCGACCAGGCGCCGATTGACCGTTCCGCCATGGCCAGGTGGCGAGTAGGACGGCAGCGTGTCCGGGTGGACGATGCGGGGCGGATGGTCCATCGTGCTCTCCTGTTGTCCTTCGCGGCTCAGCCGGTCGTGCGCGCCGCGCCCGAAGCCAGCAATACGTCGATGCCTGCATCGTCGTAGCCGGACTCGCGCAGGAGTTCGCGCGTGTGCTCGCCCAGCCGTGGTGCATTCATCGGATGACGCGCGGCCACACCGTCGAAGAAACCCGGCGAGGACAGGTGCTTGACCGTGCCGATGCCCTCGAACGCACGGGTCTCGGTGGTGCCGCTGCGCTCGAGCTGCGAATCGCCCGCCACGTCGGCCAGTGACACCACCGGCATCGCAGGCATGTTCAGTTCGCGAGCGAGCGCGATCCATTCGGCCACGCCGCGCGTATGCGCGACCGACTCGATCACGTCGTAGAGTTCATGGAAGCGCGTGCCGCGCACGGCCGGATCGGTGACGCGCGGATCGGTCGCCATGTCCTCGCGACCGACCGCCCGGAAGAAGCGCGCCCACTGTTCATTGCTGTACGGCGTCATCGACACGAACCCGTCCTTCGCCCGGTAGATGCGACGCCCCTCGCGCGTGACCCGGGTGTAGCCGACGGCACCCCCGGGCGCGAAGGTCGCGCCCTGCAGGTGCTCGACCAGGCAGAACGACGCCAGCGTCTCGTACATCGGCACATCCACCGTACCGCCCTGCCCGGTGCTGCGCTGGCGCACCAGCGCTGCCAGCATGGCCGAGGCGAGCGCCAGGCCGGCGACCTTGTCTGCGATCAGGCTGGGCACCAGGCGCGGCGTGCCATCGGCATCGGCATTCAGCCCGGACAGGCCGACCGCGCACTGGATCACGTCGTCGATGGCCGGCGCATCGGCGAGTTCGTGCGCTTCGGCAAACCCGGTGGCCGCGCAGTACAGCAGCCCGGGGTTGAGCGCGGCGCAGGCCTGTGCAGAGAAGCCCAGCCGCGCCATCGGCTTGCGGCGCACGTTGTGCACGAGCAGGTCGGCGCCGCGGATCAGCGCCTCCAGCGCGCCCTTGCCATCGGGCTTGCGGATGTCGAGCACGATCGAGCGCTTGCCGCGGTTGAGGTTCACGAACACCGGGCCCATGCCGCGCTCGAGTGCAGGCCCGGCGTAGCGCATGATGTCGCCCTCGGGCACCTCGACCTTGACCACGTCGGCGCCGTAATCGGCAAGGATCTGCGTCGAATAGGGACCGAACACGACCGAGGTGAGGTCGATCACCCGTACCCCGTCGAGCATCTTCGCTGCTGCTGTCATGGCCGATCCGGGACCCTTCAAGAACGAGGAGGCGATGGTACCTCAGGCCCATGCGACTGCCGACGGCTCGGCGAGCCCGCCGGCAGGGCCCGGCGTATCATCCGTTTCTTTTCCCATGGCTGGATACCCGTGACGAACCTCGTGCTCGCAGTCATTGCAACCGCCGTGACGGCCATCGCCGGCGCGTTCACCGCCAGTGCCCAGGCGCAGACGGCGGATCCCGCCACCTTCCCCACCCGGCCGATCCGCATGGTGGTGCCCTATGTGCCGGGCGGGCTGCCCGACACGATGGGACGCATCGTCGCGCAGCGCCTGGGCGACGCCTTCCGCAGGCCGGTGCTGATCGACAACCGTCCCGGCGCAGGCGGCATCATCGGCACCGAACTGGTCGCGCGCGCGCTGCCCGACGGCTACACGCTGCTGGTCGCCGACCTCGGGCAGACGGCGATCACCCCGGCGATGACACCGAAGCTGCCCTACGACATCCGGCGCGACTTCGCACCGGTCAGCCTGCTCGGTACGTCTCCGTTCTTCCTGGCCGTCAATGCCGGCACCGGCGTGTCGACGCTGAAGGAGTTCGTCGCCTTCGCCCGCGCGCGCAAAGGCAGCGCCTCGTACGGCTCGTCCGGCATCGGCAGTCCGCACCACCTGGCGATGGAGATGCTGCGCACGCGGCTCGGCATCGAACTGGTGCATGTGCCGTACAAGGGCAGCGGACAGTCGACGCCCGCGCTGGTCTCGGGCGAAGTGCCGGCGCTGTTCACCGTGCTGCCGACCGTCTCCGCGCATGTGAAGTCGGGCGCGCTGCGCCTGCTCGGCGTCGCCAGCGCGGCGCGCAGCGCGCAGGCGCCCGAGGTTCCGACCTTCGCGGAACTGGGCGTGAAGGATTTCGTGCTGCTGCCGTCGGTCAGCGTGCTGGCGCCGTCGGGCACGCCGTCGGCCGTGATCGAACGCCTCGCCGGCGAGATCGCGAAGGCGGTGAAGCATCCGGACTCGGTGCAGAAGCTGTCGGCGATGGGCATCGATCCGGTCGGCAGCACGCCTGCCGAGTATGCGAAGCAGCTGCGTGCCGACATCGAGCTGTTCGAGCAGGCCGTGCGGGCATCGGGCGTCAAGGCGGAATGACCGACCCGGCGACCGCGGCTGCACAGCTGTATTTCGAGGATTTCGCAGCCGGCCAGCGATACCCGGGCCAGGAACGACGACTCGACGCGGCGGCCTTCCGGTCGTTCGCCGAGCTCACCGGCGATGCCCATCCGATCCACTACGATGCCGAGTATGCCCGCCACACCCGCTTCGGCGCGCCGGTCGCGCACGGCCTGCTGGTGGCCGCGGTCGGCGCCCTGGGAGCGACCCCGCTGTCGCCCCGGCTGGAAGCATCGATGGTCGCCTTCCTCGAGCAGGGCATGCGCTTCCTCGCACCGGTGCTCGAAGGGGATACGGTGCGCACCGCGTTCGAGGTCGAAGGCACGAAGCTGGCACGCGACGGCGACCGAGGCGTGGTCCGGTTCATCGTCCGCGTGAACAACGGCGCAGGCATCGCGGTCGCCGAGGGATTCCATGCATACCTGCTGCGCTGCCGGCCGCAGGAACGCTGACGGCAATCACGTGACGTCGGACACGCAACGCCAGAACAAGGAGCATTCGATGGGCAAACCCTTCACCGCAGTGACGCCGGCCAGTGGCTGGAACGCGCGCTACACCTTCTCCGCCGCAGTGCGCGCGGGCAACCTGCTGTTCATCTCGGGCATGACCGCCGCCAACGACCAGGGCGAACTGGTCGGCGAAGGCGACATCGTGCGCCAGACCGAATACATCTTCGAGAAGATGGGCCGCGTGCTCGAAGCCGCCGGCGCCTCGTTCGACAACATCGTCGAGACCACGGAATACTTCACCACGCTCGACGGCTACTCGAAGACCGCCGGCGTGCGGCGCAAGGTGTTCGGCGATGCGCCCTGGCCTGCCGCCACCGGCGTGCTGGTCGCGGGCCTCATCAGGCCCGGTGCGCTGATCGAGATCAAGGCGACTGCCGTGCTCGAAGGACCTGCTCCGGTCAGTTGATCCCGGCGCCCGACGCGCGCACGACCTTCTCCCACTTCACCAGTTCGCTGCGGATCAGCGCGGCCAGCTGCTCAGGGGTTCCAGGCGACGGTTCGTCGATGCCCTGCCCGGCGAGCTGGGTCCTCACCTCCGGCTCGGCCAGCACCTTGCGCAGTTCCGCGTTCAGGCGATCGACCACCGGACGCGGCGTGCCGCCGGTCGCGGCCAGACCGTACCAGGTGGTGGCGACGAAGCCGGGTACGCCGGATTCCTGCACCGTCGGCAGTTCCGGGGCGACCGCACTGCGCTTGGCGCTGGTGACCGCGAGGGCACGCACCTTGCCCGCACGAGCGAGCGGCAGCAGCGTGCCGATGCTGCTCAGCACGATCTGCACTTCGCCGGACATCAATGCGGCCAGTGCCGGCGGTGCGCCCTTGAACGGCACACGTGTGGTCTGCACGCCGGCGAGCGTGTTCAGCAACTCGGTCGCGAGATGGGTCGGGCTGGAGGTCGCGCCGTAGAACAGGCCGCCCTTCTTCGCCCGGGCCACCGCAAGCAGTTCCTGCATCGTGTTGGCCGGCAGCCCGTTGTAGACCGCGACGATGTTCGGCGATTCGCCGATCAGGCTGATCGGTGCGAAGTCCTTGAGCGGATCGAACGGCACCTTGCGGTAGAGCGGCGGATTGATCGCCACGCCGGGCTGGATCAGCAGCAGCGTATGGCCATCGGGCGTGGCGCGGGCGACGGTCTCCATCGCGATGTTGGCATCGGCGCCAGGCCGGTTCTCGACGATCACCGGCTGCCCGAGCTGGGCAGACAGGCGCGGTGACACGATGCGGGCGACCAGGTCGACCGGCCCGCCGGCGGTGAAGCCGACCACCACGCGCAGCGGCCGCGAAGGCCACGCCGGCTGTCCCTGAGCGAAGGCGGCGGGCGGCAGCCAGGCCAGGGACAGCAGCAGCGGCACCGACAGCACTGCCACGCGGCCGGCAACTGAAGGCGAGGACGAAGCTGGAGGTGAAACAGGCGCAACGAAAGTCGGGGTCATCGGTTCATCCAGGGCGGTGGGCATCGGGCCGTCCGATGCGGGTCTTCATTCGACGCGGATGCCCACGCGCGGGATCACCTCGCGCCACAGCGCGATCTCGGCATGCACCCGCTTCGTGAACGCCGCCGGTGGCACCAGCAGCGCGCGTGCACCCTGCGCCGAGAACAGGTCGCGCAGCCGTGGCCGGCCGGCGGCGCGCACGATCTCGCCATGCAGTCGGTCGAGCCGCTCCGCGGGCAGGCCTGCAGGACCGATGATGCCGAACCAGATCGGCATGTCGTAGTCGCCGAAGCCGGACTCGGCGAAGGTGGGCACCTCGGGCAGCAGCGGATTGCGTTCCTTGCCGGTCACCGCCAGCGCGCGCATGCGACCTGCCTGTACCGGCGCGGCCGCGCTCGCGATGCTCGACGTGCCGACATCCACGCGCCCGGCGATGACCTCGGCGATCGACCCGGCCACGCCCTTGAACGGCACATGGATCATCTTCAGGCGGTTGCGGTCGATGAACAGTTCAGCGGCCAGGTGCGAAGAGGTACCGTTGCCGCCGGTGGCGAAGGTCACCTCGCCGGGGCGGCTGCGCGCGAGCTGCACCAGTTCCTTCGGCGTGCGCGCCGCAAGCTCGAGCCGGCTGAACCAGAGCGTGGGCGCCTCGGCGACCAGCGTCACCGGCTGGAAGTCGCGCACCGGGTCGTAGGTCATCTGCTTGCCGTACAGCGCCGGGGCGATCGAAAACGAGTTCTCGGTCATCAGCAGCGTGTAGCCATCGGGCGAGGACCGGGCCACCGTCCCGGCGCCGATGGTCGTGCCCGCCCCGGGCCGGTTCTCGACCAGCACCGACTGGCCGAGCGACTCGCCCATCTCGATGGCCAGGCCGCGCCCGACGACGTCGGTGAAGGAACCCGGGACCACCGGCACGATGATGCGCATCGGCTTCACCGGCCAGGTCGCCTGGGCCGCCTGGGCATGCACGGCCTGCGGCAGGAGGAGCACGGACAGTACGGACAGCGTGGGCAGCGCGAGCAGGGCAGCCGCGGCGATGCCGCTGCGGGCGACCATGGGCATCTCGCCACGGGCATACAATCGGGCCAAGGTCGTCCCTACCTTTCGAACTGTGATCACGATGACATCCTACTACGAAGACTTTGACGTCGGTGCGCGATACCCCACCTACAGCCGCACCATCACCGAGGGCGACCATTCGCTGTTCTGCGCGCTGGTCGGCTACCACGTGCCGCTTTTCATCGACGAGGAATTCGCGCGCAAGACGACCTATGGCGGCCGGATCTGCCCCAGCCACCTGATCATGTCGTTTTCCACCGGCATGACCGAGAGCCTGTTCCGCACATCGGTGGTCGGCCTGCTCGCACTCGATGGCGGCCGCTTCTTCGCGCCGGTGCGCATCGGCGACACGATCCGCACCGAGGTCGAAGTGCTGTCCAAGCGGGAAACCTCGAAACCCGACCGCGGGCTGGTGGTGTTCCGGGACCTGGTCTACAACCAGCGCGATGAACTGGTGTTCCAGATGGACAAGAGCGCATTGATCCGCACCCGGTCGAGCCTTCCGCCGACCGCCTGAACCGAGGAGCTTCCATGGCCACGAACGCACACGACACCATCGACGGATTCGGCGATCCGCTCGCCTTCCGCGCCCGGCAGGGCACGGCCCGCCCCGCGGTGGTCCGCAACACCGCAGGGCTCGACGTGTTCACCGTCGAGGCGCGCCAGATGGCGCACCACCAGAAGGAAGCGGTGGTCAGCGAAGGTGCCACCGGCAGCGCCTGGCGGATCACCAGCGACGAGGGCCGCCACCTGTCCGGCACCGACCTCGCGCCCTTCCCGCTCGGCGTGTTCAACGCCGGGCTGCACGGCGACCTGCACAACCGGCTGCTGGCCACCGCCGAGGCCGCGGGCGTGGCCTTCGAAGACCTCCGGGTCTGCCTGGACAACCGCTACAGCCTGACCGGTTCCTTCGTGCGCGGCGATGCCGTCGGCCAGGCGGAGCCCACGCGGATCACGGTGAAGGTGAAGTCTTCCGCAGACGCGGCCACGCTGCGCGCCTGGGTCGAGCGCGCGGTCGCCGCCTCGCCGGCGCTGGCCGCGCTGCGCACGCCGCTCGAGAACACCTTCGCGATCTATGTCAACGGTCGCCGCCGCGCCTTGCACGCGCTGCCCGCATCCACCGCCGCCGATGCGCCCGACCCCTACCTGGTGCATGCGAAGCCGCCACGGCCGGTCGCCGGGCCGGACCCGCTGCAGCCGCTGATCCTGCGCACCGGCGAACAGCGCCCCGGGGTATCGCAGCCGGCGCAGGCCTCGCCCACCGGGCGCGTGCTGCGGCTGATCGTGGGCAACAGCCACCTGGTCCATCCCGCAGGCGTCACCGAGACCGACACGTATCTCGAACTGCCGGCCGCCAGCCACTTTGCACTGCGCACCGACGAGCGCGCAGGCACCGGCGAGGCCGGCGACCAGGGGCCGTGCGGCCTGTCGCTGCTGTCCGCCGGCATCGTGTTCTGCTACATGACCCAGCTGTCGCGCTACATCGAGAACATGAAGATGGACATCCGCGGCGTGCGTGTCGTGCAGTACACGCCGTTCGCGCTCGAGGGCAGCCTGGCGGCGGGCACGCTCGCCGGCCGCGCGCTGCCGGTCGACACGCACCTGTTCCTCAACGGGGGCGCGGCCGACGAACTGTTCGAACGGCTGCAGAAGATCGCGGCGGTCACCTGCTACCTCCATGCCACCCTCGCGGCGACGCTGCCGCCCGAGGTGGCGATCGAGCGCGACGGCCAGCCGCTCTGACCGCCCGGCGCAAGCCCACACACGCAAGCCCATCCAACACCCCCGGGAGACCCCATGCCCCATGTGACCGCCGACGACGGCCTGCGGATCGCCTACCAGATCGACGACTTCAGCGACCCGTGGCTGCCGGACGACCCGCTGCTGCTGCTGCATGCGGCAATCGGCAGTTCGCGACGCTGGTACTCGATGGTGCCCGCACTGGCGCGCCACCACCGGATCATCCGCATGGACCTGCGCGGCCATGGCGCGTCCGACGTGCCCGACCCGTCCTCGCCGTTCTCGCTCGCGCGGCTGGCGAAGGACACACTGACCCTGATGGATGAACTCGGGCTGGGCAAGGTGCACATCCTGGGCAACTCGGCCGGTGGTTATGTCGGCCAACGGCTGGCGATCGACAACCCGGAGCGGGTGAAGAGCCTGGTGCTGTACGGATCCACGCCCGGCCTGACCCGCAGCCAGGTCAGCACATGGGTGCCCCGGATGGGCGCGATCGGCATCCGCCCGTTTCTGGCCGAGACGATCTCCGACCGCTTCCCGGTGGACGCGGTCGATCCGCGCTTCGTCGAGTGGTTCCTCGACGAGGCGGCGAACAACGACCTGCCGTTCATCCAGCGCTTCGTCGGCCACATGTCGACGGTGGACATGATGGAAGAGATCCGTGCGATCCGCTGCCCGGTGATGATGATCGCCCCCGGTGCGGAGCCGGTCGGCCATGCGTCGACCTATGAAGACATGAAGGCGCGCATCCCCGACAACGAGCTGGTGTACTACGACGGCGCCCGGCACAACATCTGCGACTACCTGCCCGATCGCTGCGCGGCCGATACCCTGGCCTTCCTGCAGCGCCGGTTCCCGCGCGGCTGAAGCTTCAGGCCGCGTGCCTGAGCAGGAAGCGCTTCAGCTCTTCCGCGCAACGGTCGGGTACCGCATCGGTGATGTTGTGCGGAAGGCCCTCGTACACCACGAACTCGCAGCCCGTTACCCGCTCGGCGATCGGCCGGTATTCGTCCGCCGGGTGCAGTGGGTCGGCACCCGGCACCACCACCAGCATCGGGCAGGCGATCTTCGGCAGGTCGTCCTGCAGGTCGACCGTGGCCATCATCGGCACGAAGCGCGCAAGTACCTCGACCGGGGTGCGCGCCGACTCGGCGATGAACCAGTCGACGAAACCCGGCTTCGCCGTCGCCAGGTCGACACGGTCGGCGATGGTCTCGCGCAGGAAGGTCGCGACGCCCCTGGCACCGATGCGCGACACCCATCCGGCATAGTCGGTCGCCACCTTCTTCATCCCGGGCACCGAGGCAAAGCTCGCCAGCGTGCGCACCCGCGACGGGTGGTGGATCGCCAGGCCCTGCGACACGATGCCGCCGGCCGAGGAGCCGGCCACATGCGCCTTGTCGACGCCAAGATGGTCGAGCAGTTCCACTGCGTCCTGCATCAGCCGGCGGAACGACAACTGGTCGGGGCCAGGAATGCCCGATTCGCCATGGCCGCGCTGGTCGAGCCGCACCACGCGGAAGTGGCGTGCGAGGTGCGGCACCCAGGCGTAGAAGCGGCGCGAGCTGCCCATCGCCGCATGGATCAGCAGCAGGGTGTCGGCCTTGCGCCACGGATCGGTATAGTCGTCGATGACATAGCGCAGTTCGAGGCCATCGCTGGCGACCAGGGTTTCCATGCGTGTTCCTTCAGTAGGCTGACCGGCCGCCATCGGCCGGGATCGTTGCACCGGTGATCATCCGCGATTCGTCGCTCGCGAGGAACAGCGCGATGTTCGCGATGTCCTCGGGCCGGCCGACCCAGAACGGATAGTCGCGCACGCGGCCTGCGGCATCCTGCCGGTCGGCGACCGGGCCGGGCGCGTCCGCGGTGCCGTAGTTGTTCAGGATGCGTTCGGTGAGGATGCGTCCGGCGCAGATCGCATTGGCGCGGATGTTGTCCTTCGCGTAGCTGCCGGCCAGCGCGCGGGTGAAGGACAGGATCGCACCCTTGGCCGCGGTGTACACATGCTTCGGGCTGCTGCCGCGCAACGCGGCACCCGAGGACATGTTGACCACCGAACCGCCACCGGCCTTCACCAGTTCGGGAATGCCATGGCGGCAGACCAGCATCGCACCCCGTACGTCGAGGGCCATCGTGCGGTCCCAGACGGCGAGGTCGACATCGGTGACCTGGCTGTCGGCATTGAGCGAGCCGCCGGCGCAGTTGAACAGGATGTCGAGCCGGCCGTAACGTGCGTCGGCGACGGCGATCGCCTCGCGCACGCTCGTCTCGTCGGTCACGTCGGTGTGCACCGCGACCGCGTCGCCGCCTGCGGCAACCACCGCGTCGGCGGTCGCCCCGCCCAGTGCCGCATCGATCTCGGCGACCACCACCCTCGCCCCCTCACGGGCGAACAGCAGCGAGGCCGCGCGCGCGATGCCGGAGCCACCCCCGGTGACGAACGCGACCTTGCCGGCGAGACGATTCATGCCGCCCTGGCGCTCACGGCCGCAACTCGGGAAAGTGCTGGCGCAGGAAGCGCAGCACCTCGGCCACGCAGCGGTCGGGTTGGTAGTCGTACAGGTTGTGCCGGCCGTTCTCGTAGACCACACGCTCGCTGTTCGGGATCAGGCGTGCCATCTCGGCGAAGGCCGAACCGGTGCCGATCGGATGCGCGCCGGGCTCGACGATCAGCGTCGGGCAGCCGATGCGATGCACCTGGTCCATGAAGTCGGTGTCGGTCCAGTGGCCGATGAACCGCTTCAGGAAGTCGAGGTCGTTCTTGCAGATCTCGTCCAGCACCCATGCGACCAGCCGCGGATCGGCCTCGCCAACCGGCAGGCGTTCATCGATGGTCTCGCCGAACACCGCGCGCATGCCGCGCACCGAGGCTTCGGCCAGCCAGCGCTTGCCCTGGTCGCCCTTGAAGCCGGGCGTCGAGCTGAACAGCGACAGGCTCTTCACGCGGGCCGGATGATGGATCGCCAGCAGCTGCCCGGTGTAGCCGCCCGCCGAGCCGCCCAGGATGTGCACGCTGTCGAGCTTCAGCACGTCGAGCAGTTCCAGCACGTCCTGGCTCAGCCGCTCCTTGTCGTGCGGCACGCTGGCCGGGGGCACCTGCGACTCGCCGTGCCCGCGGGAATCCATGCGCACCACGCGCAGGTGGCGTGCCAGGCCGGGCACCATCGAGAAGAAGCGCTTCGCGCTGCTCATCGCGGAATGCAGCATCAGCAGCGTCGGCGCCTCGCGCCACGGATCGGTGAAGTCGTCGACGTGGTAGGCAATGCGCACGCCGTCGCTGGTGGTGAAGGTTTGCATGCTCATGAGCCGGCCTTTTCGAGGAACTTCAGGTACGCGAGCGCACAGGCATCCGGGATCTCCGCGGTCATGCCGTGGCTCGCGCCGGGGAAGGTGACGAAGGTGCAGTCGCGGATGTAGCCGAGC
>JBIITW010000360.1:0-2871 GCA_044340265.1 Burkholderiales bacterium | reverse complement strand
CCGCGAGAATCTGAGCGATGGACCACCACATCCTTGGCGAGCATCCCGTCAGCGATGAGATGCGCGCCACCATCTTGCAGTGCCTGCATGACATCGAGGCCCGGTACCAGGTCAAAGTGTTGTTCGCGTGCGAGTCGGGCAGCCGAGGTTGGGGCTTTGCTTCACCCGACAGCGACTACGACGTGCGTTTCATCTACGTGAACAGGCTGGACTGGTTTTTGACAGTCGAGCCGGGCCGGGATGTGATCGAGCAGCCCATAAGCGGCGACCTGGATGTGAACGGCTGGGACCTTCGCAAGGCGTTGAAGCTGCTGCACAGCTCGAACCCGGTATTGCTGGAGTGGCTGCGCTCGCCCATCGTCTACATGCAGGACGACGAGCTCGTGCCACGTTTGCGCGTTCTGGCTGAGCAGCACCTGTCGCTCGATCGGGCCTATCACCACTACGTGTCGATGGCCAAGAAGAACCTGCGAGAGCACCTGCTTGGCGAGACCGTGCGGTACAAGAAGTACCTGTACGTGCTGCGGCCACTGCTGGCCGCACGCTGGATTCGCGCCGGGCGAGGTGCGCCGCCCATGCGCTTCGCTGAACTGGCGCAGGCCACCATCGACGATAGTGCGCTGGTTGCGGAGATCAACAGACTGCTCGAGGTGAAAATGCGTGCCGGGGAGGCCGCCACAAGCGCTAGGTGGGAGGGCATCCACGCCTTCATCCTGCGAGAACTGGATGAAGCGCGCGCCCATGCGCCGGCGACCGGTGAGCGCCGCTCCACGGAAGCGCTGGATGCCTTTCTCCAAGCCTCTGTAGCTCGACACGGTGGCAGCGCGCTCTTCGGACAATCGGTGCCTGCTTGACCGTTCAACTTAACAGCCGCATGAGACTGATCTTTGACGGTCAATCCGACCCAGAAAGGTGAAAAGGGTGACGCCTGCTGCCGAAAGCGGCCGGTGACGACCTCGACGAATCCGCAGGAGACCGAGCCTGCTCGCTACCTTCTCGCTTAGAGGTTAACGGTCCGCCGACAGTAGCTCGCGGATCTTTTCCAGATCGTTTTCGGTCTTGGTCAAAATCCGCTCGAAGCATTCATCGCAAACCCGACGTGACGTCGAGTAGGCCTGCCCGAGTTGCGGAATCTCGATGCAGATCGTGCCTTTAGGCAACTCTTCATTGCAGCGATAGCGACTCGCTCCCGTCCTACCTTCACGGCTCGACGCGAATCTTCTGCGCCCTTGCTATTGCTGCTATTCCTGCTAGCGATGTGGAACTGGCTGCTGTCGACTAGTAGCAGGAATAGCAGCAATAGCAAGGTCCCCGGGGCTGTGGCGCCGGCCCGAACCCGGGGTCCCGACTCGATCGGTCAGCCGTTCACGAGCGCTGGGTTCACCACCACGAACCTCCGCTTGCCGTCCTCCACCATTCGGGCTCGGCCGCGATCGGTCAGCGTCGCGAGCGCCGTCTTCATGGCCTTGGCGTCCCGCACGCAGCTCGGGCCGCGCTGGTAGACGCGAGGCGTAGGGATGCGGTGGTTGCTGTTGCGTCGGGCTTCGGCGATCAGCCAGTCGTCGAGCCGAATGGCTGCGGCGAGGTCGGCCGGGGTGTCGAGGTCAGAGAGCAGGCGGCGGGCTTCGTGAAGGTGCCAACCGATGACGGTCGCGGCGTCGACGATCGCGCCCTCGTTCATCACCCCTCCGGGGCCGTGCGCCAGCACATGGAAGAGCGCCGCCAGACGCGCGATGTTCTCCGCGGCCTTGGCTGCCACGTCCCGGATGTCGGCGAGATCTCCGCCTGCGCCTAGTGCGCGCTCGATGCGGTCATGCGCTTGCACCCAGGCGAAGTGCGCCGGGGGCGATAGCGCCAGTTCCGCCGGTTGCAGGCCACCATCGGCATCGGTCAAGAGCGGCATCTCCAGCAGCTCGCGGATGCGCAGGCCGAAGCGCTCCACCGCCGGCATCGACGCCGGCGCGGGTCGGTATCTGCGCGTGCCCTGCGTGCTCGCCGGCCAGGCGATCAGGAAGCGCGCAATGAAGCCGCTGCCACGTGGCAACGTGCCCGCGCGGTCGAAGAATCCGCGCAGCGCTTCGGGCTGCACCATCAGCCCGAAGGTGAGGCGACGGTCGCGCAGGCGGAATGACGGCTTGCTGCGGCGGTCCACTGCGATCTCGCCGCCGTCCCACAGCACATTGAGCAGCGCGAGGTTGCGCATGATGGTCTCGTAGCCCATTCCGTGGGCACCGAAAACGGCACCCGCCTCGGCAGACAGCACGGCGCCGCTCGGCCAACCGCTGGCGAGCGCGTGCGACAGCGCTTCGGGCGTGGCGTCGGCGTAGAGCAGTCGGGGCA
The DNA here is from genome assembly GCA_044340265.1 of Burkholderiales bacterium. Taxonomy (GTDB): domain Bacteria; phylum Pseudomonadota; class Gammaproteobacteria; order Burkholderiales; family CAIKXV01; genus CAIKXV01. Next base: position 531 of record JBIITW010000360.1, on the reverse strand, counting down.
CGGGTACTTCCTGCGGGGTGTGGCGCGCCAATTCCTCAACAGCAGCTTCGTCCTCGGCGGTATCCTGCGCATCGCGTCGCTTGCGGCGGATCGCGTCCAGCAGTCCGGTGCGTTTCGCCTCGAACACCGCGGTGGCCGAAGTGTGCGCGGCCTGTTCGGGGGCTGCGTCGCGCGCCCGGTCGCGCTCCCAATCGCGCAGGGCGGCGCCGAGGATGCGGTCGCAGGTGGTCTTGCGCTCGCCGGACTCGGCGACGGCGAGCAGGTACAGCGACACCGGCCCCACCAACCGTTCACCGCGTCGGACGTTGACCAGACCCTGTGCCGCGACCGACAACGCCGATAACGCCGAGCAGGCCAGCAGCGCCGCGGGCGCCTGGATGAAGTCCTGTGCCTCGATCACGGCGTCGCGCAGCAGCGGCGGCAATGCGTCGACCGGGTAGGGCAGCGGGTCCAGCGGGGTGGTAAGCGGCTCGGGTTCGGGCCAGTGCTCGGGCGCGTCGGCGGTGGCTGTGCTGCCGACTTCATTGACCG
>JBIITW010000015.1:0-38721 GCA_044340265.1 Burkholderiales bacterium | reverse complement strand
ATCGAAGGTGCGATTGGTGATGCCGGTGTCGGGGCTGGTGAGGCGGGTCTGGTTGCCCAGGGCGTTGTGCGCGTAGGCGGTGGCGAGGTTGCGCGGATCGATGATCTGCGTGGCCTGGTCGAGCGCGTTCAACGTGGTGCGCACCTGACCGGTGTCGGGGGCGGTGACGCGGATCAGCCGCTGGAACGCATCGTAGGCGAAGCGGGTGGTGTCGCCGGTGCCGGACAGGGGGCCGTTGACCGACGTGAGGTTGCCCTGGTTGTCGTAGGACAGCGCGCTCACCTGGTTGAGCGCACCGCGTTCCTGCGACAGCCGGTTCAGGGTGCTGAACACCCGGCTTCGGGTCTGGCGCAGGGTGCCGTTGACGTCGCGCACGTCCTCGCGCGTGCGGTTGCCCATGGCGTCCAGGGTGTAGTCGATGCGGCCGCCGGCGGCGTCCTCGATTCGCACCAGGCGCTGCGCGTCGTCGTAGGTGAAGTCGAGGAAGCTGCCGTCGGGCTGCGTCACCCGATCGAGCAGGCCGGCGGGGTCGTAGGCGTAGGTGGTCGTCTCGCCGGCGGTGGTGGTCGAGGTCAGGCGCTGGCGGGCGTCGAAGACGAGGGTGGTGGCGACGCCGTTGGGGTCGGTGATCGTGCGGGCGTTGCCGTGGGCGTCGTGGTTGCCGTAGGTGGTGAGCAGTGACAGCGACGTGTTGACCTGCTCCGATCTGGAGAGCAGGTTGCCGTTGACCGGATCGAACGTCCAGGTGGTGATGTCGGCCACGTCGAGCCGGGGGCCGTCCAGCACCGTCTGCAGGATCAGGCCGGGGATCGTCGTCGAATAGGTGTGCGTCCAGGTCCAGGTGCGGAGCTGGCCGGTGGGTACGTCCCGGATCGTGCGCGAGACGAGGTTGCCGCGCGTGTCGTAGACCATGGTCGTCTCGCGCAGTGCGACGTTCGAGCGGTTGCGCTCGGTGATCTTCGTCGGCAGGCGGAAGGTCGGGTGCCACTCGGTCTGGATCGTGCGCGTTTCCGTGCGCGCGGTGCCCGTGCCGTTCAGGCCCTCGGTGCGGCTGGTTTCGAGGTTGCGGGCGAGGTCGTGGGTGTAGGTGGTGCGGAAGCCGTTCCAGTCGGTGGTGCTGGCGAGGTTGCCGTTGGCGTCGAAGGTGCGGGCGGCGGGGCCGCAGGATGGGCAGGCCGGGCCGGTGATTGCCGTGTTGTAGCGGGTGTTGGCGATCGTCGTGAACGTGTAGGTGCGGGCGACCCCAAGTGGATCGGTCACGGTACGCGTACTTTCGCTGGTGTAGGCGACTTCATGCCGGTTGACGCCGCCCGCCCATTCGGTGGACACCGGCCTGCCGGCCGTGTCGTAGCGATAGGTCGTCAAGCGCAGGCCGCGCTCGTCGGTGATGCCTGTCAGCGCAAAGGGCAGGTTCGCGCCGGAGGTATTCGCCGGTTCGTTGTAATGATGTTGGCGGTAGGTACCATCCGGATAGGTCACGCGTGACAGGCGCCTTGCCGTGTCATACGCGTAATGGGTGATGCCGCCGGCAGGATCGGTCATGCGGGCGATCTCGCCGTTGATCCCGTAGGCGAAGTTGAGGCTGCGGCCGCGGCCGTCGGTGACCGCGATCAGCAGGCCCACGCCCGGCGCGATCGACGCAGGGGTCGAACTCGTGCTGTAGGTCAGGGTCAGCGTGAGGCCGCTGCGATGTGCGATCGACAACAGCCGCCCGCCGAGGTCGTAGGTTTCGCGCTCGTCGCCCGCCGCGCTGGTGTAGAGCCAGCCCGTCTGCGTGCCCGCACTGTTGGTCAAGCGTTCCAACCGGTGCGACACGTCGCTGTCTTGGGCGGTCGTCGCACCCGGCAACGCGAGCGTGAGGATGCGCCCGTCGGGACGAAATGCAGCCGCACGGTTGTCCGGTAGCAGCTCGATACGGCGGAAGTAGAAGTGCCACCACTGCGGGCCCAGCCCCGGTGCGCGCCGGGCGGCGGTGGAGTTGTAATGACGATCGAAGCGCAGACCGAACACGCCCGGGCTCTCGTAGTCGACCTCGCGCTGGAACTTGTTGGCGTCCCCGCAGTTGATCGGGTTGCCGCGGCAGACACCACCGCTGGCCGTCGGGGCCCCGAGGTTCTTCGGATCGGATTCGGGCGCGGGGCGCGACGCGGAACGGCAGACATACCGCAGCCGGCCGTTGTCGAAGAAGCCGGCCTGGCTGCCGTAGCTGACCGGACCCTGCGGCGTGTCCAGGGAGCAACGCATGGACCATCCGAGCACGCCGGCAGTGCCGTTGTGCCCGTTTTGACCGGGCGGGATGCCGTTATCTGCACGGCACATGCCGTACACGCGCTCACCGGGGCCAGAGTAGTGCCCGATGTACCAGTTCGTGAAGGTCGGGAAGCCGTAATGGGGGTAGTTGATGATTGCCTGGCCCCAATCGGCCAACGCCTCCATCGGCGTGGCGCGATAAGGCGGGAAAGGGATGATTGCCGAACCGTTGTACGTACAGAAGTACCCTCGCACCTCCGGCTGATCGTAGTTCGCCTGAACCGCGCTCGACACACCGCACAGCAAGGCCCCGGAGACCAGAAGTTGCGCCAACCTGATCGGCGAAGCGCGTTTCCCGCAGTGCCTGTACGCGCGCCACAGCGCCGCGATCAGCCGTTCAGCCATTCCGCGGGGGGGGGGAGGAGGGCGCTGAACGCGCAGGTCGGTGACGGCATGACGGCTGATTCTCCAGGCGTACGGGCGTCTGCATGCATGCACGAGCCCCACGCCCGGAACACTACAGCGCAAAAATCCGGAACGAAAGAGACGTCACGAAAAATTCACGCTGCAGAGTCTTTCGGCTGACGCTGGAATCTCAAGCCGCCTGCTCGTGTCTCGCATCCCCGAACGCCGACGCCGGCACGAACACCTCGCCCGCGAACAGCAGCCGCGCCGTGCGCAGGAAGCTCCCCCCCTTGATCGTCTTCGCGTCCCCTTCGCCGGTGGTCTCGATCGCCACGCCCATCGATCCCGTGGGGTGCTCGATGATGATGTCGGCGAACGGCCCGGCCGGGGCCTCGCAGACCTGCCGTGCAACCGTCCCCGGCAGCATGATCGCCGAGCCCAGGCACAGCGCCCCGGTCACCGCATGCGCCGCGTGCAGGTTCCACGGCACGAAATAGCGCGAGGTGATCGTGCCGCCGGCCGCGCGTGGCGGCGAGAGCAGCCCTACCTTCGGCACCACCGACGCGGACACGTCGCCCATGCCCATCAGTACGCCGGCCTTCCTGCGTATCTGCTCGAAGCGCGCGATCAGTTCCTTGTTCGCATCGAGCTCCGGCTTCGACTCGTAGCCGCTGATGCCGAAGTCGGACGCCTTCATCAGCACCATCGGCATCGCGACATCGATGCAGGTGGCCTCGACGCCGTCGATCACGTCCATCGGCTTGCCGGTGGGGAACAGCTTGCCGGTCTTTCCACCGACGATGTTCGAGAACTCGAGGTATACCGGCGCCGAGGTGCCGGGCACGCCATGGATCGATGCCTCGCCTTCGTAGTTCACGATGCCGTCGGGCGTCTGGATCGTCGCGGTGATCACCGCGCCGGTGTTCACGTTGTGGATGCGCACCCGGGTGGTCGGGCTCTGTGCAGTCACCAGCCCGGTCTCGATCGCATACGGACCGACGGCGGCGAGCATGTTGCCGCAGTTCGGGCTGAAGTCGACCACGGCCTTGTCGACCGAGCACTGGGCGAACAGGTAGTCGATCTCTGCATCCGCGCGCGTCGACTTCGAGATGATCGCGATCTTGCTGGTCAGCGTGTCGGCGCCGCCGATGCCGTTGATCTGGCGGGTGTCGGGCGAGCCCATGGCGGCGAGCAGCACGCGCTCGAGCTGCTTGCGGTCCGAGGGCAGGTCATCGGCGAAGAAGAACGGGCCCTTGGAGGTGCCCCCACGCATCAGTACGCAGGGGATGCCGACCTGGCCGGTACGGTTGACGAGAAGTTTGCGCATCATTCGGCCTTTGCACCGGAGGATTTCACGATCCGGCCCCATTTGGAGACCTCGTCACGGAACAACTGGGCGAACTGTTCCGGGCTGCCTTCGAGCGCATCGGCGCCCAGTGCAGCGAGGCGTTCGCGGAACGCGGTGGAGCGGGTGATCTTCTGGATCGACGCGTTGAGGCGGCCGATCACGTCGCGCGGGGTCGCCGATTGTGCGAACACGCCTACCCAGGTGCTGGCATCGACGCCGGCGAAACCCTGTTCGATCATCGTCGGTACGTCGGGCAGGATGCTCGAGCGCTTCGCGCTGGTCACGCCGAGGATGCGGATCTTGCCCGAGCGGATGAACGGCAGCGATGAGCTGAGCTGGTCGAACATGCTGTCGACCTGGCCGCCCATCAGGTCGCCCAGCGCGGTGCCGCTGCCCTTGTACGGCACATGGATGATGTCGATGCCGGCCACCGAACGGAACAGTTCGCCGGTCAGGTGGTTCGAGGTGCCGGTGCCGGCCGACGCGAAGGTGATGCTGCCCTTGCGCTGCTTGGCCAGCGCGACGTAGTCCTTCGCGTCCTTCGCCGGCACGCGGGGGTTGACCGTGAGCACCAGCGGCACGTTGGACACCGGGGCCACCGCGACGAGATCCTTCAGCGCATCGAAGGGGAGGTTGGAATACAGCGTGACGTTCACCGCCAGCGAGCTTGCGCCGAGCAGCAGGGTGTAGCCGTCCGGTGCCGAGCGCGCGACCGCTTCCGCGCCGACGTTGCCGCCGGCGCCGGCGCGGTTCTCGATCAGCACCGGTTGTCCGAGCGCTTCGGACAGCGCCGGTGCCAGCGTGCGCGCGGTGATGTCCACGTTGCCGCCGGGCGCGAAGCCGACCACCATGCGGATCGGCTTGGAGGGCCATGCCGGCTGGGCGCTCGCGGGCGGGCCGAACGCGGCCAGGGCGAGGCCACAGGCGGCGATGGATGCTGAGGTGCAGCGCTGCGCAGCGTTCATCGGGTACTCCAGCATTGAAGAGGGTTCACTCGGGACGGATGCCGGCGTCCTTGATCAGCCGGGCGAAGCGCGCCGATTCGGTGCGCACCAGCGCGGCGAGGCTGTCGGGCGTGCCGGTCATCGGCTCCGCGCCCTGTGCGGCCAGCCGCTCGCGGAAGGCGGGCGAGGCGGTCGCCTTGCCCACGGCCTGTGCCGCGCGATCGATGGCTTGCTGCGGCGTGCCGGACGGTGCGAACAGTGCGAACCAGTTGCCGGCCTCGTAGCCGGGCAGGCCCGACTCGGCGACCGTCGGCAGGTCGGGGAAGGTCGCCGCGCGCCGGGCCGAGGTGACGGCCAGCGGGCGGGTGCGTCCGCTCTTCACATGGGGCAGGGCGGTGATGAAGGTGTCGAACATCAGGTCGACTTCGCCGCCCATCAGCGCGGTGAGTGCCGGGGCGCCGCCCTTGTAGGGAATGTGCACCAGCTTGATGGCGGCCTGGGCGTTGAACAGTTCCACCGCGAGATGGGGCGCGGAACCGTTGCCCGAGGATGCGAAGTTGAAGCGGCCGGGCGACTTGCGTGCGAGGGCGATCAGTTCCTTCACCGTCTTCACCGGTACCGACGGGTGCGCCAGGATCACGTAGTTCAGCGTCGCGAACGGGGCGATCGGGGCGAAGTCCTTCTGCGCGTCGTAGTTGGGCTTCGACAGGTGCGGGATGATCGCGAACGCGGACGAGGTGCCGAGCAGGATCGTGTAGCCGTCGGGTTGCGCCTTGGCGACGAACTCGGTGCCGACGGCGCCGCCGGCACCGGCGCGGTTCTCGACCACGACCTGCTGTCCGAGCTGCTCGGTCAGTTGCTGGGCGATCGCACGGCCGAGGATGTCGTTGGCGCCGCCGGGGGCGAAGCTGACCACGAGGCGTACCGGCTTCGCGGGCCAGGCCTGTGCCTGGGCGACGGTCGCGGTGGCCATGAGGGTGGTGGCAGCGAGGCAAGCCAGGCTGCCGGTGGCCAGCGCCTGCCGCGCTGGCGTCGCGCGGGTGTTGGGTTCGGTCATTCGTCCTCCGGGTCTGGTGCAGGCCCGCCGGCTATCTCCGGGTCCGGGCGGGTGCTAACATGCCATATTGTGCCGCTGACCGGAGGAGGCTGCGATGCTGCTCGAGAAACTTGCCGACTATGCCGTCCATGAACAGACGTCCCGGCTGCCCGACGAGGTATGGCATCACGCGAAACGCTGCGTGATCGACTGGAGTGCGTCGCTGCTGCCCGGCATGCTGTGCGCGCCGGCGACGGTGCTGATCGAGGCGCTGGAAGACGAGGTCGGCCACGGGCGCTGCAAGCTGCCGGTGTACGGCACCGCGGCGAGCACGCGGGCCGCTGCGCTGATCATGGGCGCCGGGTCGCATACCGTCGAATTCGACGACATCTATCGGGCCGGTGGCTACCACCCCGGTTCGCCGACGATCAGCGCCGCGCTTGCGGCTGCGCAGTCGGTCGATGCCAGCGGCGAGGATTTCCTGCGCGGGGTGATCGTCGGCTACGAGATCTCCACCCGCGTCTGCGAAGCGGTGATGCCTTCGCACTATGTGTACTGGCACACCACGGCGACTATCGGCTGCATCGGTGCTGCCGCTGCCGCCGCCACCGTGCTCAAGTGCAATCGCGAGCAGTTCATGAACGCGATCGCCAACGTCACCACGCACATGGCCGGGCTGCAGCAGGCGTTCCGCTCCGAGTCGATGACCAAGCCGATGCATGCCGCCCACGCGGCCGACGTTGGCATCATGTGCGCACTCGCCGCGAAGAAGGGCCTGACCGGTACACTCGACATGCTCGAGGGCGAACTGGGCTTCGGTGCCGCGATGAGCAAGAACCCCGACTGGGGCAAGGCCACCGCCGGCCTCGGCGAGAAGTACAACATCACCGAGATCACCTTCAAGAACCACGGCTCGTGCGGGCACACGTTCGCGTCGATCGACGGCGCGCTGGTGCTGAAGGAACAGCACAAGCTCAATGCCGAGCAGATCGCATCGATCCGCATCGAGACCTACGGCCAGGCGACCGACATCTGCGGGCGCGATACCGTCAGCTCGGCGTTCGAGGGGCGCTTCTCGCTCAAGTTCACCGTGGCCAGCGCGCTGGTGCATGGCAGCGTGCGCCTCGATGCCTACACGCCAGAGCGGCTGAACGATGCGAAGGTCAAGGACCTGATGACCCGCATCGAACTGGTCGAGGATCCGGTGCTGACTGCCGGTTATCCCACGCAGCGCGCGTCGCGGGTGAAGATGACCCTCACCGACGGACGCAAGCTCGAGTTCTTCCAGCCCTATCGCAAGGGCGATCCCGAGCAACTGCTCACCGATGCCGAGGTCGACGCCAAGTTCATCGAACTGGCCGTACCCGTGCTCGGCGCCGAGAAGTCCAAGGCCCTGCTGGCCGCGCTCTGGGCTACCGGCCCCGGCAAGGCCCGCGCACTGCCCTTCACCCGCTGAACCGAATCCGGGTCAGTAAATGGGGTCAATAAATGGGGTCAGAGACGATTTGGCCCACGGCCAAATCGTCTCTGACCCCATTTATTGACCCCATCTGTTAAATCGTCTCTGACCCGGATTAGCCTCGGTCAGCCGAAGTAGGCGTCTTCCAGGACCTTCATCTCGACGGTCTTGTTCTCTTTCGAGTCGCCCTGCATGTATTCGCCGGCAGGGCCGACGCGGCTGCTGGCCTTGCCCTGCAGTGCGTAGTTGGGCGAGCCCACGCGCAGCATGACCAGCGGGCCTTCGCTCTCGACCGAGTGGAATCGGTAGAGTGAGCCCTTCGGCACCAGGATGCCCTCGTGCGCGTGCAGGGTGGCCATCTCGCCTTCTTCGTCGTAGAAGGTGGCTGCGCCCTGGAGGATGATGAAGGTGTGGTCTTCGGTGGGATGGGCATGCAGGCCGTTCTCGCCACCGGACGCATAGACCTTCACCATCACGGTCAGGTCTTCGGTCGCGGCCACCGGGATGTTCGCCCGTCCCTGCTCGAGCAGCTGGGTGCGCATCTTGAACGCCTGCGGCTTGCCCTTGTTGTCGGTGGCGATCTGGGTGAGCTTCTGGCGCAGCAGTGCCGAATCGCTGAGTGCGGATTCCATTTCCCGGGCGACGAGTTTCATGCGGGGCTCCTGAGGGTGGCGAATCGGGGAATCGGGGGAAGGACGGTCGAAACGGGTGGGGTGGCAGGGAACTTGCTCCCCTTGCGGGATGACCTGCCGTCATTGTACGAACAAAACGGCAGTCGCCAGAATCCCGTCCAACGGAGCAGCCATGTCCCTCAGCCGAATTACTTCTGCCGCCCTGGTCCTCGCGGGCGCCTCGCTGGCCGCGATGCCGGTCCTCGCTCAGCCGGGCACTGCATTCCCCGCCAAGCCGGTGCGCATCATCGTGCCGTTCGCGCCCGGCGGACAGTCCGACATCATCTCGCGCGTGGTCGGCCAGAAGCTCTCCGAGCAGTGGGGCCAGCCGATGGTCTACGAGAACCGCGGCGGCGCCGGCGGCACGCTGGGCATCGATGCGATGCTGCGTGCGCCCGCCGACGGCTACACGATCGGTTCGGGCAGCCAGAGCGCGCTGTCGATCGCCCAGCACCTCTATGCCAAGCTGCCCTACGACCCGCTGAAGGAAGTGCAGGGCGTGGTCACGCTGGTCCTCACACCGTACGCGGTTGCAGTGAATGCCCGGGTGCCGGTGAAGAACATCGACGATCTCGTCCGGCTCTCGCGGGCCAAGCCGGGGCTCCTCAACTTCGGCTCGTCCGGCGCCGGGTCGATCTCGCATATCGCCGCGGAACTGTTCGGCGATGCCGCCGGCTCGCGCCTCGTGCATGTGCCATACAAGGGCACTGCCCCCGCGCTGGCTGGCCTCGCCACCGGCGAGATCGACCTGATGTTCTCCGACCTGACGCCGCTGGGGCCGCACATCGAGTCGAAGCGTGCGCGGGTGATCGCGATCGCCGGGTCGCGGCGAAGCAGCGCGGCCCCGGGTGCGACGACCCTGGCCGAGCAGGGATTCAAGATGCAGGCGATCGATGGCCGCTACGGCTTCGTCGTCCCGGCGGCCACGCCGCGCGACGTGGTCAACCGGATCAACGCGGCATCGGTCGCTGCGCTGAAGATGGCCGACGTGCGCAATCGGTTCGAGACGCAACTCGGTTATGCCATCGTCGGCGATACGCCCGACGACTACCAGCGTGCGATCCGCAACGATTCCGAGACGTTCGGCCGGGTGATCAAGCGGGCCGGCATCAAGGCGGAGTGAGCGACGCGGGCGTGCGCCGGCGCGCTCAGTCCGCCCGCGCCCCCGACCGCTTCACCAGTTCGCGCCAGCGCGGGATCTCCGCCCGGATCAGCGCGGCGAACGCCTCCGGCGTGCTCGATGCCACGTCGACCCCCTGCGTGACGAACCGATCGCGCATCTCCGCCGAGTCGACGATCTTCGCAACTTCCCCGTGCAGTCGGGTGAGCAGCGGCTTCGACAGCCCGGCGGGCGCCAGCACGCCGTACCACGGCGTCACGTCGTAGCCGGCTGCGCCGGCTTCGGACAATGTCTGCAGTTCCGGCGCCTGCGGTGAACGCTTCAGCGTCGAAACCGCGATCGCGCGCAGCTTGCCCGCGCGCACGAACGGCATCGCCGTGAGCATGTTGGAGAACATCATCTGCACCTGCCCGCCGACCAGGTCGGCCAGCGCCGCGGCATTGCCCTTGTACGGGATGTGCACGATGTCGATCGCGGCCGTGCTCTTGAACAGTTCGCCCGCGAGATGGGTCGGGCCGCCGCTGCCGGCCGAGGCGAAGTTGAGCGCGCCGGGTTTCGCGCGCGCGAGCGCGATCAGGTCCTTCACGTTCTTCGCCGGCACGCCCGGGTGCACCACCAGCACGAACGGCAGCGTCGCGATCAACGAGATCGGCTGGAAGTCCTTGATCGGGTCGTAGTTGACCTTCGCATACAGGCTGATGTTGATCGCGTGGGTACCGACATGGCCGATCATCAGCGTGTAGCCGTCCGGTGCCGAGCGGGCCACGATTTCCGCACCGACGCCGCCACCCGCCCCGGCCCGGTTGTCGACGACGACAGGCGCACCGAGCGACACCGACAGTCGCTCGGCGATCGCACGCGACAGGATGTCGGTCGGACCCCCGGGCGCGAACGGCACCACGTAGCGGATCGGCCGCGACGGATAGGGACCCTGCGCCTCGGCCGCCTGGGCCAGGGGCGCGACCCCCGGCAGGCCCAGCAGGCCCAGCGTGAGCAGTGTCGGCAATGCCGGCAACGCGGCCGGCTTCGATGCGTTCATGTCTTGCTCCCTGATCGAATTGATACACTGCGGCGACGCTATTCATCGACTGTCGCCGCCCGGCGACGATCCAGTCTGGAGCAACGACCGCGCCCATGTCAAAACCCCGCCGCCACCTGGTCTGCCTGACCTTCGACTTCGACGCCATCTCCGGCTTCATCGCGCGTGGCACGCCCACGCCGTCGGCAATCTCGCGCGGCGAGTTCGGTCCGCGTGTCGCCGCACCCCGGCTGCTGAAGATGCTCGGCCAGCGCGGCCTGCCGACCACCTGGTTCGTGCCGGGCCATACCGCCGAGACCTTCCCCGATGCGGTGGCTGCCGTCGCGAAGGCCGGCCACGAGATCGGCCACCACGGCTGGAAGCATGTGCCGCCCGCGACACTGTCGCGCGAGGAAGAAGAAAACGAACTGGTACGGGGCATCGCCGCGATCGAGCGCACCTGCGGCGCGCGTCCGACCGGCTACCGTTCGCCGTCCTGGGACCTGTCGCCACATTCGATCGAGCTGATGCTCAAGCATGGCTTCACCTACGACAGCAGCATGATGGGCGACGACTACACGCCGTACTTCGCGCGCCAGGGCGACATCATCGAGCTCGAGCAGCCGGCCGTTTTCGGCAAGCCGTCGAACCTGCTCGAGATGCCGATCAGCTGGTCGACCGACGATGCGCCGCATTTCGAGTTCATGCGTTATCCGACGGCGATCCGCCCGGGCAACATGAACGCCGACCAGGTGCTCGGCAACTGGATCGCCGACTTCGACTACATGCAGCGCGAACTCGACTGGGGCGTGCTCACCTACACCTGCCATCCGTTCATCATCGGCCGCGGACACCGCATGCTGATGCTCGAGAAGCTGGTCGATGCGCTGCTTGCCCGCGGTGCGGTGTTCGTGCGCATGGATGTGGCGGCGGCGGAGTATCGTGCGCGGGCCCAGCAGGACGCCCGCCTGCGCTGACCTCGGTTCAGCCCGGGCGCCCGGCGCCCGGCAGCCCGGCTTCGTGGCACTGCGTCACGAACGCCGCCACGGCGCTCGCTTCCAGCGGATGCGAGATCAGCCAGCCCTGCACGGCGTCGCAGCCCCGTGCCGCGAGGAAATCGAGCTGCGCCTGCGTCTCGACGCCTTCCGCAACGACCTGCAGCCCCATTCCGCGTGCCATCGACATCAGTGCACCGACGATCGCGGCGTCGTCCGGTACCTCGGGCGCATGCTGCACGAACGAGCGGTCGATCTTGAGTTCGTCGACCGGGAAGCGTCGAAGGTAGCTGAGCGATGCATAACCGGTGCCGAAGTCGTCGATCGACAACCTGAATCCGAGCCGCTTCAACTGCTGCATCCGGGTCACCGCCTGCTCCAGGTCGTGCAGCAGCACCGATTCGGTGATCTCGAAACGGATCATCGACGGGTCGATGCGCGAGGCTGCAGTCGCCTCTGCAATGCTCGACATGAAATCGGGAAGCATCAGCTGTCGACTGGACAGGTTGATCGCGACGGTGAACGGTTGCGGCAGTTCCTTGCGCCAGGCCGCCGCCTGCTGGAATGCCGAGCGCAGCACCCAGTCTCCGAGCGGGTGGATCAGGCCTGTCTCCTCCGCATCCGGGATGAACCACTCCGGCAGCGACAGACTGCCATCCGGGGCGCGCCAGCGCAGCAGGGCTTCGACGCCGGTGACGCGGCCCGACGCGAGCGCCATCGCGGGCTGGTAGAACAGCTGCAACGTATCGTCCTGCAGCGCCTGGCGGATGGCGTTTTCGTGTTCCAGGCGGGCAGGGCTGTGCCGGCTCATGTCGGCGGCGTAAAACCCGAACCGGCCTTTCTCGCTCGCCTTGATCTGGTACATCGCAGTGTCCGCGCTGCGCAGCAGCGTTGCAGGATCGGCGCCGTCGTCCGGGAACATGCTGATGCCGATGCTGGCCCTGAGGCCCAGCTCGCGGTCCCCGACGCGCAGCGGGCGTTCGAACGCGGCGAGCATCTTGCGCGCCAGCATGGCGGCGGCCTCTCGCCCTGGCACGCCGTCGACCACCACGACGAATTCGTCCCCGCCCCATCGCGCGACGGTGTCGCTGGCGCGCACGATCGACGTCAGGCGCGAGGACACTTCGCGCAGAAGGCTGTCGCCCGCTTCGTGGCCGAAGCTGTCGTTGATGTTCTTGAAGTCGTCGACGTCGATGAACATCACGCACAGCAGCTGGCGCTGTCGCATCGCCTTCGAGACCAGCTGCTCCAGCCGGTCGTGCAGCAGGAAGCGGTTCGGTATCCGGGTCAGTGCATCATGGGTGGCCTGGTACTGGAGTTCGTCGTTCATCGCCAGCAGCTCGGTCACGTCGCTCAGCGCGATCACGTGGCCGGTGGCCCGTCCGTGCATGTCGTGCATCGCGGTGCGCTTCATCCGAACCGCGCGCCTGCCCGGTCCTTCGCCGAGGAACACGATCTCACCGCCGTCCTGCATGGCCGGCCCGGGAGCGAACGAGACCACGCGGCCTTCAGCGGTACGGGCGCGGAGCAATTCATCGAGGGTGCGGCGCGTCGTCGGGTCGAACGGTTCGGCCAGCATGTCGCGCCCGACCGCGTTCGCGTACACCAGCGCCCCCGCCGCGTCGGTGGTGAACACGCCATCGGCGATCGACTGCAGCGTCGCGCGTGCCTGTTCGCGCTCGGCCGAGAGCGCCCGCATCGAGGCCTGGAGCTCGCGCCAGCTCCAGAGTGGATAGCCCAGCGCGACCACGGCGAGCGCGGCCGCCGGCGGATACCAGCGGTGCGCGAGCAGCGACAACGCGGCGGCTGCCAGCAGCGGAGCCACGTAGGCTGCGGCGATCGCCAGCGGCAACCGTTCGCGGCGTACCCGCGCGTAGGCGAGCATCGGCAGCAGGACGAGCAGGGCCGTCAGCGGCAGCGCCAGCCAGCGTGGCAGCGGTTCGACCACTGCGTTGCGGTGCAGGCTCTCGAAGACCGTGGCGTTGAACTCGACGGCCGGCGTGGGCGTGGCACGCCCGGACGCCGGGGTGGGCACCGTGCCGGCGAGGCCCGATGCGGTCACGCCCACGAACACCACGCGCCCGGCAAGACGCTCCGGATGCTGGCCAGTGAGCACTTCATGGAACGACAGGCGTTCGAAGCGTGCAGTCTGGCCCAGCAGTGGCAACAGAAGGCGATAGTCGCGCTGCCAGAGCGGCGCGTCGTCGGCCGGCGACGCAGTGCTGCGTGCGCCACGGGGCACGACCGCAGTCGCCGGATCGAACAGGGAAAGCGTGGCCAGGCCGAGCTGGGGATGCAGGCGTCCGTGCACGCCGGCGAGCAGGTAGACGCTGCGCACCAGGCCGTCGACCTCGATCTCGACGTCGGCATGGCCCAGAACGGCCGGCCGGCGCAGCGACTCCAGCGGCAGGTTGATCGCGACCGCGCCGGGTTCGGGACTGGTCTCCGGGAACACCGGCAGCACCACCTTGCCATGGCGGCGGATCGCCCGCGCGAAGTCTTCGTCGCCGACCGGGTCGGCGAGGTCGGGTTCGGAGAAGCCGATGCTGAAGGCCACCACCGCGGCACCGGCATCGGTCAGCCGGTCGAGCAGTTCGGCATGCGTGCGCCGCTGCCATGGCCAGCGGCCGAGCGCCGCGATGCTGATGTCGTCGGCCACCACCAGCACCACCTCCGGCGCTTCCGGTGCAGGCCACAGCGACAGGTGGAGGTCGAACAAGAGGTTGTCGACGCGATCGAGCAGCGAGGTCGAGCCCAGCGCCAGCGCCAGCACGACCATCACCGCTGCCAGCGTCGTGCGGCGGCGCCGGGCCGACATGCGCGGGGAGGTCATCGCCCAGGGGCCCGTGCGTGAGGGTGCTGAGCGAGGTGCATCACAGGCCGATGAGGATCAGGAGCACCGGCAGCACCAGCCAGGGCCAGCGTGCGGGTGGCGGTTCCGGCGCAGTCAGTTCGAACGATTGCGCGGTGCCGTACGGGCCGGGCTGGCCATCGCCGTCGATCGCGCGCACGCGCAACCAGTAGCGGCCGGGTGCCGGGCGCGGCAGTTCGGCCACCGCCGTGTCTACCTGCGTGTCGGCGACCAGGCGTTCGAAGCCGGCGTCGGACGCGAGCTGGTACTGGTAGCCGCGTGCGTCGGGTGCGGCGCGCCAGCGAAGTGAAAGCCGACTGTCGGTCGTAGCCGGCGCCTCGATCGCGGGCCCGGGCACGAGGCGCCGGAATGTCTGGTTGTCGCTGAACGGGCCCTCGCGCGTCGTGCCGCCCACGGCGCCGCGTGTCGCGACCCGCCAGTGATACTGGCCCGGAGGCAGCGGCTGCGACGGCGTGAAGGCTCCTGTGCTGACCACCGTGTCCACCACCGGGAAACCGAAGTCACTGCGTGCGGACACCTGAAGCCGGTACTCGGTGGCGGCTGGATCGACCGCCCAGCGGAAGGCGGGGCGCTCGGCTGTCAGTGCCGCGCCGGAGGGCGGATCGACCAGCACCGGGGGTTCCGGCCGCGCCCGGACGGTGAACGGACGGACCGCGTCCAGCCCTTCGATGCCGTTGCCGTCGATCGCCCGGATGGCCAGCCGGTAGTCGCCGTCGGCAAGGTCGCCTGCACGCACGCGGGGCGCCTTCTCGATCCGGTCCACCCGCACGCTGCCCTCGACCGCGTCCGGCTTCACCGGCAGCCCGGCAGCGCTGACGACCTGCACCCGCCAACCGGAGGCGCCGGGGGAGGGCGGGAAATCGAACTCGACCGGGATACGGTCGACGAGCGCAGGCGTGTTGTCGATGGCGGGCGGCGGCAGCAACGGCAAGGGAGCGCCGGGCATGCGATCGGCCTCGATGCGCAGCCCGAAACGGGCACCGACCTCGGTCGTTCCCCGTGCGTTGCCCGATACCACCTGGCCGGTGATCACCTCGACCCGTGTCGGCGCGGTGGCCTCGCCCTCGCCGGTCCCGACCCGCAGGCTGGTGCCGCGAACCGCAGTCACGGCGGCTGGCGTGTTGATCTCGAAACGCGAGGCTGGCGGACGCGACGGCGTCACGACGCCTTCGGTGCTTCCGCGCCTCACCGTGATCCGGGTGTCGGTGATGCCGGTGTCACCGAACGTGCGCAGCGTCTCGATGCGCACGCGGCTCGATGCATTGAGCCGGATGCGCGAGGCATCGGGGAGTTCGAGGGTGACCGAACCGGTGGCCCCGGTGGCGATCTCCTGCCCGGGGCCGATCCGTTCGCCGACCGTGGGTGGTGCGGTCACGCCGCCGGTGCGCGTCATCGCTTCGAGCTGACCGCCAGCCGCAGTCACCACTGCCGTGACATCCCGTGCGGCCATCCATTCCAGCGGAATGAGAAGGGTGCGGCCCGGCTGCAGCCGGTCGGCATCGGCGAGGCGGTTGTGCCGTGCCAGCGCGAACGCCCGCGTGGGTCGATCCAGATGGCGCTCTGCGATGCGCCAGAGACTGTCACCCGGGCGGATCTCGTAGGTCCATTCTGAGGGCTGGGCAGCACTGACCGGCAGCGCGCCGGCGGCGAGCAATGCTGCTGCCAGGATCGCCGGGAGCAGTCGGCAGGGAGAAAGTGTCATCTTGTGTGCACGTGCACGTGCACGTACGAGGCGCAGGTGCCTGCAGGACATGTGGATGTTATCGCCAAGTGGGAAAGCGTCGTAGTCATGTAGGGGCGGAAGGATATCCTGCATGGGGCCTGGCGGAAAGTGCAGGCGGTGCTTCGCACGGCGGCCGTGCGTTGGGCGTATCCTGAAAAAACCGGCTGCGCTCTTCGCGGCCAATCGATCAGGAGGCTTCGATGCCCAAAGGCACGCAGCGCAGCAACAAGGAAGTCAAGAAGCCCAAGCAGACCAAGAAGCCGTTGCCGGCCGGCACGTCGGGCGCGGTGATCCCGTCGGGCGCCGCTGCCAAGCGCGGGAATCCGCCGGCGCGCTGAGCGCCGGGCTGATCAAACCGGCGGGTGGGGGGCTGGCCCGCAGCCAGCACAACGCCATCGCCGTCAGGCATGTACCGACGCGCCGAGGTATCGGTGCGCAACCTGGCCTGCCGCGCCTCGCCTTCCAGGCTCGCACGGCGTCCAATCGGGATCCCTGACGGAGGAACCATGCCCCTGTACTGGAAGATCCCAGCCTGGCCGTCGCGCCCGCTCGCGATGCGGATGTCCTGCCTGCTCGCTGCGGCGCTGGTTGGCGGGTGCGCGGTCCATCGAACGGTGGTCCACGAAGGCCGGCCGTTTCCGGTCGAGCGCATCCTGGAGCTCGATGCCGGCTGGCGCGCCGGGCTCGATCGGGACGCGGTCCACAGGTTGTTCGGTCCGCCCTATGCGACCGGCTTCGACGCCGATGGCTATCCGTTCTGGGAGTATCGCCACCGTGGGCAGGCGATCACGAGCGGTGGTGGTGGGCTGCTGCTGGTGGGCGTGGTTGCGACACAGGCGGCAACGGGCGCCGAGCTCCGGCTGGTCTTCGGTGCGGACGACCGGGTCCGGCAGGTCACGTGGGAGATTGCCGGCCCGGAATCCTACCGCGCGCTGGCCGGAGGGCGGCCGCGATGAACCTTCGGCTTCCTGCTGCCATGGTCCTGTGCTGCCTGGTGCTGAGTGGCTGCGCCGTGGGCGGTGGCAGGTTGCATGTTGCTGCAGATCGACAATTCGATCGCGCTGCGCTGGACGCGCTGACGCCCGGCACGGACGAAGATGCGGTGATCGCCGCGCTTGGACTGCCGGCGGCCTTCGGCGTGGACGACCGCGGCCGTCGCTATCTTCAATACCGGCAGTACAGCTACGGCTCCCAGGTGATCGGCGCCGGAACCGGCTTTGTCGGGGTGAATGCGACGATGGTCCGTTCCACCGCACGCGGCTTCGAGGCGCGGGTCTACCTCGACGGTGGTCGACTGACGCGCATCGCAACGCGCGTCTTTTCGCTGGCGGTGGATGAGCAGGCGGCTGGGCCCGCCGCTGCGTCTGCCCATCACGGCCGGTAGGCTGGCACATTGTGGCAATATTCCCGTCAGCCGCCTTCATGGACGCGTGGACATGAAACGCCCCGATCGTCTGCTTGCAGTGCTGCTCGCCGTGGTCACGGCGACGTTGCCGATGCTGCTGTCGTTGTCCGAGGCCAGGGCGGCCGGAGGGCAGTTCAACCCACGCTGGACGAGCTGGCCTGCTTCTTCCACCGTCTCCGTGCGCTACCCGCTCGACAACTGGACCGTGCTTGGCGAGATCGCGGGGCGAGGCAGCGGGGGTTTCGACCTGCGCATGCTGCAGGGAGAACGCTGGATCACGGCCGGACGCGAAGAGATCGGCCAGCTCGGGCTCGGTTCGGATGCGGCATCCCGCCTGGTGATGGCGTTCCCCGGCCATGCGGCGATGGTGTTCGCCACCTACTCGCCGGAGAACGCGCAGCTTCGCATCCGCGTGGTCAAGGCCGAACGCATGGCCGACGGACGCATACGCAGCTACCTCGGCGACTTCACGCCCCATCATGGCGAGCGCTGGGCGGCACAGCGCCACTACCTGTCGCCGGCCGAGGCTGCCGATCCCATGCGTGCCGGCCGCAATCCGTTCGCAGTATTCAGGCCTGGCGACGAAACCGATCCGGTGTTCTACAACATCGGATGGAGCGCAGCACAGGTGGCGGTCGGCCATGCGATGCGGCTGTACAACGCATCGGCCGGGTTCATCGCCATGACCGATACACGGTGGACCCAGGTCGTCACCCGGTCGGGCAACCTGCTGCGCCAGCGCGTCGACACGACCACCCAGGCCTGGGTGCGTCCGCGCTGGTTCGTCGCGCTACCTGTCGACCAGCAACCGTATGGCGCGCAGGCAGCCATCTGCACGCTGCCCGGATCCACGTCCTGCCCGACCCTGGAACAGCTCGCCCACAGCGGCGTGTCCGTGTCGCAATGGGACGGCGGGAACATGCCGAGCCCGGAGGACCTGCTCTACTCGTGGACCGATTCGCGGTCGGGGTTTTCGGTGCTGGCGTTTGCGCTGGTGACGGCGGCGTTTGTTTGGGTGGCGGCGAGTGCGGTTACAAGTGCCGCCTTGTTTGAAACCGCGTTTGCGACCACCGCAACTGGTTTCACATCGCCCGCACTCGTTTCAGCCTATGCGGGAGGTACCTACGCCGCTTCTTCGACTTTTTTTGGCGGGGGAGGGTCCTTAACCAGCGTTCAGCAAAGCTATCTGGGAGCCACTGGATCCGGGTTCTTGGAGCCCGTTTCGCCTCAGGATGTGCGCGCTGCTGAACTTGCTGCGATCGTGGTAAGACGCTTCATTGGAGCACCGTTAGACCAATCTCTTGGTGGTGTCTCAGCTTTAGTGCAGGGGTTGTGCAGTCAGCAAAGTACTGTCGCCGAATGCCGATCTTCCGGTCGCGATGCAGGAAGAATGCCGAGAGCAGATAGCGTCGCTTTACAGAACAGTGTAAGCGTCATGCGCAAGAGGTTTGCTGAATGCTATGGACGTGGTCTCCGAGGTGCACAACTTCAACTGTGCTCCGCGCATCAATAGCGCTTAGTCATAAAACAGCCCTCGATAGTTCCGCCAGTCGTAGTTTTCACAGATCACGCCTGCTGCGGTGAAGGCTCTACCCAACCCACCCCCGGCCCATTTACAAGCCGGAGTTTCACCCCGTGAGGCCACGCGTATGAACTGGGCTGTTGCGCCAGCCCTGAAGCGGACTGCAACAATATCGCCTCGTCGAACATTCTCATCACTGGGAGCAAAGGTCCCGACGGATCGAAGTCCCCCTGTGTAAGTGTTCATCAGCAGTAAGTTCACGAACATGTAACTCTTTAGACCACTACACCAGGGCTCTACGTTAACTTCGCAATGAGCAGTTAACTCCCGGGTTCGCCTTGCTTTGGCAGTTAACTCTTCCGAAGGTTCTAAATTGACATATCCGTAGAGCAATATTCCGTCGAGCTTGTCTTGGCGTTCGGCAGGAAGGGATGACGCGCAACCGCAAATTGCGACTGAACAGAAAAGGACAAAAAGGTTGGCTCTGGCCGTCATGAGGGGTGTTGTTTCGAACACCTACACAGGCGTAAAGTCATTTCCGATCCCCCGCGTCCTCTCAAACGTCTCCTGCACCATCAACGCGTCATGACTCGCGCGGTGCCTCGGATCGCGGCTCTCTTCCAGCAGCACGCGCTTGGCGTCCGCCCACGCTGCCATCTGCTGTTCGGACAGGATCATCTCCAGGGAGCTGAACGTGAACTCGCAGCGCATCGACGCGGCGGCGTAGAGCCGGTCGAGCCACGGACGGTCTACCACCCAGCCATCGCTGTAGGCTGTGCGTCCTCGCAGCATCTCGTTCAGCCGGCCGGCGATCTCGAACACCGGGCGACCATGGGCGAGCAGCGTCGCGCGCGAGATGCCATGCACCTTCTCGGCGCTCGTGTCCCAGTGTGTCCAGTCCGTCCGTGGCTGGATCAGCGAGCAGTACTTCTGCCCGTCGTCCATGACCACGCCGATCTCGATCGGGTAGCTGCCCGCGCCGAAACCGGAGGCTTCGATGTCGATGATGATCGGCGGCAGGCGCGGTGGCATGCCCGAACGATAGCGCGCCGCGCGCTGCGCGGGAAGGGCCGCCCCTGATCCGTGGACGGCGCTCCCGGGCAGATGCGGCGGGCTTGCTACTTCGTGCGTTTGCGCGCGCCGCGCGATGCGGCGATGCGCATCCGCAGTGCGTTCAGGCGGATGAAGCCGCCGGCGTCGGCCTGGTTGTAGGCGCCCTGGTCGTCCTCGAAGGTGGAGATCTTCATGTCGAACAGGGTGTCGGTCTTGGACTCGCGGCCGACACAGATCACGGTGCCCTTGTACAACTTGAGCTTCACCGTGCCGTTGACCGTCGCCTGCGAGGCGTCGATCAGCGTCTGCAGCAGCAGGCGCTCCGGGCTGAACCAGTAGCCGTTGTAGATCATCCGTGCGTAGCGCGGCATCAGGTCGTCCTTCAGCGCGAGCACTTCACGGTCCATCGTGATCGACTCCATCGCCCGGTGTCCCTTGAGCATGATGGTGCCGCCGGGCGTCTCGTAGCAGCCGCGCGACTTCATGCCGACATAGCGGTTCTCGACCAGGTCGAGGCGGCCGATGCCGTGCTTGCCGCCGAGGCGGTTCAGCTCGATCAGCACTTTCGCCGGGGACATCTTCACGCCGTTGACCGACACGATGTCGCCGCGCTGGTAGCCCAGTTCGATGTACTCGGGCTTGTTCGGTGCCTTCTCGGGCGACACGGTGAGCCGCCACATCGAATCTTCAGGCTCGAAGCTCGGATCCTCGAGGATGCCGCCCTCGTAGGAGATGTGCAGCAGGTTGGCGTCCATCGAATACGGTGCGCCGCCGCCCTTGCGCTTCTTGTAGTCGACCGGGATCTTGTGCTGGTCGGCGTAGGCGAGCAGCTTCTCGCGCGAGAGCAGGTCCCATTCGCGCCAGGGGGCGATCACCTTGACGTCCGGCATCAGTGCGTAGGCGCCGAGTTCGAAGCGCACCTGGTCGTTGCCCTTGCCGGTGGCGCCGTGCGAGATGGCGTCGGCACCGGTCTTCTTCGCGATCTCGACCAGGCGCTTGGCGATCAGCGGGCGGGCGATCGAGGTGCCGAGCAGGTATTCGCCCTCGTACACGGTGTTCGCACGGAACATCGGGAACACGAAGTCGCGTACGAACTCTTCCTGCAGGTTCTCGATGAAGATCTGCTTCACGCCGAACATCTGCGCCTTGCGCCGTGCCGGCTCGACTTCCTCGCCCTGGCCGATGTCGGCGGTGAAGGTGATCACCTCGCACTCGTACACGTCCTGCAGCCACTTCAGGATCACCGAGGTATCGAGGCCCCCGGAATAGGCGAGGACGACTTTCTTGGGGGCGCTGCTGTTCTTCTTTGCCATGGTTTCGGATGTCGGGACGGGTGGAGGGAAGGAGGGTGTCGATTGTGCTGCGCAGGGCCGAGGCCGCCGGTCAGTCGAGCCGGATGGCCAGCTTGTGGATCAGCGGCGCCCAGCGGGCCGCTTCGGACTTGATGAGTGCGGCAAATGCCTCCGGCCGGCCGCCGGCAGGATCGAGCCCGGCGCCCGTGATGCGGTTGCGCGCATCCGGATGCGAGAGGATCGCATTGATCGTGCCGTTCAGTCGATCGATCAGCGCCCTGGGCGTGCCGGAGGCCACGAGTATGCCGTTCCAGAGCATCGCCTCGAAGCCGGGGTAGCCGGATTCGGCGAGTGTCGGCAGGTCGGGCAACAACGCGTAGCGCGCCGCGCTGGTGACCGCGATCGCGCGTATCCGGCCCGATTGCAGGTGTGCAGCCAGTGCGGTGGGCGCTGCGAACAGCGCCTGTGTCTCGTTGCGCGCGACCGAGGCGGCGGCGGGCGGGGCGCCGTTGTAGGGGCTGTGCACGGCATCGAAGCCCGCGACCGAGCGGAACAGTTCCATGGTGAGGTGCGATGAACTGGCGTTGCCGACAGAGGCATAGGTCAGCCGGCCGCCTGCGCCCTTTGCATGCCTTGTCCAGTCGGCCACGGTGCGCACCGGCAGGTCGGCGTTCACGGCCAGGATATTGGGCGAAGTGCTGGTCACGACCACGGGCGCCAGGTCGCGCGCAGGGTCGTAGGGCAGCCTGGCGTAGAGGAACGGCGCGAGCGACAGGGGCCCGTTGAAGCTGATCAGCAGGGTATGGCCATCGGGCGCGGATTGCGCACCGGCGGCGGTCGCCACGGTGCCCCCGCCGGCGGGGCGGTTGTCGATCACCACCGACTGGCCGAGGTCTTCGCGCAGGCGCTCGCCGATCACCCTGGCCAGCACGTCGAGCGAACTGCCGGGGCCGGCCGCGACCAGCATGCGTATCGGGCGCGTCGGCCAGTCCTGCGCCGCGGCTTCGATCGGCAGCGACAGGGTGCTCGCCATCGCCAGCATGGCCCCCGATGCCACCATCGCCCGCTGCGTCGGCTGCGTCGGCTGCATCAGCAGCGGCGTGGGTGCCGGGACGGGATGCCGTGCCGCGGGCGGGCAGTAAATCGTCTCTGACCCGGATTTCGCGAAAATGGGGTCTGACCCCAATTTCGGGGTGTTCACGGCGTGACGGGGCCCAGGAGGAGGAACTCGAGCAGGGCCTTCTGGACATGCATGCGGTTCTCGGCTTCGTCCCAGACGACGCTCTGCGGGCCGTCGATCACCTCGGCGGTGACTTCCTCGCCGCGATGGGCGGGCAGGCAGTGCATGAACAGGGCGTCGGGCCTGGCCGCGCGCATCATGTCGGCGTCGACGCACCAGTCTTCGAAGGCTTTCATGCGCTCGGCGTTCTCGGCCTCGAAGCCCATGCTGGTCCAGACGTCGGTGGTGATCAGGTCGGCGTCGCGGGCGGCGTCCATCGGGTCGGCGAACTGTTCGAAGTGGGTGGTGTCGTAGATGCCGGCGCGCTCGGGCTCGACTTCGTAGCCGGGAGGGGTGGATACGTGCACGTTGAAGTCGAGCACGGTGGCTGCCTGCAGCCAGGTGTTGCAGACGTTGTTCGAGTCGCCGATCCAGGCGACCGTCTTGCCCTGTATCGGGCCGCGGCGCTCGATGAAGGTGAAGATGTCGCCGAGGATCTGGCAGGGATGGTATTCGTTGGTCAGGCCGTTGATCACCGGCACGCGCGACACCTTGGCGAACCGTTCGACGATCTCCTGTCCGAAGGTGCGGATCATCACGATGTCGACCATGCGCGAGACCACCTGCGCCATGTCCTCGACCGGCTCGCCGCGGCCGAGCTGGGTGTCGCGCGTGTTCAGGTAGATCGCCGCGCCGCCGAGCTGGTGCATGCCGGCCTCGAACGACAGCCGGGTGCGCGTGCTGGCCTTCTCGAAGATCATCGCCAGCGTGCGGTCTTCCAGCGGCCAGTAGCGGCGGTAGGACTTGAACTCGCCCTTGATCCAGGCCGCGCGCGCGAACAGGTGGTCGTACTCCTCGCGGCTGAAGTCGAGGAAGGTGAGGTAATGCCGGGGCTTGCTCATGTCCGGGCCTGCGCCTGCACCGTTACCGGGCGAGGAAGTTGCGGATCAGCGGCGACAGCATGGACACGATCTGGTCGGCCTGCGCATCGGAGATGATCAGCGGCGGCAGCATGCGCACGATGTTGTCGTAGGTGACGTTGATCAGCAGGCCTGCTTCCAGCGCCTGCGCGACCAGTTCATTGCAAGGGCGGTCGAGCTCGATGCCGAGCATCAGGCCGGCGCCGCGGATCTCGGTGATGCCCGACACGCCGGCGAGTTCCTGCCGGAAGCCGGCCACCATGCGCTCGCCGAGCACGCGGGCGCGGTCGAGCAGGCCCTCTTCCTCGATCACCTGCAGCGTGGTCAGTGCCGTGCGGCAGATCAGCGCGCCGCCGCCGAAGGTGGTGCCATGGTGGCCCGGGCCGAACACGCTGGCCGCGACGCCGCGCGCCACGCAGGCGCCGATCGGCATGCCGTTGGCGAGGCCCTTGGCCAGCGTCAGCACGTCGGGCTTGAGGTCGGTGTGCTGGTAGGCGAACCACTTGCCGGTACGACCCATGCCGCTCTGGACTTCATCGAGCATGAACAGCCACTGCTTGCGGTCGCACAGTTCGCGCAGGTGGGCGAGGTAGGTCTTCTCGGGGATCTGGATGCCGCCTTCGCCCTGCACCGGCTCGACCAGCACCGCGACGATGTTCGCGTTGTTCTCGGCGACCCGGTTGACCGCCTCGAGGTCGTTGAACGGCACGCGCGCGAAACCGCCGAGCAGCGGCTCGAAGCCGGCCTGCGCCTTGCGGTTGCCGGTGGCCGACAGGGTGGCGATGGTGCGGCCATGCCAGGAGCGGTCCATCACGACGATGGTCGGCAGTTCGACGCCGCGCTGGTGGCCATAGAGGCGGGCGAGCTTGATCGCCGTCTCGTTGGCTTCGGCGCCGGAGCAGTTGAAGAATGCGTTGTCCATGCCGGAGAGTTGCGCCAGCTTCTCGCCGAGCTGCTCCTGCTCGATGATCCGGTAGATGTTCGAGGTGTGGATCACCTTCGCGGCCTGGTCGGCGATCGCCGCGACCAGCTTCGGATGTGCATGGCCCAGGCCGTTGACCGCGATGCCGGCCAGCGCGTCGAGGTAGCGCTTGCCCGATTCGTCCCACAGCCATGCGCCTTCGCCGCGCACGAATGCGACCGGCAGTCGCTTGTAGGTGTTCATCAGGTGAGCGGACATCTGGGCCCTCCGGGGGCTGTAGGCAGAATCGGACATGGAAACGGGGCCCGTGTCTGACGGGGCGGCGTTGACGGCGTGAAGACCGCTCGCGCTGCACGGGCCTTGCTGGGCGGACTCGCAAAAGACAACGGCGGCTGCTGCCGCCGTGCTCATCGGTCGCGAGACCGGTACGAATTTTGATCCTGCCAGCCGTCGACTGCAAGCGACGGAAGGAAGAAGCCTGCTGCTGCCGGGAAGACCGTCGGTCACGGCTGCTACACTCGCAGGCGTGTACTACGCTCCTCTATCGCCGGCCCGCCGGACTCGCCGCAAGAACGTGTCCGGGTCTTTCATCCAGCACCGGTCAGGCGATCGCCTTGACGGCAGCCGACAGGCGGCTCTTGTGGCGGGCAGCCTTGTTCTTGTGGACGATGCCCTTGTCGGCGATGCGGTCGATCACCGAAACGCTGGTGTTGAAGGCTGCCTGGGCGTCGGCCTTGTTGCCGGCGGCGATCGCGGTGCGGACCTTCTTGATCGCAGTGCGCAGCGCGGAACGCAGGGTGGTGTTGTGGGCGCGCTGGGCGTCGGCCTGGCGTGCACGTTTGCGGGCTTGAGCGGAATTGGCCACGGCGGGTCTCTGTTGGTGAAACGGTTGGACGCTCGCGGCAAAGGTCGCGGGCGTTGGCGAGCAGGGTGCAGCGAAAAGCCTTGGATAGTACTGCGGACGGGGCTGGAATTCAACCGCCCACGTTGCGGCAGGGTACGACAGGGTGCCAGCCATCGGGAGGAGCCACGCCGATGAACCTGCTGCGCGCGTTCGGGGCTGTCAGCAGCATGACTCTTGTTTCCCGGATCCTGGGCTTCGTCCGCGACCTGCTGATCGCCCGGATGTTCGGTGCCGGGGCCGCCACCGATGCCTTCTTCGTCGCCTTCAAGCTGCCCAACCTGCTGCGCCGGATCTTCGCCGAGGGCGCATTCTCGCAGGCCTTCGTGCCGATCCTGGCCGAATACCGCAACCGGCGGAGCGAGGACGAGACCCGGCTCCTGGTCGACCATGTCGCAGGCACCCTCGCGGTCGCGCTGATCGTGGTCACCGCCGTGGGCATCGTGGCCGCGCCGGCGATCGTCTGGCTGTCGGCGCCCGGTTTCGTTGCCGATCCTGACAAGTTCGCGCTGACCGTCGACCTGCTGCGCATCACGTTTCCGTACATCCTGTTCATTTCGCTGACTGCGCTTGGCGCCGGCATCCTGAACACCTACAGCCGGTTCTCGATCCCGGCCTTCGCGCCGGCGCTGCTCAACCTGTCGTTCATCGCGTTCGCGCTCTGGTTCGCGCCGATGTTCGATCCGCCTGTGAAGGCACTGGCCTGGGCGGTCTTCGTCGGCGGCCTGCTCCAGCTTGCATTCCTGATGCCCTTCCTGCGCCGGCTGCGCATGCTGCCGCGTCCGAGATGGGGCAGCCGCGACGAAGGCGTGCGCCGGGTGCTGCGCCAGATGGGCCCTGCGGTGTTCGGCGTGTCCGTGGCCCAGATCAGCCTGCTGATCAACACCATCTTCGCGTCCTTCCTGGTCAGCGGCAGCGTCTCCTGGCTCTACTATGCCGACCGCCTGATGGAGTTCCCGACCGGCCTGCTCGGCGTTGCGCTGGGCACCATCCTGCTGCCCAGCCTCGCGCGCAGCCACGCCGACCGCACGGCCGACGAGTACAGCCGCCTGCTCGACTGGGGCCTGCGCATCACGCTGATGCTCGCTGCACCGGCTGCGCTGGCGCTGGCGGTGCTGTCGATGCCGCTGGTCGCCACGCTGTTCCACCATGGCGCGTTCAGCGCGCACGATGTGGCGATGACCCGCGCTGCGTTGACCGCCTACAGCGTGGGGCTGATCGGCCTGATCGCGGTGAAGGTGCTCGCCCCCGGCTTCTATGCGCGGCAGGACGTGCGCACGCCGGTGAAGATCGCGCTGGTCACGCTGGCCGCGACCCAGGTGATGAACCTCGTGTTCGTCCAGCCGTTCGCCCATGCTGGCCTCGCGCTGGCGATAGGCCTCGGTGCCTGCCTGAATGCATGGCTGCTGCTGCGCGGGCTGCGCCGCATCGGCGCCTACCAGCCGCAGCCGGGGTGGGGCCTGTTCGGGCTGAAGATCCTCGCTGCGCTGGGCCTGATGGGCGGTGCCCTCTGGTGGGCCGCCGGACCCCAGGAACAGTGGCTCGCCTGGCAGGGCCTGGAGCGCGCGCTGCGCCTCGGGGTGGTCTGTGCGATCGGTGCCGCCGTCTACTTCGCCGCGCTGGGCCTGTTCGGTTTCAGGCTGAAGGATTTTTCGCGCCGCGTCACCGGTTGAAGCCTGCGGCTCAGTGGCCGATGAACCGCGCGCGATAGGCGGAGGGCAGGTCGGCCAGCGCGAGCATCATCGGCAGGTCGGCCACGCCGAAGTCCGGGTCGTGCGCCGGCGCACCGAGCACCTTGCCGCCGCAGCGCAGGTAGCCCTTGATCAACGCCGGGGTCTCGACCTCCGCGGGTATGTCGAAGCCCTCCATGGCGAGCGGCCTGCGCGGCAGTACCCGCCAGTGCGGATCGCACAGGTGGGTGGTTCGCAGGGACTGCCAGAGGCTCGCCGCCTGCCGGCCACCATCGTGCATCGGGATGCTCGCGCAGCCGATCATGTAGTCGAGCCGGGAACGCTCCATGAACTCGCCCAGGGCGCTCCACAGCAGGAGCATCACGCTGCCGCGGCGCCATTCGGGTGCCGTGCAGGATCGGCCGAGTTCGGCCATCCGCGGCCGCAGTGCGTCCAGCCGCCGGATATCGAACTCGCTGTCGGTGTACAGGCCGCCGGTGCGCCGCGCGCCCGCCGGGGTGAGCACGCGATAGGTGCCCACCACCTGCGCGGGGGCGTCATCCGAGGCGGCCGCCCGCACCAGCAGGTGTTCGCAGGCGTCATCGAACGGGTCGACATCGAGGCCCGGAGGCGTGCCCGGCGGCACCTCGATCTTCGCGCCCATCTCGTCGACGAACACTCGGTAGCGCAGGCGCTGGGCCAGCCGGACGTCGTCCTGGTGGGTGGCCCAGGCGATTTCCAGTGCCGGGGGACGTTTCCGCGTCGAGGAAGCCTCAGCGCGGCGGGTCGGGGTGGCAGCGGTCGCGAGCATGTCCAGACAGGCTGTTTATGACAGAAGCGAGCGTGAAGTCCCGTCGTTGCCA
Organism: Burkholderiales bacterium; assembly: GCA_044340265.1. Taxonomy (GTDB): domain Bacteria; phylum Pseudomonadota; class Gammaproteobacteria; order Burkholderiales; family CAIKXV01; genus CAIKXV01. Next base: position 11,113 of record JBIITW010000015.1, on the reverse strand, counting down.
CCGCATGACGATGTCGTGAAGCTTTGACTGCTCCGGTGGCGTGCGCTCAGGCTGCGCGCCGCACGGCAGGCCGGTCTTCCTGCAACCGGAAGGGCGTGCCGCGCATGGCGCCAGCCAGTACCGATTCGAAGGCATCCACCACGGCGTCCCAGCCGCAGGCGCAGGCGGTCGCGCGCGCGCGCTGTCCGATCGCCTTTGCGCGCGAGCGGTCGCCGGCCAGTACCGCTGCATATTCGATGAACGTCGCGGCGTCCTCGTACGGGACGAGCAGGCCGTTCTCCCCGGAGCGGATCAGCCGCGCGGCCGCGGCGTAGTCGAAGGCGACCACCGCCAGTCCGCTGGCCATGGCCTCGGTGGTGACGTTGCCGAAGGTCTCGGTCAGGCTGGGAAACAGGAACAGGTCGGCGGAGGCATAGTGGACCGCGAGGTCATGACCGACACGCTCGCCCGCGATCACTGCATCGGGGCAGCGTTCATGGATCCATGAACGCAGCTGGCCATCGCCGACGACGACCAGTCGGGCGCCTGGCACGCGCGTGCGGACCGCTTCGAACGCGCGCAACAGGGTGTCGAGGTTCTTCTCGGGCGCGAGGCGGCCGACGCTGAGCACGACCGGGTCATCGGGCCCCGCGCCCCAGTGGGCACGCAGGGCATCGCTGCGGTACGCGGGGTCGAAGCGGATGGTGTCGACCCCGCGCGCGACCACGGTGACGTCGCGGAACCCGGTGGCCGCCAGTTCGCGGCGCAGCGGTTCGGTGGGCACCATCGTCTGCAGCGTGCGATTGTGGAAGTGCCGCAGGTACGCCATGATCATGTCCTGCAACCAGCCGACGCCGTAGTGCCCGCTGTAGGCATGGAAGTTGGTGCGGAAATCGGATGTGACCGGCAGGCCGAGCGAGCGACACGCCGCCAGCGCCGACCAGCCCAACGGGCCCTCGGTCGCGATGTGCACGACGTCAGGCCTGTGCTGCTGCCACAGCTTCACCAGCTTGCCCCGGCACGGGGCGCCCATCCGCAGTCCCGGGTAGAACGGGACCGGCAGGCTTCCCAGCAGCACGTCGTCCGGCTCGGGCAGGGCGCAGGCAGCGTGCGCGGCGACGCCTGCACGGGCGGGCGACAGTGACTGCTGCTGCTGCTGCTGCCGCGGCCGTACGAGCTGCACATCATGGCCGCGCCTGCGCAACCCTGCGACCATCGAGGCGACGGTGGTGGCGACGCCGTTCACGTCGGGCGGGTAGGTCTCGGTCACGTATGCGATGCGCAGCGCGCCGTCGGCCCGGGCAGGCACGGCGGCATCGAACGCGTTGGAAGTGATCACTGCCATCGCACGAGCCTACCGGCGGGTTGCGGCAGCGTGATGAACGGGATGTTTCAGGCCTGCAAACAATTTGTCACGATCCCTTCACCGACGTCGACCAACATCACGCCGGGGCAGGGCAGCGCCGCTTCGCGTGCCCGCTCCCGACAACCACAGGAGGGCCGCCGTGAAGGGTGTATTCAATGAACTCGCAACGCAGCGCTGGGATGATCATCGCTTCTACCACCACAGCCGGATCAACCAGTCCCTGCATCTGCTGAGCGCGGTGAGCTTCCTCGTCGCCTACGTGCTGCTGTTCATCGATCCCGCCGTCGCGGCCATCCTCGGCTGGTGCGTTTCCATGACCTCCCGCCAGGCGGGGCATTTCTTCTTCGAGCCGCGCGGCTACGACCAGGTGAACCAGGCGACCGATGCGCACAAGGAAGCCATCAAGCTCGGCTACAACATCCGTCGCAAGGTGGTGCTGATGTCCGCCTGGCTCCTGGTGCCGGTGGCGCTGCTGCCGGTGTCGTCGTTCGAAGATGCCGCTGCCACGCGTGAGTTCGTGGACGCGCTCGGCCTCTGGTGGCTCGCGCTGGCCGTCGCGGGACTCCTGTTCCGCGTCGTCCAGCTCTGGTCGTCACACAACTTCCTCACCGGCGCCACCTGGGCGCTGAAGATCCTGACCGATCCGTTCCACGATATCGCCCTCTACTACAAGGCGCCCTTCCACCTGCTTCGCGGCGAGTTCATCGACCCGATGCCGCACGTGCGGCGCCACTGAGCGCAAGCAGGCGCTGGCGAAGCGTCTCGGCCAGCAGCCTGCGGCGGATCGAGCGGTTGGTGACCGTGGGACTTTCCCACCACCAACCCTCTTCCTTCATCTGCACGCATGCGCGCACGAAGCGCCTGCAGACCTCGTCGAACTCGACCTCGCCGTAGTTGAGGCTGAACACCAGTCGGCCCGTGCCCACCCAGCTCAAGGCGAGGCCATGGAGGCGGAGATAGAACTGCAGCATCCAGTTGTAGCGGGCCGGGACGGTGTAGTACACGGTCCAGATCGACGACAGGTTGGCGACGCGTACCGGTATCCCCGCATCGGCGAGCAGGCCGTTCAGGCGTGCCGCGCGCGCGTTCCAGCGCTCGTCGATCCCCGCGTAGATCGCCTGCACCTGCGGCGTGTCCAGGCGATCGAGGAAGGCCTTCATCGTCCCCATCACGCCGGGATGCGAATTGAACGTGCCGCGTGCAAAGCAGATGTCGGCCGGGCGGTCTTCACGGAACCTCTTCATCAGCGCGGCGCGGCCGCAGATGACGCCCACCGGCAACCCGCCGCCGAGTGTCTTGCCGTAGGTGACCATGTCTGCCTGCACGCCGAAGTATTCCTGGGCGCCGCCCCGTGCGAGGCGGAAGCCGACGAAGATCTCGTCGAAGATCAGCACGATGCCGTTGGCGGTGCAGACTTCGCGCAGCTGCTGCAGCCATCGGGCATAGGCTTCGCGGTCGACACCCGCCTTGCGCGCGCTGTCGAGCAGCGAGGAATCGCCGGGAGCCCCCTTGTTCGGATGCAGCGCCTGCAGCGGATTGACCAGCACGCAGGCCACGTCGCGCCGCGTGCGCAGCACCTCGAGCGAGCGCGCGTCCATGTCGCGCAGCGTGTAGGTTTCGCGCGGCGGCAGGGGGTTGCCGGGACCGGGCTGCACGTCCTCCCACCAGCCGTGGTAGGCGCCGCAGAAGCGCACCAGATGGGACCTTCGCGTGTGGTATCGCGCGAGGCGCACTGCCTGCATCACCGCCTCGGTTCCGGACATGTGGAACGACACTTCGTCCAGCCCCGAGATGCGCTTGAGCCGCTGCACGTTCTCCAGCACGCAGGGATGGTAGTCGCCGAGCACCGGTCCGAGCGCGCGCACCGCCGCCACGCCCTCGTCGATGCATTCCTTGTAGAAGTCGTAGCCGAACACGTTGACGCCGTACGAGCCGGTCAGGTCGAGGAAGGTGTTGCCGTCGACGTCGGTCACCGTCACGCCGGCCGATTCACGCAGGAAATGGCTGGTGTGCAGGTGCTCGCGCAGGTACGGCGCATACTGGAACGGCACCCGGTAGCTGCCGGTGAACTTCAGGTCCGAAATGAGCTCCGCCGCCTCGCGGGTCATCTTCGCGCCGACCGGGAACCGGGCATCGAACTCGGCGGCCATGCGCTGGAACGCGGCGCGGCGGCGGGCCACCACGTCTGCCGGTGCATCGTCGGATTCGAAGAAGGCCTGCGCTTCGTAGGCATAGCCCGGCACCAGCCCGGCGATTCGCTTGGCCAGCCGCGAGTGCCCCGCCAGCGACCGATGCTTGGCGCGCGACAGTTGCAACCGTCTGCGAGCCTTCGGGAACGACCAGGCGAAGAGTGCGAGCGCGGCTGCCATCCCTGCGAGCGTTGTCTGCATGAGCTTTTCCGTTGTGTGGTTCTTATCGTCTACCAGAGTGAATTGACAGACCCGTGAAAATCGATTTCGTAAGCCGGATCCTGGCGCAGGAAGATGTCAACTTCCTGCTTTGCAACCGCATTCCGCGCAGGCTGGCCACCCTGTGCATGGGCTGGTTCAGCAGCATCGAGAATCGATGGCTGGTGCGCATCTCCATGCGCCTGTGGCAGAAGTTCGGCGACCTCGACCTGCGCGATGCACGGACGCAGGAGTTCCGCACGCTGCATGCGTGCTTCACGCGCGAACTGGTGCCCGGGGCGCGCACGATCGATGCCGACCCGCGCCATCTGTGCAGCCCCAGCGATGCAATCGTGGGCGCCTGCGGCAGGGTCGAGGATGGCACCCTCATCCAGGCCAAGGGGTTTCCCTACCGCATCGACGAGCTGTTCGGGCCGACGCAGGAGACACGGACGTTCAAGGACGGGGTGTATGCGACGCTTCGCCTCACCTCCGGCATGTACCACCGGTTCCACGCGCCGCACGACTGCGACGTAGACCATGTCACCTACCTGAGCGGGGATACCTGGAACGTGAACCCGGTGGCACTTGCGCGGGTGCAGCGGCTGTTCTGCCGCAACGAGCGCGCGGTGGTGCGCCTGCGGCTGCAGCAGGGTGGCTGGCCTGTCGCGCTGGTGCCGGTGGCCGCGATCCTGGTCGCCAGCATCCGGCTGAAGTTCGCCGACGTGCTGCTGCACCTGCGCTACCTCGGTCCGAACGAGATACCGTGCACCGCCCGGCTCGCGAAGGGAGACGAGATGGGCTTCTTCCAGCATGGATCGACGATCATCGTGTTCGCGCCGCGCGGCTTCGAACTGTGCCCCGGTGTCGAGGCGGGGCACCGGATCAGGATGGGTGAACCGCTGATGACGCTGCCGCCTCCCTCAGCGCATCCGGCGCCTGGCGGCTGACCACCAGCGGGCAGGGAACCAGCCCCGGCTGGCCGAAGATCGGAGGCACGACCCGGCGCCGCGTCCCCGCGGCGGCCGGTGCGATCCGTGCATCGCCGCCGATGATCTCGAGCGTGCCGTCGCGGTGTTCTACCAGTGCGGTGAGGCTCTCGACCCAGTCGCCGTCGTTGCAATAGAGGATGCCTTCGATCTCGCGCATCTCGGCATGGTGGATATGGCCGCAGACCACGCCATGCACGCCGCGGTTGCGTGCCTCGCGGGCGACGGCATGTTCGAAGTCGCTGACATAGCTCACGGCACGCTTGACCTTGAGCTTCAGGTAACCGGACAGGCTCCAGTAGGGCAGGCCCATGTGCGCGCGCACGCGGTTGAACCAGCGGTTGACCTTGAGCGTGAAGTTGTACGACGTGTCGCCGGCATAGGCCAGCCAGCGCGCGCACTGGATCACGCCATCGAACAGGTCGCCGTGGGTGACCCACAGGCGCTTGCCGTCGGCGGTCACGTGGATGCAGTCGTCGACCACGTCCACGCCGCCGAAGTTGTGCGTGACGTAGCGACGGGCGAATTCGTCATGGTTGCCCGGTACGAACACCACGCGTGTCCCCTTGCGCGCCTTGCGCAGGATCTTCTGGATCACGTCGTTGTGGGCCTGCGGCCAATGCCAGTTGCGGCGCAACTGCCAGCCGTCGATGATGTCGCCGACCAGGTAGAGCGTGTCGCTTTCCGTCGTCCTGAGAAATTCCAGCAGGGCGTCGGCCTGGCAGCCCGGCGTGCCCAGGTGCAGGTCCGAGATCCAGATGGCTCGGTATGGCGTTTCGCCGGGTTCGGGGCGCTTTCCTCGGAGGGCCGGTTCGTGCATGGCGCAACGATGATCGCCCGCCGGGATGACTGCTTCATGACGCTCCCGGGACAGTTGTGCTGTGCGCCAACTCGTTGCTAGAGCAGCCTGCGCACCTCGGACGATGCGACCACCTGTCCCTCGCGCGCGAAGCGTTCATGGTTGTCGTCGATATGCGACAGCCGGTACAGGTAGTTCACCATCACGCCGGCCGATTGCGCGATGCCCTTGGCCGAGGTGTCCGCCAGCCAGTTGAGCCGCTCCAGGCGGGCGCCGTTGGACAGGTGGAAGCGCGCCACCGGGCAGTGCGGACGATCGCCGGACCTGGCGTTGGCCAGGTAGTGCGCGACCGTACGCAGCACGAACGGCTTCAGCAGGTCGGACATCGCCGGATCGTTCGCCCGCGCGGTCAGGTCGATCGCCCGGGTCAGCGCGGCGGCACCCAGCGGTTCGTGGAAGGTGGCCTCGAACAGCTTGAGTTCGCGTTCGCGCAATCCCGACACGATCGGCGCATCGTCGGCCTTGCGCAGCCAGCTGCGGAAGGCAGGGATCGGCGACAGGGTCGAGAACTGGCGCAACTGCGGCAGGTCACGCTGCAGCGCGGACACCACCCGCTTGATGAGGAAGTTGCCGAAGCTCACGCCGCGCAATCCGACCTGGGTGTTCGAGATCGAATAGAACATCGCGGTATCGGCTTCGCGTGGATCGAACTCGCGGCGGGTCTCGTCGAGCAGCACCTGCACGTTGTCGCTCAGCCCCTTGGTCAGCGCGACTTCGACGAAGATCAGCGGCTCGAGCGGCATGCGCGGGTGGAAGAACGCATAGCAGCGGCGATCGGAGTCGAGGCGGTTGCGCAGGTCGCTCCAGGAGCGGATCTCGTGCACCGCCTCGTAGGCGATCAGTTTCTCGAGCAGCGAAGCCGGGGAATCCCAGGTGATCCGGTCGAGCGACAGGAAACCCACGTCGAACCAGCTCTGCAGCAGCAGTTCGAGGTCGCGGTCGAGCGCGGCAAGCGATGGTTCGGCCGGCAGGTGGCGCAGCACCTCGGCGCGCAGGTCGACCAGGAACTTGGTGCCTGCCGGCAGCGCGTTGAACTGGCGCAGGATCACGTTGCGCCGGGTGCGTACGGCTTCGCGCAGCTCGACCTCGGCCAGCGGCTGCGCGCTGCCGCCGATCGAGCGCTGCCATGCGCTGACCGCGGCGGTGACCCGGGCGGGGTCGGCGCCGAAGTCGGTGGCCAGCAGCCTGAGCACGTCGAGCCGACGGGTTTCGTCCAGCCGCAGGTAGGCGTCGCCGATCTGCGCGGCACGGGTGCGCGCCGAAGCTTCGCCGCCGCGTTCGATCGCGCATTCGTTCAGCGTCTCGCGGATCCGTTCCAGCGAGCGCCGGCTCATGCCGCCGCCGGCGGGCTGGCCGATCTCGTCGACCGAGCGCGCGAGTCGCGACCAAAGCGAGCGTACCCTGCGCAGGCTGGCGCTGATCACGCCATCATCGGCGGGGGTGTCCGGGCGGGTCTGGGAGACGGTCGTGGGCATCGTGCGGTTGCTCGAGTCAGGGATGAAAGGCTACCTGAATCCGGTGGCAAGTTCGTTAAAAGCGGCATGAAGTTCGGTCAACATCCGATTATCGGCTGCGAAAATGAAACATCCAGGGCCGATTGCACGGTGCCTGGGCGAAAAGATTATCGGCGGTGCGCAGGCGTTTCCCGGCGACCATTCGAAACCGGCTATGATTCAGGGGCTTACTGCGCCATGCGTGTCTTCCGATCCGTCCCTCCGACTGCCGCGCGCCCGGTTGCACTCACCATCGGCAATTTCGATGGCGTGCACCTTGGCCATCGCGAAATGTTGCGTCGCCTGCGCGATGCGGCCGACGCTCGCGGTCTGCCGGCTGCAGTGCTCACCTTCGAGCCGCATCCACGCGAGTTCTTCGCGCCTGACAAGGCGCCGTTGCGACTGACCGGGCTGCGCGACAAGCTGCGGCTGCTGTCGAGCTGCGGGGTGGACCAGGTCCATGTCTGCCGGTTCGACTACCGCCTCGCGCAGATGCTTCCCGACGAGTTCATCGACCGGATACTGTTGCGCGGGCTCGGTGCGCGCTGGATCCTGATCGGCGACGATTTCCGCTTCGGCGCGCGCCGCGCCGGTGACGCAGACACGCTGCGCGCAGGCGCGGCGCGTCGGGCCGGCACGCCCGAGGCGTTCGACCTGGAGGGGTTGTCCAGTTTCCGGGTCGACGGGCTGCGGGTATCGAGCACGGCGGTGCGCGAGGCCCTGTCGGCAGGCGACATGCGCCTGGCGCAGGCGCTGCTCGGCGCGCCGTATGCGATCAGCGGTCGCATCGTCCATGGCGACAAGCTCGGGCGCGAACTCGGCTTCCCGACGGCCAATGTCTGGGTGCCGCGCGCGCACCTGCCGCTTGCGGGTATCTTCGCGGTCACCGTGTCGGGCCTGGGCGAGCGTCCGTTGCCGGGCGTGGCCAGCCTCGGGGTGCGGCCCACCGTGAAGGCCAACGGCCGTACCACCCTCGAGGTGCACCTGTTCGATTTTGCCGCAGACGTGTACGGCCGGCAGGTGAAGGTCGAGTTCCTGCACAAGCTGCGTGACGAGGCAAGGTACGATGGCCTGCCCGCGCTGATCCGGCAGATCGGCATCGATTGCGAGCAGGCACGTGCCTGGCTCGCCGCGGCGAACCTGATGTGATGGCGAGATGAACGAAGAAACGAAGGTCGATTACAAGAAGACGCTCAACCTGCCCGACACGGCGTTCGCGATGCGCGGCGACCTGGCGAAGCGCGAGCCGTCGATGCTCGCCGCCTGGCAGCAGCGCGGCCTGTACCAGCGGATCCGGGAAGCGAGCCGCGGCCGCCCGCGATTCACGCTTCATGACGGCCCGCCTTATGCCAACGGCGACATCCACATCGGGCATGCCGTCAACAAGGTGCTGAAGGACATCGTCGTCAAGAGCCGCACCCTGGCCGGCTTCGATGCGCCCTACGTACCGGGCTGGGATTGCCATGGCATGCCGATCGAGGTGCAGATCGAGAAGACCCATGGCAAGAACCTGCCCACCGAGCAGACGCAGAAGCTGGCGCGCGCCTACGCAACCGAGCAGGTCGAGCGGCAGAAGAAGGATTTCATCCGGCTGGGCGTGTTCGGTGACTGGGACAACCCCTACACCACGATGAACCCGCGCAACGAAGCCGACGAGATCCGCGCGCTGGGCACGCTGCTCGAGAAAGGCTATGTGTACCGCGGGTTGAAGCCGGTGAACTGGTGCTTCGACTGCGGGTCGGCATTGGCCGAGGCAGAGATCGAGTACGAGGACCGGACCGACACCGCGGTGGACGTCGGCTTCCCGTTCGTCGAGCACGCGAAGCTCGCCGCGGCCTTCGGCCTGCCGGCGCTGCCGGACAAGCCGGGCCGGATCGTGATCTGGACCACCACGCCGTGGACGCTGCCGGCGAACCAGGCGCTCAACGTGCATCCCGAGTTCTCGTATGCGCTGGTCGATGCGGGCGAGTCACTGCTGATCCTCGCGACCGACCGGGTCGAGGCGAACCTGCAGCGTTACGGACTTGCAGGGCAGGTGATCGCGACGACCGAAGGTGCCAGGCTCGAGCGCATCGCGTTTGCGCACCCGTTCGCCGGCCGCCTGTCTCCGGTCTACCTGGCCGACTACGTGACGCTCGAGACCGGCACCGGCATCGTGCATGCCGCCCCGGCCTACGGCGTGGAGGACTTCCAGTCCTGCCGCCGCTACGGCATGAAGGACGACGAGATCCTCACGCCGGTGATGGGCGACGGCAAGTATGTGTCGACGCTCGATGCATTCGGCGGCCTGATGATCTGGAAGGCCAACCCGCTGATCGTGGAGCGGCTGCGCGAGAACGGCGTCCTGCTGCATGAAGACCGCAAGCATGTGCACAGCTACATGCATTGCTGGCGGCACAAGACGCCGGTGATCCTGCGTGCGACCACGCAGTGGTTCGCCGCGATGGACGATGCGCCGGGCTTCGGCGGCGCGAAGCCGGCGGAGCCGCTGCGCGCCACTGCGCTGCGCGGCATCGAGGCGACACAGTTCTTCCCGGCCTGGGGCAAGGCACGGCTGCACGCGATGATCTCCAATCGTCCCGACTGGACGCTGTCGCGCCAGCGGCAGTGGGGCGTGCCGATGCCCTTCTTCGTGCATCGCGAGACCGGTGCGCTGCATCCGCGCACGCCCGAACTGCTGGAGGCGGTCGCGAAGGCCGTGGAGCAGGGCGGCATCGAAGCCTGGCAACGGCTGGATGCACAGGGGCTGATCGGCGAGGACGCCTCGTCCTACGAGAAGATCAAGGACACGCTCGACGTCTGGTTCGATTCCGGCTCGACGCACCAGACGGTCCTCGGCGGTCCGCGCAGCGCCGCGGGCAGCCCGGGATCCCATCGCGGCGAGACGTCGTTTCCGGCGGATCTCTACCTCGAGGGCTCCGACCAGCACCGCGGATGGTTCCATTCGTCGCTGCTGGTGTCGTGCATGATGAATGGCACGCCGCCCTACCGTGCATTGCTCACCCACGGCTTCGTCGTCGACGGCAATGGGCGCAAGATGAGCAAGTCCAAGGGCAACGTGGTCGCGCCGCAGCAGGTGGTCGACTCGCTCGGCGCGGACGTACTGCGCCTGTGGATCGCCGCCACCGACTATTCGGGCGAACTGTCGATCTCGCAGGAGATCCTGAAACGCGTGGTCGAATCCTACCGGCGGGTACGCAACACGATCCGCTTCCTGCTCGCCAACGTGGACGACTTCGATCCGGCGCTGCACGCAGTGCCGATGGCGCAACGGGTAGAGATCGACCGCTATGCGGCGGTGCTGCTCGAACGCCTGCGCGTGGCGGTCGCCGCCGACTACGAACGCTACGAGTTCCACCTCGGCGTGCAGCGGCTGCACCATTTCTGCTCCGAAGACCTCGGCGCGTTCTACCTGGACATCCTGAAGGACCGGCTGTACACCACCGCGCCCGGTTCGTTCGCACGCCGTTCCGCACAGAGCGCGCTGCACGAGATCGCGCGTACGCTGCTGCAACTGTTCTCGCCCGTGCTGACGTTCACCGCGGAAGAGGCCTGGGCGGTGCTGGTGCGCGACCCGGAAGCCACGGTGTTCACGACCACCTGGGGGCCGGTGGCGGACGTGCCCGCAGACCCTGCGCTCGAGGCGCGCTGGTCTGCGGTGCGCGAAGTGCGCGCGCGGGTCCTGAAGGAACTCGAAGCGCTGCGCACTGCGGGCAGCATCGGTTCCGGGCTGGCTGCGGAAGTCGAGGTGCATGTCGGGGGTGAGGCGCATGACGCGCTCTCCGCCCTGGGCGATGACCTGCGGTTCGTGTTCATCACCTCTGGTGCGCGCGTCGTGCGTGCAGCCGACGGCGCGGAGCCCACGGTGGTGGCGCTGGCGAGCAAGGGCGCGAAGTGCGCGCGCTGCTGGCACTATCGCGATGACATCGGCAGCCATCCCGACCATCCGGCGATCTGCGGCCGCTGCGCGGGCAACCTGTCCGGGGCCGACGAGACCCGAATCCATGCCTGAGGCCTCCCGCCTGCGCGGCCGCCTCGTC
>JBIITW010000359.1:0-2881 GCA_044340265.1 Burkholderiales bacterium | reverse complement strand
ATGGACGGCGGACTGCCGACCGGTTTCGAGGCGGCGGCGACAGCCGCGATCGAGGCCGCGCAGGGCAAGCCGGATGCCTTCGCCACCCGCAAGGCGTCCCAGAACACCCTCAACGCCCTGGCGCCCGCGCTGCCGGAACTGATCGGAGGATCCGCTGACCTCATGGGAAGCGTGTTCACCGACTGGGCGGGCAGCCGGGTGGTGCTGCCGGATGGCAGCGGGACGTTGCGCGGAAACATCGTCAATTTCGGTGTCCGCGAGTTCGCGATGGCGGCGATCACCAACGGGCTGGCCCTGCACGGCGGGTTCATCCCCGAAACCGGGACATTCCTGACCTTCTCGGACTATTCGCGCAACGCCCTGCGGATGGCAGCGCTGATGGGGCTGCGCAATGTATTCGTGTTCACCCATGATTCGATCGGGCTTGGCGAGGATGGCCCGACACACCAGTCCGTGGAGCAGGTCTCGTCGCTGCGGATGATCCCGAACCTCGACGTCTGGCGTCCCTGCGATGGCGCGGAGACTGCCGTTGCATGGAAGTCTGCGCTCACACGCATCTCCGGGCCGACGGCGTTCGCATTGTCCCGGCAAGGGCTGGCGCCACAGCCGCGCAGCGCTGCCCAGCTGACCGGCATTGCGAGGGGCGGCTACGTGCTGGCCGACGCCGAGGCAGGTCAGCCGGCCGTCGTGCTGATCGCAACCGGCTCGGAAGTCGCCCTGGCAATGGCGGCGCGGGCGCAACTGCAGGCCGAGGGCATTTCCGCGCGGGTGGTGTCGATGCCCTGCACATCGGTGTTCGATGCGCAGGATGCCGCGTGGCGGGCGGCCGTGCTGCCGCGCGACGTCCCCCGCGTGGCGATCGAGGCCGGGGTCTCGGATTTCTGGCGCAAGTATGTCGGCGCGATCGACGACGGGCGGGGTGCCGTGCTCGGCCTGGACCGTTTCGGAGAATCTGCGCCGGCGGGCGTGCTGTTCAAGCACTTCGGCTTCACCGCAGAAGGCGTTGCCGCGCTTGCGCGTTCGGTGATTTCAGCATCCTGAGGCAACCCGTCGACCACCTGCTTCTTCAATAGCCGGTGCCGTGCGTCGGACGCGACGGTTGCGTCCGCCGCACGCTGCCAGCGTGCACCCGGTCACGGGACCGTCGCGATGCTTGCGGTAGACTTGCCGCCTCGCGGGAGCATCCAGTGCGCTCCACCCACTGCGCCGGGCGCGCAGGGGTCGGTGCCGCAGCCCCGCTGACAACCCAGTCTGCCCGACTGCCAAGACATTCCGGAGGGTTCCATGGCAATCCGTGTTGCAATCAACGGCTACGGCCGCATCGGCCGAAACATCCTGCGTGCGGTGTATGAATCGAATCGCACCAGCGAAATCCAGGTCGTGGCGATCAACGACCTCGGCGATGCGCAGACCAATGCCCACCTGACCCGCTTCGATACCGCCCACGGCAAGTTCCCCGGCAAGGTCGAGGTCGATGGCGATTGCATCGTGGTCAACGGTGACCGCATCAAGGTGTTCGCGATCCGCAACCCGGCCGAGATTCCCTGGGGTTCGCTGAACGTCGACGTGGTGCTCGAGTGCACCGGCTTCTTCACCACGAAGGAAAAAGCGTCGGCGCACATCAAGGGCGGCGCGAAGAAGGTGATCATCTCCGCCCCCGGCGGCAAGGATGTCGACGCCACCATCGTCTATGGCGTGAACCACTCGGTGCTGAAGGCGACCGACACGGTCATCTCCAATGCATCGTGCACCACCAACTGCCTGGCGCCCGTCGCCAAGGTGCTGCATGACTCGATCGGCATCGTGAACGGCCTGATGACCACCATCCACGCCTACACGAACGACCAGGTCCTGACCGACGTCTATCATGAAGACCTTCGCCGGGCGCGCTCGGCCACCCAGTCGATGATCCCGACCAAGACCGGCGCCGCAGCGGCCGTTGGCCTGGTCCTGCCGGAACTCAACGGCAGGCTCGACGGCTTCGCGATGCGCGTGCCGACGATCAATGTGTCGATCGTCGACCTGTCTTTCGTCTCGGCCCGCCCGACCACGGTGGACGAGATCAACAAGATCATGAAGGAAGCCGCGGCGCAGGCCGGCTGGAAGGGCGTGCTCGGCTACAGCGACGGTCCCCTGGTCTCGGTCGACTTCAACCACGACGCACATTCGAGCACCTTCGACGCCACGCTCACGAAGGTGTCGGGCAGCCTGGTGAAGGTCTGCAGCTGGTACGACAACGAGTGGGGCTTCTCGAACCGGATGCTCGACACGACCCTTGCCCTGATGGCGGCGAAGTAGCGCAGGCGCCTGCCGCGACATGAGGAACGCACGATGAACATCCGGCGGATGACCGATCTCGATCTTTCCGGCAAGCGGGTGTTCATCCGCGCCGACCTCAATGTGCCGCAGGACGATGCGGGCGCGATCACCGACGACACCCGCATCAGGGCGTCGGTGCCCGGCATCGAGCAGGCGTTGAAAGCGGGCGCGCGGGTGATGGTCACCTCGCACCTGGGCCGGCCGACCGAGGGCGAACTCAAGCCCGAGGATTCACTGGCTCCGATCGCCGAGCGCCTCTCGCAGCTGCTGGGCCGGCCTGTCGCGCTGCGCCGCGATTGGGTCGATGCCGGTGAAGTCGCCCCCGCGGCCGGTGAAGTGGTGCTGCTCGAGAACTGCCGCTGCAACAAGGGCGAGAAGAAGAACGACGAGGCGCTGTCGAAGAAGATGGCAGCGCTGTGCGACATCTACGTGAACGACGCGTTCGGCACCGCGCATCGTGCCGAGGCCACCACGCATGGCATCGCGAAGTTCGCGCCGGTCGCCTGCGCAGGTCCGTTGATGGCAGAGGAAGTAAGCGCGCTCACCCAGGCGCTGGCGCAGC
>JBIITW010000358.1:0-2884 GCA_044340265.1 Burkholderiales bacterium | reverse complement strand
CGGTCCAGGATGTCGCTGCCAGTCCGGGTACGACCACCTCCCGCCAGGCGCTGATCTCGCAGAGCGGCGCGCTGATCTCGCGCTTCAACGCCCTCGACCAGCGGCTGACCGACCTGCGCTCGGGCGTCAACATAGAGATCACCGGCACGGTCGACAGCATCAACTCGATCGCCAGCCAGATCGCGGAGCTGAACGGCAAGATCGGCGCGCTGACGGGCAACGGCACGATCCAGCCGAACGACCTGCTCGACCAGCGCGACAAGCTGGTGATGGAGCTGAACAAGTTCGTGTCGGCGAAGGTGATCCGGCAGAACGATGGTGGCTACAACGTGACCATCGGCACCGGCCAGGCGCTGGTGGTCGGCGAGACGCCGCTGCGGCTGGCGGTGGTGGCCAACGTGGACGACCCGCGCCGGCTGGACGTCGGCTACCTGTTCACCGGTGCGCCGGTGCCGATCGACGGGCGCAGCCTCACCGGGGGCAGCCTCGGCGCGCTGCTGCAGTTCCGCAGCGAGTCGCTCGACCCGGCGCAGAACGCGCTGGGCCGCATCGCGATCGGGCTGGGCCAGATGTTCAACGAACAGCACCGGCTCGGGCAGGACCTGAACGGCGCTGCGGGCGTCGACTTCTTCGCCGTGCCTGCGCCGGCGGTGACGCCGCGCAGCGGCACCACCGCGGTCGTCAATGCGGCGTTCACCGACGTGTCCGCGCTGACCACCAGCGACTACCGGCTGTCCTACGACGGCACCAGCTATTCGGTGATCCGCCTGTCCGACAACGTCGTGAGCGGGCCGTTCGCGGGGCTGCCGCAGACGGTGGATGGCGTCAGGCTGTCGCTGGGCAGTGGCACGCCGGCGGCCGGCAACTCATGGCTGTTCCAGCCCACCCGGTTCGGCGCGCGCGACCTCGGCCTGGCGGTGAACGATCCGTCGCTGGTGGCCGCCGCCGCGCCGGTGCGCTCGTCGGCGACCGTGTCCAACCTCGGCACGGCGACCATCGACGCGCCGGTGGTGGATGCCAGCACCCAGCCGCCGCTCAATGCCGCGCTGTCGAACACCGTCACGATCACCTTCAATTCGCCGCCGACCACGTTCAACGTGGTCGACAACACGGCAGCGGCGACGCTCGCGACCAACGTCGCGTTCACCGCCGGCATGACCATCAGCTACAACGGCTGGTCGACGCGGCTCGCGGGCAAGCCCGAGGCGAGCGACACGCTGGTGGTGCAGGCCAACACCGGTGGCAAAGCCGACAACCGCAACGCGCTGCTGCTCGCCGGGCTGCAGTCGACGCCTGGCCTCGACGGGGGCGCCAGCACCTATCAGACCGCCTACAGTGCGATGGTCGGGCGCGTCGGCGCGGTGGCGAGCGAGGTGAAGGTCACCGGCAGCGCGCAGACCGTGATCCTGAAGGAGACGAAGGCGGCGCAGCAGTCGCTGTCCGGCGTCAACCTCGACGAGGAGGCGGCGAACCTGATCCGCTTCCAGCAGGCCTACCAGGCCGCGAGCAAGCTGATCTCGGTGTCCTCGCGGCTGTTCGATTCCATCCTCGAGATCAACTGACAGGGGCGGCAACCAGACCATGGGCATCCGCATCAGCACCAACAGCGTGTTCGACCAGGGCATCGCGGTGATCAACGATCGCCAGCGGGCGCTGCTCGACGTGCAGCAGCAGGTGTCCACCGGCCGTCGGGTGCTCGCGCCCTCGGACGACCCGATCGCCGCCGGACGCATCCTGGACCTCAGCCAGGCGAAGGCCGCGACCAGCCAGTTCGTCGAGAACGCGGGCGCCGCCAGGTCTTCGCTGGCGATCACCGAGCAATCGCTGCAGGGGGTGATCCGGTCGCTGCAGGACGTGCGCACGACGATCGTCGGCGCTGGCAATGCGACGCTCGGCGACAGTGGTCGCGCCATCCTGGCGCGCGAGCTGCGTGGCAACTACCAGGAACTGCTCGCCCTCGCCAACGCAACCGACGGGCAGGGGAACTATCTGTTCTCGGGCTACCGTGGGCAGTCCCAGCCGTTTTCCGAGACGGCTCCAGGCACCGTTCAGTACGCCGGCGACCAGGGGCAGCGGCTGTTGCAGATCAGCACTGCGCGCTTCGTGCCGATCAGCGATGCCGGTTCCGAGGTCTTTCAGCGCATCCGTACCGGCAATGGCGACTTCACCGCGTCGGCAGCCGCCACCAACGGCGGCACCGGCACCATCGGCATCGGCGCGGTGCTCGACCCCGCCGCCTGGAATGCATCGACCAACCCGTCGAACTTCACGCTCCGCTTCGACGTCGACACGGCCACCAATCCGGCCACCACCACCTACGACATCGTCGACAACGTGAGCGGCAATTCGGTGCTGACCGGTGCGGCGGCCTCGGCGACCGGTCCCTACCTGCGCACGTTCACGCCGGGCAGCGCGATCAACCTGCGCAGCCAGGGCGCCGAGCCGGCGTTCGACTTCGGTGCGACCGTCACCATCAACGGCAACCCGGCGGATGCGGACCGGTTCACCGTCGAGCAGAGCCCGACGCAGAGCATGTTCACCACGGTGAACAACCTGATCGCGGCGCTGTCGACGACCATCAGCACGCCGGCGCAGAGCGCGAAGCTCACCAACGACCTGGGTACGGCGCTGGCGAACATCGACCAGGCGATCAACCGTGCGCTCGACGTGCAGACGGCGATCGGTTCACGCATGAAGGAGATCGAGGCGACCGAGGAGACCAACCGCGACCTGGGCATACAGTTCGATGAGAGCGTGCGCGACCTGCGCGATGTCGACTATGCGCGGGCGCTCAGCGACCTCACGTTGCAGAGGACCCTGCTCGAGGCCGCGCAGAAGTCTTTCGTGCAGGTGCAGAACCTGAGCCTGTTCGACCTGCTCTAGC
>JBIITW010000014.1:0-38840 GCA_044340265.1 Burkholderiales bacterium | reverse complement strand
CAGGCCGCGACACCGGGCACCACCGGCGTGTCCAGACCGCGCGAGACGGCGACCGGGGCGACGACCCTGGCGGCCAGCACCCCGGTCAATGCGTGGGTCAGCGTGTCCAGGGGTGCCTCGCGCAGGTCAGTCCCACCGGTCGTCCCTGACCTGCACCACGCCCTGTTCGATCCGCACCGGCAGGCAGGCCGTCGGCTCGTAGGCCGGCGCGGTCAATGCGGCTCCGGTGCGCACGCAGAAGCGCGCACCGTGGCGCGGGCACACGACCTGGCCACCGTCGACGACCCCGCCGGCCAGGCGGCCGCCATCATGCGTGCAGACGTCCTCGATCGCGAAGAAATCGCCATCCACGTTGAACACCGCCACCGCCGTTCCATCGACATCGACCGTCCTGTACCCGCCGGCTTCGATCTCGGCCGCGGGAGCGACGCACGTCCAGTCGGACGCCCCCTCAGACTGCGACAACTTCGAGCTCCGGTTCGATGGTGCGGACGATGTTCTCGATCGCGGACAGCGTGCCCGAGGTGGAACTCGGACAACTGCCGCAGGCGCCCTGGTAGTGCACGGTCAGCCGGGTCTCGGTAAGGTCGATCAACTCGAGGTTGCCGCCGTCGTTCTGGAGGTAGGGACGGATCTGGTCGTCGAGCAATGCGTTGATGCGGTCGAGCCGCTCGAGCGTGGCCGCATCCATGTCGGTGCGCGCGACAGCTGCGGCAGCGACCATGTGCTCAGTGGCGGAATCGGCCGCCGCTGCCTCGCGGATCGGTACCGCGAGTTCCCGCAGCAGTTCGTCCCAGGGCGCGGTTCCGTCCTGGGTGACGGTGATCCAGTGATCGACGTAGTACACGTTGGTCACGTGCTCGATGTCGAACAGCGCCGTGGCGAGCGGGTCTGCTTCGGCGGCAGCGGCGTTGTCGAACGACCGCGCGATGCCCCAGGTCAGCGGCTCTTTCAGCACGAACTTGCGCGCATTCGGATTGGGCGTGTACTCGACTTCTGCGATCTTGGGCATGGGACGGGAAGCGTGGCTGGAATCAGGCTGGGCGGAATTCGTCCGGGCGGACGACGCCAGGTGGCGCGACGGAGCGGCTCGAGTCAGGCCCCGTCGCCCTCGGTGGATGCGACCGCGTCATTGTCGAGCGCGGCCTGCAGCGTATGCCAGGGAAGGATCGCGCATTTCACGCGCGACGGCAGGTCCTTCACGCCGGCGAACACCTTCAGCCGGCCGAGCATGTGCGGGTCGCGTTCCGGGTCGAGCTTGCCGGTGGCCATGTCGCGGAACTGCTGGACCATCGACGCTGCGTCGTGCACCGACTTTCCCTTCACCGCGGTGGTCATCATCGAGGCCGATGCCTTGCATATCGCGCAACCTTCACCCTCGAACCCGAGGGCGTCGACCGTGTTGCCGTCGCCCACCGACAGGGTCAGCACGATATGGTCGCCGCAGAGCGGGTTGTGCCCTTCGGCACGATGGTTGGCCCCGGCCAGCGCACCCCAGTTGCGGGGCTTGCGGTTATGGTCGAGGATCACTTCCTGGTAGAGCTGGTTCGACGCGGACATTCGGGCGGCCTGTTTCAGTCGACGCCGAACACGGTCTTCGCGCGCTGCAACGAGGCAACCAGCGCGTCGACTTCGGCGAACGTATTGTAGAAGGCAAAGGAGGCGCGTGCGGTGGCCGGTATGCGATACCGGGTCATCACCGGCTGCGCGCAATGGTGTCCGGTGCGGATGGCCACGCCGTCCTCGTTCAGCAGCGTGCCGAGGTCATGCGGATGGATGCCTTCCATCACCATCGACAGCACGGCAGCCTTGCGCTCCGCGGTGCCGATGATCCGGATGCCGCGGATCGCGGACACGCCTTCGGTGGCATAGGCGAGCAGGTCATGTTCGCGGCGGGCGATGGTCTCGATGCCGACCTCGCGCAGGTAGTCGAGCGCCTCGCCCAGCGCGATCGCGGCCATGATCGGCGGCGTACCGGCCTCGAACTTGAACGGCAGCGTGTTGTAGGTGGTCTTCTCGAAACTCACCGAGGCGATCATGTCGCCACCGCCCTTGAACGGCTGCATCTTCTCCAGCCACTCGGCCTTGCCGTACAGGATGCCGATGCCGGTGGGCCCGCATGTCTTGTGGCCCGAGAACACGTAGAAGTCGCAACCGAGCGCCTGTACGTCGACCGGGATGTGCGGCGCCGCCTGCGCACCGTCGACCAGCACCGGGATGCCGAACGCATGGGCGGCCTCGATGTAGTCGCGTACCGGCACCACGGTGCCCAGTGCATTGGACACATGGGTGATCGCGACCATCTTCACCTTCGGACCGAGCAGCCCCTGGTAAGCCTCGAAGGACAGCTCGCCGGCGTCGTTGACCGGAATCACCTTCAGCTTCGCGCCGCGCTCCTCGCAGAGCATCTGCCAGGGCACGATGTTGGCATGGTGCTCGATCGCCGACACGATGATCTCGTCGCCTGCCTCGATGAACTTGCGCCCGTAACCGTGCATCACGAGGTTGATGCCGTCGGTGGTGCCGCTGGTGAAGATCACCTCGCGTTCGGATGGCGCGTTGATGAACGACTGCACCTTCAGGCGCGCCGCCTCGTACTGCGCGGTGGCCGTCTCGGACAGGTAGTGCACCGCGCGATGGATGTTCGAATGCTCGCGCGTCTGGTAGTGAACGATGCGGTCGATCACCCGCTGCGGCATCTGGGCACTGGCCGCATTGTCGAGGTAGACCAGCGGCTTGTCGCCGATGCGCATCGACAGGATCGGAAAATCGGCGCGCACGCGGTCGATGTCGAAGCCGGCGGTCGTGTCTTGCATGTCCAGGGGTTTCACAGCCCGCTCCTTGCCATCACCTGCGCAGCCAGCCGGGCCACCAGCGACCGGACCGGGATACGCTCGATCACCTCTGCAGCGAATGCATAGGTGAGAAGCTTGCGCGCCTGGGCGACCGGCAGCCCGCGGCTCGCGAGGTAGAACAGTTCATCGCCATCGAGCTGGCCGACGGTCGCGCCGTGCGCGGCCTTCACGTCGTCGGCGAAGATCTCGAGCTGCGGCTTGGCATTGATCTGCGCCTTCGGCGACAGCAGCAGGCCTCGGCTCTGCTGCGCGGAATCGGTGCGCTGCGCGTCGGGGCGCACCAGGATGCGCCCGTTGAACACGGCATGCGCGGCGCCGTCGCAGACGCACTTGTGCAGCTGGCGGCTGCTCCCGTGCGGCTTTGCGTGGTCGAGCAGCGTATGGGTGTCGGAATGCTGCCGGCCCTCGATCAGCGCGAGCCCGTCGAGATGGGCCTGCGCGCCCTCGCCGTCCAGCGTCACCGCGAGGTCGAGCCGGGACAGACGTGCGCCGATGTTCAGGCTGACCGACGCGTAGCGTCCGTCGCGCGCGACCGATACCGCACACCGGCCGACATGGAAGCTGGCCTTGTTCTCGCGCTGCAGGCGGACATGGCGAAGCGACGCATTGGCCCCGACCACGCATTCGGCTACGGCATTGGCGAACACGATCGACTCGCCGAGCGCGGCATGCTCCTCGACCAGCGTGAGTTCACTGCCTGCCCCGGCGACCACCAGCACCCGCGGATGTACGGCCAGCGGCGCCGCCCGCCCGGTCGACAGGAACAGCAGGTGCACCGCGCCCGGCACGGCGACGCCCGCGTCGCACACCACCGCTGCGCCGTCAGACAGGCGAGCCGTATTCAGCGCGCTGAAGAAGTCGGATTCGAACGCCGCATGGCGCGCGAGATGCGCACGAACGGCAGTCGCGTCGGCACTCCCGGCACCCTCGGCACCGGTAGCGAACAGCACCGACAGCGGATGCAGGCGAACGCCCGCAGGCAGCCCCCCACTTGCCGACAGGTCGGGCGCGTACACGCCGTCGACGAATACCAGTCGTGCTTCGGCGGCCTCGTCGATCACCAGCGCCGAGATCGCCGCCCGTTCGGGCACGGCCGTGGCAGGCACATCGACCAGGTAAGACTGCTTCGCGACCTGCGCAAGGTCGGTGAAGCGCCAGGCTTCATCGCGCAGCGTCGGCACCGGCAGGCGCCCTGCCGCCTCCCGCGCGGCCACGACGACCCCGGAGACCCAGGTGTTCCCGGCCACGGCCGGCAATGCGGCCGTCGCAAGCGCCGGAAACGGTATGCCTTCGGATGCGGTCATCTCGGGCACCCTCAGGCAGCCTGCCGGGCGCCGGTGACCCAGTCGTAGCCGCGGCTCTCGAGTTCCAGCGCGAGCGACCGGTCGCCACTCTTCAGGATGCGGCCATCGGCCATCACATGCACATGGTCCGGCACGATGTAGTTCAGCAGCCGCTGGTAGTGGGTGATCATCACGATCGCACGCCCGGGCGCGGCCAGCGCGTTGACGCCGCCGGCGACGATGCGCAGTGCGTCGATATCGAGCCCGGAATCGGTCTCGTCGAGGATCGCCAGTTTCGGCTCGAGGATCGCCATCTGCAGGATCTCGTTGCGCTTCTTCTCGCCGCCGGAAAAGCCGTCGTTCACGCTGCGGTCGAGGAAGCTCGGGTCCATCTCGACCAGCTTCGCCTTCTCGCGCACCAGGTCGTCGAATTCCAGCGGGTCGAGCTCGTCGCGACCGTCCTCGATCGCCTTCGCGTTGTAGGCCAGGCGCAGGAAGGCACTGTTGGTGACGCCGGGGATCTCCACCGGGTACTGGAACGCGAGGAACACGCCGGCACGCGCGCGCGCATCGGCTTCGAGTTCGAACAGGTTGCGTCCCTCGAACAGCACCTCGCCGCCGGTGACTTCATAGGCGGGATGGCCGGCGAGCACCTTCGAGAAGGTGCTCTTGCCCGAGCCGTTCGGCCCCATGATGGCGTGCACCTCGCCAGCGCGAACCGTGAGGTCGAGCCCCTTGAGGATCGGCACGCCGTTCACCGTCGCATGGAGGTTGCGCACTTCGAGCAGTGTCGCTGCATTGGGGTCGATCATCCTACGGATCCTTCGAGCTTGAGGCCCAGCAGCTTGGTCGCCTCGACGGCGAATTCCATCGGCAGGTGGATGAACACGTCGCGGCAGAAGCCGTTGATGATCATCGAGATCGCCTGTTCGGCGTCAACCCCGCGCTGGGCAAAATAGAAAAGCTGTTCCTCGCCGATCTTAGAGGTCGTGGCCTCGTGTTCGACGATGCTGGCCGGGTTCTGCACCGTGAGGTACGGGAATGTGTTGGCCGAGCACCGGTCGCCGATCAGCATCGAATCGCATTGCGAATAGTTGCGCGCACCGTCGGCCGACGCCCCGATCTTCACCAGGCCGCGGTAGCTGTTGCTCGAGCGACCGGCGGAGATGCCCTTCGACACGATCTTGCTGCGGGTGTTCTTCCCGACATGGATCATCTTGGTGCCGGTGTCGGCCTGCTGCATGTGGTTGGTCAGCGCCACCGAATAGAACTCGCCCGACGAACCGTCGCCGAGCAGCACGCAGCTCGGATACTTCCAGGTGATCGCCGAACCGGTCTCGACCTGGGTCCACGATATCTTGGAGTTGCGGCCCTGGCACAGCCCGCGCTTGGTCACGAAGTTGTAGATGCCGCCAACGCCGTTCTCGTCGCCCGCGTACCAGTTCTGCACGGTCGAATACTTGATGTCCGCGTCGTCGAGCGCGACCAGTTCGACCACCGCGGCATGCAGCTGGTTGGTGTCGAACTTGGGCGCCGTGCAGCCTTCGAGGTAGCTGACCGAGGCGCCGTCCTCGGCAATGATCAGGGTGCGTTCGAACTGGCCGGAATCCTGGGTGTTGATCCGGAAATAGGTGGACAGGTCCATCGGGCACTTGACGCCCTTCGGGATGAACACGAACGAGCCGTCGGTGAACACGGCCGAATTGAGCGCCGCGTAGAAGTTGTCGGATGTCGGCACCACGCTGCCCATGTACTTCCGGACCAGCTCCGGATGGTCGTGCACCGCTTCCGAGATCGAGCAGAAGATGATGCCGACTTCGGCCAGCTTCGCCTTGTAGGTGGTCGCGACCGACACCGAATCGAAGATCACGTCGACCGCCACGCCGGCCAGCGCGGCGCGTTCGTTCATCGGCACGCCGAGCTTCTCGAAGGTGCGCAGCAGTTCCGGATCGACCTCGTCCATCGAGGCCAGCTTCTTCTTCGGCTTCGGCGCCGAGTAGTAGATGATGTCCTGGTAGTCGATCTTCGGATGCGAGACGTTCTGCCAGGTCGGCTCGGTCATCGTCAGCCAGTGCCGGTAGGCATCCAGGCGGAACTGCAGCAGCCAGTCGGGCTCGCCCTTCTTCGCCGAGATCATCCGGATCACGTCCTCGGACAGGCCGCGCGGCGCGGTCTCCGATTCGATGTCGGTGACGAAGCCGTGCTTGTACGGCTGGCTGACGAGTTGTTGCAGGACTGCGCTCATCTGTTGCTCCGCGGTCGTTGATGCCGGGCCGTGCCGGACGGTGCTGCCGCCGGCGACGGTGTCGGTGGCGGCGCGCTACGGCTATACCCTACTGGAACAGTCGGGATTATCTTATTGTTGACAAATTCGGTCAAGAATACCCGGCGTGTCCGGACTACACGTTGAAGGATTCGCCGCAGCCGCACTCGCTCTTCGCGTTCGGATTGTCGAAACGGAAGCTTTCATTCAGGCCCTTGCGCACGAAATCGACCGACGTGCCGTCGAGGAACGGGAGGTTCCGGCGTTCGATCAGCACCTGGGTGTCGTGCGAGACGAACTGTTCGTCGTCCGGACCGACTTCCTTCGCGATATCGAAGGTGTAGGCGAGGCCGGAGCAGCCGACCTTCTTGACGCCCAGCTTCAGCCCGATGCCGCCCGCCTTCTCGACCTGCTTGCGGATGTGCTTCGCTGCATTCTCGGTGAGGGTGATTGCCATGTCGTTTCCTTCCTTGTGCGCCGGCGCTCAGACGGCCATTGCCGTGAGCTGCCGCAACCTGTTGGCCGTGCTGGCCACCGCGTCGGCGAAGTCGAGCACCTGCCTGCGGTCATTCTCGGGCCCGAGGCTGACCCGGACCGAACCGCGGGCCAGATCGGGCGCCACGCCCATCGCCAGCAGCGTGGCAGACGGCTCGGTGCTCCGGCTGGAGCAGGCCGCACCGCTGGCCACGCAGAAGCCGAGCCGGTCGAGTTCGATCACCAGGGTCTCGCCATCGATGCCATCGATCGCGAAATAGGTCGTGTTGGGGATGCGTGCGGCCGCACGTCCGAAGATCGTGGCACCCGCGGCGGCGAGCCGCCCATCGAGCTCGTCGCGCAGCGCACTGCTTTCAAGTGCTGCAGCGTCGAGACGCTGCAACGCGAATTCGCAGGCCGCACCGAAGCCGACGATGGCCGGCACGTTCTCTGTGCCGGACCGCATGCCGGATTCATGCCCGCCGCCATGCAGCAGCGGCTTGAGTTCGATGCGCTTGTCGAGCACCAGCGCGCCGGCGCCCTTCGGCCCGCGCAGCTTGTGCGCCGACACGGTGAGCGCATGCACGCCCAGCGCTTCGAAATCGACCGGAACCTTGCCCAGTGCCTGCACGGCATCGCTGTGCACCCAGGCACGCGCTGCGCGCGCACGGGCGGCAATCGCCGCCACCGGCTGCAAGACGCCGGTCTCGTTGTTGGCGAGCATTGCAGACACGATGCCGGTGGGCACCGACAGGGCGGCGTCGAGGTCGGCCAGGTCTGCCACGCCGTCGGCGTCGACCGCCAGCCGGCGCAAGGTCCATCCCGCGCGCACCAGGTCTTTCGCCGGTGCGGCCACGCAGGGATGGTCTATCGCACTGACCACCACCTGCTGCGGCTTGAGCATCGCCGCCGCACCCTTGATGAACAGGTTGTTGGCCTCGGTGCCGCCGCTGGTGAACACCACCTGCGACGGCTGGGCGCCGACCGCTGCCGCCACCTGTTCGCGCGCCCGCTCGACCGCGCGGCGGGCGATGGTGCCCGGCTCGTGCCGGCTGGAGGCATTGCCGTGCTGCCCCTGCAGGAAAGGCATCATCGCGTCCAGCACCGACGGTTCGATCGGCGTGGTCGCGTTGTGGTCGAGATAGACCGGGGTGTTCACGACAGCCCGACCACCGCACCCAGGTCGCGCGCCAGCGATTCGCGCCGCTCGCGCAGCTTGATCACATGGGTATCGTTCGCGCGCTCGCGCTGGGCATCGACCAGCTGCTTGAGGCTGATGCCGCGCAGGTAGTCGAAGATGTGCGAGTTGAGGCTGGCCCACAGGTCGTGGGTCAGGCACTTCTGTTCATCGTGGCAGTTCTCGCGCCCGCCACACTGGGTGGCATCGATCGGCTCGTCGACCGCCAGGATGATGTCGGCGATCGACATCTCGTCGAGCGCACGGGTCAACTTGTAGCCACCGCCGGGGCCGCGCACGCTGTCGACCAGATGGTGGCGCCGCAGCTTTCCGAACAGCTGCTCGAGGTAGGACAGCGAGATGCGCTGGCGGTTGCTGATCTCGGCGAGCGTGACCGGCTGGCCGCCATAGCGCAGGCCGAGGTCGATCATCGCAGTCACCGCGAACCGCCCTTTAGTCGTCAATCGCATGCCGGCCTCCGCCCTGGGGATCAGTGTTGACCACCGGGTAATGGTACTTAAACCCGATCAATTTGGTCAACTATAGGCGTTGTCCAGCCTTTTCAAGCCTTTGCAGCGGGACCCGGCCTGCTGCAAAGCGCCTCCGCCGCCGCCAGCACCCCGCGCAGGATGTTCACCTCTTCCTGTTCGAGGCGGGCCTTGCGCGCCAGGCGGGCGATGCGCTCCATCAACCGGCTTGGACGGTCCGGCACGAGGAAGTCGAGTGCCACCAGCGTGCGCTCGGCATGCGCCAGCAGCAGTGCGACCTGCTCGTGGCTGGCCAGCGGTGAATCGAATTCGTCGCCGGGCAACGCGCCCCCGCCCGCGCCTTCCATCGCGAGCGCGGCCGTGCGCAGTTCGTAGCACAGCACCTGCACCGCCGCGCCCAGGTTGAGCGATGAATAGGCCGCATCGGTCGGGATCCGGGTCAGGAAGTCGCAGCGGTTCACGTCCGCCCGCACCAGCCCGTTCGTCTCGTTGCCGAACACCAGGGCAACCTCGCCGTGGGCCGCGAGGTCCAGCAACTTCGGCATCAGCATGCGCGGCGGCATCGACACCGGTGCGTGGTCGCGCGGCCTGGCGGCCACTGCCACCACCGCCACGCAACCCGCAGCCGCGGCATCGAGGTCCGGATGCAGCACGAGGGTGTCGATCAGGTCGCGCGCACCGGAAGCCCGGCGGTAAGCCTCGTCATCCGGGAATCGCTCGGGCGTGACCAGCGACAGCCGGGACAGGCCCATCGTCTTCATCGCCCGCGCGGCCGCGCCGATGTTGCCCGGATGGCGCGGCGAATGCAGCACCACGCGCACCCGTGACAGGCGTTCCAGCGCAGAGGGCAAGGGGACGGACGCCAAGGGTGCTAGACTCCGGCGCCTTCGTAACCCAGCCCGGCACCCCTCGCCCGAACCGTCAGGACCCAGAGCCCTGCGGCTCCGCGGACTCCGCGCACCGAAAGCCCGACATGCTGCATCCGATGCTCAATACAGCGGTCAAGGCCGCCCGCCGCGCCGGCGCCATCATCAACCGCGCCTCGCAGAACCTCGACGTGCTGACCGTGCGCAGCAAGTCGCCGAACGACTTCGTGTCGGAGGTCGATCGCGATGCCGAGGCGGCGATCATCGATGTGATCCGGAAGGCATATCCGGACCATGCGATCCTGGCGGAAGAAAGTGGCAGTTCGGGACAAGGCGAGTACGAGTGGGTGATCGACCCGCTCGACGGTACCACCAATTTCCTGCACGGCATGCCGCACTACGCGGTCTCGATCGCGCTGCGGCAGAAGGGCGTGCTGACCCACGGCGTCATCTACGACCCGGTGCGCAACGAACTGTTCACCGCCTCGCGCGGAGCCGGCGCCTTCCTGAACGACCGGCGAATCCGGGTCAGCCGTCGCACGCAAATGGCCGACTCGCTGATCGGCACCGGCTTTCCGTTCCGGGAACAGTCCGATTTCGACGCGTATCTGGCGATGCTAAAGGCCGTGATGCCGAAATGCGCCGGCATCCGCCGTGCCGGTGCCGCCTCGCTCGATCTCGCCTATGTCGCCGCAGGCCGGTTCGACGCATTCTGGGAGTTCGGGCTTTCCCCCTGGGACATCGCGGCAGGTGCGCTGATGGTCTCGGAATCCGGCGGCCTGATCGGTGACGCCAGCGGCGAGCCCGGCTACATGGATTCCGGCGCGGTCATCGCCGGTTCACCGAAGGTGTTCGGGCAACTGCTGACCGCCCTCGCCCCGCATATCCCGGCACGCTACCGCACACCGCGCGTGAAGGACACCCCGGCCCCGCCGGCTGCGGAATGACCCGGCGACCGGTCAGCGGCGGTTGATCGCGTAGCGACCTGGTCCGAGCAGTGCGACCGCCACGGCGGTGAACAGGAAGAACGCCTGCAGTTCGATCGCCCAGCCACCGGTACGGCCGAGGCTGGCGAGATCGCCCATGTGCGCCAGGCCGATCGCGAACAGCATGTTCACCGCGATCAGCACCGCGCCGGTACGGGCATGGAAGCCGAAGATCAGCAGCAGCGGTGCCAGCACCTCGCCGACGTAGACACCGTAGGCGATGAACCCGGGCAGGCCGTTGCCTTCGAGCATGCCCTCGATGCCGGAGACGCCGGTACGCAACTTCGCGATGCCGTGCAGCAACATCAGCAGGCCCAGGGTCAGTCGCAGCACCAGCTTTCCGGCATCGTCACTCATCAGGGGTCTTTCGTCATCCGAAGGACCCCCATTGTTCCACGCCGGTCAGACTTGCACCCTGGACAGGGTCTCGTTCAGGCCGGCGGCCACGGCAGCCAGGGCCTTGGAAGACCCCGCGATGGCCCGTACCGCGTCGGCGCTGCTCTCCGACATGCGGGCGATCTGTTCGACATTGCGGGCGATCTCGTTGGCCGCGCTCGACTGTTCGCGGGTGGCCAGTTCGATGCCGTCGATCAGGCGCAGGCTGTTCACGGCCGAAGCCTTGATGCCTCCCAGCGCCTGCTCGGTCGCCACCACCTGCTCGACGCTGATCCGCACCTGGGCATCCCCGGCCCTGATGCTGTCAAGGGCGGCATGCGTTTCCGTGTTCAGCGCATCGATGATGCCGGTGATCTCGGCCGTCGACTGGTTGGTCCGCTCGGACAGCTTGCGCACCTCGTCGGCGACCACCGCGAACCCGCGGCCCTGCTCGCCGGCGCGCGCCGCCTCGATCGCCGCATTCAACGCGAGCAGGTTGGTCTGGCTGGCGATGTCCGAGATCACCGCGACGATCTTGCCGATGTGCCCGGCGGACTCGGACAGGCGGCCGACGGTGGTCGTGGTGTGCTGCACGGTATCGGCCAGCGCGCGTATGTCGTGCGCGGCGCGACGCGACATGTCGATGCCCTGCTGGGCATCGGCGGCACTGGCGCGTGCAGCGTGGGCGGCCTCCTGGACGTTGTTGGCAACTTCGCCGATGGCGACGGTCACCTGCTCGACGGCCGCGGCGGTCGATGCCGAGGCATCGCTGACGGCGCTCGCCTCGCCGGCCACGCTGCCGCTCGCCGTCGCCACCGAACGCGACTGGCCGCGGGTTTCGCCGGCCGCCTGCTGCACGTTGATCAGGATCGCCTGCAGGTTGGCCATCATCGCGTTGTACGCGTCGGCCATGCGGCCCACTTCGTCGCGGCGCGCGAGGCGCACGACGCGGCGCAGGTCCCCGTCGCGCTGGGTCGCCGACATCGCCTCGCGCAGGTGCCCGAGGTCGCGCAGCAGCCCGCCGGCCACACCGAAGCCGAGGTACGCGAACAGCAGCATCGCCCCGGCGAACGCCACCGAAAGCTCGACCAGCAGTGCCGCCGGCGCACCGCCCTCCAGTCCGGACAGGGCGACCAGGCTGCGCACGAACATGAACAGCATCAGCAGCACGCCGATGCCGAGCACGCCGCGCAGGCGCGTGCCCAGCCCCATGCCGCCGATCGCGCCCAAGGTGCCCTTGCGCACCAGGCGCCCCTTCTCCACGGCCAGCGGCGCGCCGGCCTTCAGCCGCCGGTAGCCGTCGGCCACGCGGTCGACGATCTCGCGCGGCGCCTTGCGCCGGACCGATTCATAGCCGACCACCCTGCCGTTCTCGCGCAGCGGCGAGGTGAAGGCATGTACCCAGTAGTAGCCGCCGTCCTTGCGCCGGTTCTTGATGTAGCCGGACCAGGGGTCGCCCGCCTTCAGGCAGCGCCAGAGGTCGCCGAACGCCTCCTTCGGCATATCCGGGTGGCGCACGAGGTTGTGCGGCTGGCCGATCAGTTCCTCGCGGCTGAAGCCGGAGAGTTCGACGAACAGGTCGTTGGCGGCGACGATGTTGCCGTCGGGGTCGGTCCGGCTGTAGATGAAGCGGCCATCGGGTACCGGCGTTTCGATGTCGGTGACATGCGGGTTGTTACGCGATGAAGCCATTGCAACCTCTGCTCGGGTGCCCGGCATCGAGCCGGGTGTCGGCGGGTCGGTCCCATGGGTCGTTTCCATGGACTTCCCCATTCCGGCTGTGAAATCTCTCGCCACGTCCGGCGATCACGAATCATCGGGTGACCGGGACGCGCCCCTCCGGACCACATGGATCCACACGTTCTATCGGCAGGCGCGGGGCGGGCTTTAGGCGCCCCTGGGCCGCCCGGCACCCGGCAGGAACTTTTGGGCGCTCTGGGCGCCAATTTCACCCATTGACCGAGAAACCGCGCCCCTACCGCAGTTGACTCGTGCCCTCTCCTCTTCTCCACCGCCGCTGGCAGGCACGCACGGCGCAGAAGATCGCTCCGTCGGCCGCGACGCTGCCCACAGTCAACGGCTCGGGCGCAGTGACCGATCTTCCGGTGGCGGCGGCGCAGAGTGGCGCGCTGGCGGGGTTGTTGGCGAGCTATTCGCCCTTGGATGACGACAATGCAGCGGTTGCTGCCGATGATGCCGCCGTCGTGATTTCACGGTTTCGGCCTCACAGCGGTCATCCTTGCGGCTCAATGAACCCGCAGCACCTCGAACTGCTGTCGGACTAGAGCGACCTGTATCGACACCTCATCACCCTCGCATTTACCCAGCAGGGCCCTTCCCAGAGGGGTTTCGCTGCTGATGACCTGAACGAACTGAGCGCCGCTGCCCAATTTCATGCTGCCACCATCCGGGCCGAGAAAGAGTTGTTGCTGCTTGTCGTCGGAATCGACCAGGCAGACCAGCGCGCCGAGTTGGATACCTCTGCTGGCGTCGTAGGGGCTCGGGCGGAATTGGCGCCAACGGACCATCGCCTGGCGAATGGCTTCGGCGCGACGAGCCTGGCCGGTGGCCAGGTAGGCTGCTTCGAGCCCCAGGGTGTCGTACTTGTTTTCGGCGATGTTCTCTTCGTGAGTCGCCGTTTCATGGGCCGCCCGCACTGCCTGTTCGGCTTGCAGCAGATCTTCGGCGAGCCGTTCCAGCACCTGCTGTTGCAGAAAGACTTTATTCATTATGGAGCCCTTGGCGCGTACCGCCGCTGCCTTCGCGGCCTCTTTTCGCCGAAGTATCTCGTCGCGAGGATCGCCGTGCTTGTCCCGGGTAGCGCGGTGATTGCGCCACTCGCTGCGCGCGTCGGCGAGGGATAATGCGGGGAATGACCCGATCAGCAGTCAGGCCATCTTCCCTGCAGGGTCACGGAAGCGGTGGACCCATCGGACTTCGATAGACGCTGATTTACTGCTTTTCCAAAGTGCGAACGGCCATTTCTTGAAGACTGACACTGTGCAACATACCCCGATGATGCAGCAGTACCTGCGCATCAAGGCCGGGCATCCGGACGGGCTGCTGTTCTACCGGATGGGCGACTTCTACGAGCTGTTCTTCGACGATGCGCGCAAGGCGGCGCGCCTGCTCGACATCACGCTCACCCGCCGCGGTGCCTCCGGCGGCGAGCCGATCCCGATGGCCGGCGTGCCTTACCATGCGGTCGACCAGTACCTCGCGCGGCTGATGAAGCTCGGCGAGTCGGTGGCGATCTGCGAACAGATCGGCGACCCGGCCACGTCGAAGGGGCCGGTCGAACGCCGGGTCACGCGCGTGGTGACCCCGGGCACGCTCACCGAGAGCACGCTGCTGGAAGACCGGCGCGAGGCACTGCTCGCGGCGCTGTGGACGGCGGGCCCGCTGGCGGGCATCGCCAGCCTCGACCTCGCCGCCGGGCGCTTCACGGTGACCGAGCTGCCGGCGTCCGGCGTGCAGGGCGAACTCGAACGCCTGCGTCCGGCCGAACTGCTGGTGCCGGACGACCTGTCCGCCGCGCTGGCTGCAACCGTCGAGTGCGGACCGGGCAGCGGCGCGCCGGTGGCCCTGCGCCGCCTGCCCCCCTGGCATTTCGACGGCGACACCGCGCGCCGCGCGCTGTGCGAACAGTTCGGCACGCGCGACCTGTCCGGCTTCGGCGCAGAGCGGCTGACCGCCGGGCTCGGTGCCGCCGGCGCGCTGCTGCGCTATGCGCGCGCGACCCAGGACGCGGCGCTGGCGCACCTGCAGCAGTTGCGGGTCGAGGCACCGTCGGACCTGGTGCGCATCGATCCGGCGACCCGGCGCAACCTTGAGATCGCCGAGACCCTGCGCGGCGAGCCATCACCGACGCTGCTGTCGCTGCTCGACACCAGCAGCACCGCGATGGGCAGCCGCCTGCTGCGCCGCTGGCTGCATGCCCCGCTGCGCGACCGCGACTGCCTGGCGCACCGGCATGCAGCGGTCGGCGAGCTTGCCGACCGGGCGTTCGCCGGCACGCCCGACCTGCGCGACGGCCTGTCGCAGTGCGCCGACATCGAGCGCATCGCCGCACGCATCGCGCTCGGCAACGTGCGGCCGAAGGAACTGGCGGCCCTGCGCGACAGCCTGCAGCTGCTGCCTGCACTCGCCGCGACCCTGGCCGGATGCGGCGCGCCGCGGCTGTGCACGCTGGCCACCGGCCTGGCGATCCCGGAGCGCCCGGCCCGACTGCTGCATGAACAGCTGGCGCCGGAACCGAAGGCCCAGCTGCGCGATGGCGGCATCATCGCGCCCGGGTTCGATGCGACGCTCGACGAGTTGCGCGAACTGCAGACCGGCGCCGATCGCTTCCTGCTCGAGCTCGAGGCGCGCGAGCGCGAACGGACCGGCATCACCACCCTGCGCGTCGAGTTCAACCGGGTACACGGCTTCTTCATCGAGGTGAGCCAGGCGCAGTCCGCGCGCGTACCCGACGACTACCGGCGCCGGCAGACCACGAAGAACGCCGAGCGCTACATCACGCCGGAGCTGAAGGCGTTCGAGGACCGTTACCTGTCGGCCAACGACCGCGCGGCCGCGCGCGAGCGGATGCTGTTCGAGGCCCTGCTCGCCGCACTCGCGCCCGACGTGCCGGTCCTGCAGGCGCTGGGTGCCACCGTCGCCGAACTCGACGTGCTGTCGACCTTCGCCGAGCGCGCACGCACGCTCGACTGGTGCGCCCCGCAATTCACCGACGACGCCGTGATCGAGATCAACGCCGGGCGCCACCCGATCGTCGAGCAGGGCGTGGATGCCTTCGTCGCCAACGACTGCCGGCTCGCCTCCGCGCGGCGACTGCTGCTGATCACCGGCCCGAACATGGGCGGCAAGTCGACCTACATGCGCCAGGTCGCGCTGATCGTGCTGCTCGCGCACATCGGTTCATTCGTGCCGGCCAGCGCCGCGCGGATCGGACCGGTCGACCAGATCTTCACCCGCATCGGTGCCGCCGACGACCTCGCGGGCGGACGCTCGACCTTCATGGTCGAGATGACCGAAGCATCCAACATCCTGCACAACGCGACCGCGTCGAGCCTGGTGCTGATGGACGAGATCGGACGCGGCACCTCGACCTTCGACGGGCTGGCCCTGGCTTGGGCGATCGCGCGGCACCTGGCGCGCGAGGTCGGCAGCTTCACGCTGTTCGCCACCCACTATTTCGAGCTGACCCGGCTGTCGGAGGAACTGCCGTCGGTCGCGAACGTGCACCTCGATGCGGTCGAGCACGCCGAGCGCATCGTCTTCCTGCATGCCGTGAACGACGGTCCGGCCAGCCGCAGCTACGGGCTGCAGGTCGCACAGCTGGCCGGCATGCCGGCGCCGGTGATGCGCGCCGCGCGCGCACGCCTGCACGAACTCGAGCAGCAGTCGGTGGGCGCCGGCGAGACGCCGGACCTGTTCCGCCCGCTCGCGCGCCAGGGCGATGCGGCCGCTGCAGCCGTGCAGGACGACGCGCCGGACCCGGCACTGCCACCGCTGATCGAGGCCCTGCGCGCGATCGACCCGGACCGCCTCAGCCCGCGCGAGGCACTCGACCTGGCCTACCGGCTGGCCGAACTGGCGGCGCCGCTGCGGCGCTGAGCCCGGCCCGACTCAATGGCCGTGATCATGGCCGTGCGCGCCATGCGCATGGCCATGGGTCATCTCTTCGCGCGTGGCCTTGCGCACCGACAGCACCGTGCAGTCGAAACGCAGCGCCCGGCCGGCCAGCGGATGGTTGCCATCGACGGTGACGGTATCGCCATCGATCGCGACCACGCGATAGACCGCGCTGTGGTGGCCATCGGGCGCAGCCCCTTCGAACTGCATGCCCACCTTCACTTCAGGCGGAAAGCGGTCGCGCGGTTCGCTGCGGGTGAGCGCAGGGTCGACCTCGCCGAAGGCGCGTTCGGCCGGCAGGTCGATCAGCACGGCATCGCCGATGCCCTTGCCTTCCAGCGCCGCCTCGACATCCTCGAAGATCTGCCCGAAGTCGCCGTGCAGGTAGTCGATCTGCTGCGCATCTTCCAGCATCGCATCGGCATCATCGAACAGGCGGTAGCGGAGGGAGACGACGGTGTTTTTCGCGATCTGCATGGCGGGGGTCCGGTGAACGGGGATGGCAGGAGCCGGCAAAGTCGGCCCGGGAACCGACGAGGATAGTACGACCTGCGCCCGGCTGCTCGCAGCGCAACCTCAGCCCGGCGGCAGTTGCAGCACCCGTTCCAGCATCTCGGCGGCGTGCCCACGTGCACCCACGCCATACAGTGCGGCGCGCACGATGCCCGCCCGGTCGATCAGGAAGGTCGAGCGCTGGACGGCCGTGCGGGTGCGCGCGACGCCGTCGGGGCTCGCGACCGGCTTCTCCTGGGTGACCCCATAGGCGCGCGCGGCCTCGAGGTCGACGTCCGAGAGCAGGCGCACGGCGAGGCCGTGCCGGTCACGAAAGCAGCCATGGCTTTCCACGTCGTCGCGGCTGACGCCGAGCACGGTCGCGCCGGCCTTCTCGAATTCATCCAGCCGCTCGCTGAACTCCACCGCCTCGATCGTGCAGCCGGGTGTGTCATCCTTGGGGTAGAAATAGAGCACGACGGCGCTGCGGCCGAGGAACTGCTCGAGCGCGACGACTTCCAGGTCGGCGTCGGGGAGCTCGAATGGCGGAGCGGTGTCACCTGGCTGCAACATCGCGAAACGGATCCTGGTCGGTCTCGTGGAGGCGTGCGCGCGGATTGTAGCGCCCAAAACGGGCGCAGCATCAAGGGAGCGATGATGACCGAACCTGCACTGCCCCTGCACTGGCCACCCGGCCTCGACGCAGGCCTTTTCCTGCGCCGCCACTGGCAGAAGGAACCCCTGCTCGTACGCGGCGCGTTCCCCGGCTTGCGCGACGCACTGCCGCGTTCGCGCCTCGCTGCGCTGGCCAGCCGCGACGATGTCGAATCACGGCTGATCTCGCATGTGCACGGCCGCAACGGCGACCGTTACCGGGTCGACCACGGCCCACTGGGCAGCCGCCAGCTCGCGCGCCTGCAAAGGCCGGATGCGACGCTGCTGGTGCAGGGCGTGAACCTGCACGTGCCGCAGGTGCAGCCGGTGCTGGATGCGTTCGGCTTCATCCCGGTTGCCCGGCGCGATGACCTGATGGTCAGCGATGCCTCCCCGGGCGGTGGCGTCGGCCCGCATGTCGACTCCTACGACGTGTTCCTGCTGCAGGCCCGCGGTCGCCGGTTGTGGCGCATCGCGCGCCGATTCGATGACAGCCTGGTCGACGACGCACCGTTGAAACTGCTTGCCCGCTTCGAGGCCGAAGACGAGTACCTGCTCGAACCGGGCGATTTCCTCTACCTGCCGCCGGGCGTCGCCCATGACGGCATCGCGCTCGATGCCTGCGCGACCTGGTCGATCGGCTTCAGGGCGCCTTCGGCACGCGAACTGCTGCAGGGCTGGCTGGCATTCGTCGAGGATGGCTTCGACCACGATGAACGATATGCCGACCCCGACCTTCGGCTGCAGCGCTCGGGCGCATGGCTGTCCGATGCGTTCGTGGAACGTGCACGCGGCCTGCTCGGCAATGTCGCGTTCGACGCGGACCGGTTCGAGCGTTTCCTCGGCGAGTACCTGACCGAGCCGAAGCCGCATGTGCGGTTCAGCGCGCCTGCCCGCCCGCCGACGATGGACGCGTTCGCCGCCCGGCTGGCGACCCGCCGGATCGTGCTCGCGCCTGCGAGCGCGATGCTCTACCGCGACCGCCTCGTATTCATGAACGGCGAATCGCGGCCGCTGGGCGCTCGTGCGATGCGCAGCGCGGCCGGCCTGGCCGACGCGCGCATGCTGCCTGCGTCCGTGCAGCGCGACGCGGGCTGGATCGAAGCACTTTACGACTGGTACTGCTCGGGATACATTTTGCTTCGATGAACGAGACTGAACAGCCCGCTGCCGCGCCGCTTCCG
Source organism: Burkholderiales bacterium (assembly GCA_044340265.1). Classification (GTDB taxonomy): domain Bacteria; phylum Pseudomonadota; class Gammaproteobacteria; order Burkholderiales; family CAIKXV01; genus CAIKXV01. The sequence goes on along the minus strand of JBIITW010000014.1, from coordinate 20,106 downwards.
TCCTACCAGCGATTCGACACGCTCGCCGACTACAGCGCTGCGTTCGACCAGCTCCTCGGGCGGGCGCAGCGTGAGATATGGCTGTTCGACATCGCGCTGCAACGATCGTTCGATCGCCCCGCGAGGATCGACCTGCTGCGCGACTTCCTTGCCGGCAACCGGAACGCACGGCTGCGCATCCTGCTGCATGACGCCCGGTCGATGCCGCTGCATTGCCCGCGGTTGTGCGCGCTGATGCGCCGGTACAGCGATGCGGTAGGCGTCCATCAGACGACCGAGGCTGCCCGCTCGGTCGCCGATCCGCTGCTGGTCGTCGATGCACTGCACGCGTTGCGACGGATGCACCATGCCTCTTCACGATCGGTCCTGATCACCGACGACGCGGTCGCGGCACGCCCGCTGCATGAGCGCCTCGCACAGATCCACGAAGCCTCCGAGCCTGCGGTCGCAGCAACCGTCCTCGGACTCTGACAACGACCTTGCGACGTTGCAGCAACCCATCACCGGCTGCGAAAGCGCAGCGAGATACATGCCGCATGTGCATTCCTGCACATTCCCTGTGATAATATTGACAGTGTTCGGTTGGAGTGTACCGAGCAAGCATCGGCCGGCAGGTAAACGGTTCCGTTGCAGGTCGGCATTGCAGCGTCCACTGCAATCATTCGCAGCGGGACGTTGGATCAGCCGCATGGGTTCCCTCCAGGGTGCTTCAGGCAGTCGATCCAGGGCGACACCGTGTCGCAGGTCAGGCCCCCCGTCCAGCGTGTTCGCAGGGCGTGCGTGCTCACCCACTCCGAACATTCGGCCTTGCGTCGAACGACTCCAACTATTGCCACTCTCAAGGAAAGAACATGAAACGCTCGATCCTCATCGCTGTTGCCCTGTCTGCCGTTCTGGTCGGTTGCGGCAAGGAAGAGCCGCCGAAGCCGGCAGCTCCCGCCCCGTCGGCCCCTGCCCCGGCGCCCGCGCCGGCACCGGCTCCGGCACCCGAGCCGGCACCGGCCCCCGCAGCAGCACCGGCTCCGGATGCAGCCCCGGCACCGGGCGGCGCCGGCCCCGCACCGACACCCGCTGGCGTCGTGGACGCAGCCAAGGACGCAGCGAAGGATGCCGCCAAGGACATGATGAAGAAGTAATTCATCAGTCGCCCTGCCGTTCGGGGGCATTGAAGAAACCGGCCGCTGGCCGGTTTTTTCTTGCCTGCCGCCCGCGACCCGAACGGATACAGGGCCTGGCAACAGGTGGCGCCGGCTCAGGCCCTTGCCGCTGATACGTCGCGCCAGTCGAGGCCATCCTCGGTGGCGACGGCGATCCAGTCTTCTGCACAGCCAAGTGCGCAGGCGAATGCCTGGCGGGCCAGTGCAGCCGTATTGTTCTTCAGCGACAGGTGTGCCGCCACCACATGCTGCAGCCGGTTGCTGGCAACGGCCGTCAGCAGCTGCGCGGCCACCTCGTTCGACAGGTGCCCGTAACGTCCACCGACCCGCTCCTTCAGGAACTTCGGGTACGGCCCCTGACGCAGCATCTCGGCATCATGGTTGGCCTCGAGCACCAGCGCATCGAGACCTGAAAACGACGCAGCCACATGGGACGTGATGGAGCCAAGGTCGGTGATCACGCCGATGCGCACCGCGCCATCCCCGATCACGTACTGCACCGGCTCGCGCGCATCGTGCGGGACGGCGACCGGCAGCATCTGGAGCGCACCGACGGCAAAGGCGCCGGAAGGCTCGATCTCGCGCAGCTGGACCTTCCCGTGCAGGGCACTGCCCGCGCCCTGCACGGTGCCGTACGTGGCGTACACGGGTATCGAATGGCGGCGGGCAAAAGCCGCAGCGCCACTGACATGGTCATCATGTTCATGGGTGACCAGGATCGCGTCGATCTGCGCAGGATCAGCTCCCGCCTGCACCAGCCGCGCCGTCAACCGGTCCGGCCCGATACCGCAGTCGATCAGGACCCGCGTGGTTCCCGATTCGATCAGCCAGGCATTGCCGCTGCTGCCGCTGCCGAGCGAGCAGAAGCGCATGACTCAACGCCCGTTCGGGATCAACGCAACTGCTCGAGCAACACGGTGAGTATCCGTTTCGCCGTTTCGGAACGATCGCTGCCGCCTTCGCGGTTGAGCACCTGCACGCGACTGGCGCCATCGGCATTGTCGACGAGGATACGGAACTGTTCGGCCTTGCGCGGCGCCGCGCTGTCGCCACGCCAGAAAGCAAGCTTCGACAGGTAGCCTTCCTTCTTCGGCGCGGCGTCGGTGTCGGCATAGCGGACGAAATAGAGCCCCTTCGACCGATCGCGATCCTCGACCGTGAACCCCACCCGGTCGAGTGCCAGGCCGACCCGGCGCCATGCACGATCGAAGTCGTCGGATACGGCCAGACTGGCGCTGCCGTCGCCCGCATTGACGATGCGTGCGCGCGCCGGCGCCGGCACCTGCGACTGCGCGACGCTGGCCCGCGCCACCGACTCGGGTGCCCCGAAGCGCACCATGATCCGGCGCAGCATCTCGGCCTCGAGGTCGCTGTCGCTGGGCGTAACCTGCCACTTGAATGAATCGCTGTTGGTACCGACCTGCACCTCTTCCATGCCACGATGGCTGACGAAGATCTCGGTGCTGCCATCGGCACCCCGCTCGAGCCGGGTACGGAACCGATCCCGCGTGCTGGTCGAACGCACGGTGGACAGCAGTCGGTCGAACAGGCCGCGAACGCCGCCTTCGACCACGCGGGGGCGGTTCTCGCTCCAGTCGGTTTCCATCACGCCGGCTTCCGGCGTTTCGAGCGCGATCAGGAAGCCGGCCTCGAGCCAGAACTCGCGCACCAGCGGCCAGACCTTCTCGGGTGCGCCGGGCACCACCAGCCAGCGCTCGCTGCCCGCGCGTTCGATCCGCGTCTTCTCGACCTGGGGCAGCAACCCGGCCGTGGCCGATGAGACTGGCTTGCCCTTGCGCTGCTTGTCGAACTCGGAGAACGTAGCGCTCGCACTGCCGCCCACATCGGGAACGTTGAACCGCGTGTCGGCGGTCGGCCGTGCCAGGTCCGGAGGGACTTCGAGCGGCGGCAGCCGGCCGGTGTTCCGGTAGTCACCGCCCTGGCCACCGAGCAGGGTCGATACCGTCTGGCACCCGGCCAGCGAAGTGACGGCAGCCAGCAACAGGATGCATCGAACCCGACCTGCAGGCGATGCGCTCGAATTTCGGTGCGTCATGAACGGACTCCACTGCCTGTGACCGCCGCGATGCCTGCCTGCTGCATCGCACTGCGAACGATTTCATGATGGGCGGGCGACAGGGAGGTCAGCGGCAACCGGATACCGCCGTCGATCATCCCCATCTGCTGCAACGCCCATTTGACGGGAATCGGATTTGCCTCGACGAACAGATGCTTGTGCAGGCCGAGCAGCGGGTCATTGAACGCGCGTGCCTGCGACACGTGGCCCGCTCGCGCCGCGTCGCACAACGCACGCATCGCGCGCGGTGCCACGTTGGTGGTGACCGAGATCACGCCGTGCATGCCGCAGAACATCGCCGCCATCGCAGTGGCGTCGTCCCCGCTCAGCACGCAGAACCCCTGCGGCAACCGGCGCGCGAGGTCGGAGGTGCGGAACAGGTCGCCGGTCGCATCCTTCAGGCCCACGATGCCCGGCACCTGCGCCAGCCGGACCGTGGTGTCGTTGGACAGGTCGGCGATCGTGCGCGAAGGCACGTTGTAGAGCATCAGCGGCAGATCGACTGCCTCGGCAATGGTGCGGAAGTGCCGGTACAGGCCTTCCTGCGTGGGCTTGTTGTAGTAGGGCACCACCGACAGGCCGGCCGTCGCCCCGACCTCACGCGCGTAGCGCGTCAGTTCCACCGCCTCGGAGGTGGAATTGGCACCGGTGCCGGCGATCACCGGCAAGCGGCCTGCCGCATGCTCGACCGCCGTGCGGATCAGCAGGCAGTGTTCCTCGTAATCGACCGTCGGTGATTCGCCGGTGGTGCCGACGATCACGATGCCTTCGGTCCCTTCCGCGACATGCCAGTCGATGAGCGTGCGGAGACGGTCGAGGTCGAGCCCGCCGTCGGGAAACATCGGTGTGACTATCGCTACCAGACTGCCAGCAAACATGGACGGACTCCCGTCGCGCGAAAACCGCGATTCTACCCAACACCGCCCCCGGCAGGCGGCCGTTACAGGCACTGACGAGTGCAAGCATAGGCCACGGCCCGTCGATCACCCGCGGTCAGCGCAGTGGAGCGACCGCCATCGCCCGCAGCAGCAGCACCAGGGTTTCGATGCCGGAGGTGAACATCCGGTCCAGGACCGGCAGGAAATAGGGCGTCATCAGGTAGAGCGAGGCGAAGCCGACCAGCAGCGTGAACGGGAACCCGACCGCGAAGATGTTCATCTGCGGCGCCGCACGCGAGATGATCCCGATGCCGAAGTTCGCGATCAGCAGGGTCGCGATCACCGGCAGCGCCAGCGTGAACCCGATCAGGAATATCTGCGAGCCCCAGCGCGCATATTCGGCAAAGCCGTTGCTGTCCAGCCCGAGGGTGCCGATCGGCAGTATCCGGAAGCTCTCGATCAGGGTCGACAGCACCAGCGCATGGCCATTGATCGACAGGAACACCAGGATCGCCAGCAGTCCCAGGTACTGTCCGATCACCGGCACCTGCGCCGAGGTCTGCGGGTCGAAGAAGGTCGCGAAGCCGAGGCCCATCTGCAGGCCCATCATCTGCCCCGCCATCTCCACCGCCGCCAGGATCACGCGTACCGCGAAGCCGATCGCCACGCCGATGAATATCTGCTGGGCGAGGATCGCCAGCCCGATCGGAGACGCCGGTTCGATCGCGGGCAGTGGCCCGAGCGTGGGCGCGATGGCGACCGAGATCGCAAGGGCCAGCCCGATCTTCAGCCGTATCGGCACCGATCGGTTGCCCAGGACGGGATCTGCCGAGATGTAGCCCATCACGCGCGCGAACGGATAGAAGTAGGTGGCGAGCAGCAGGTTCCACTGGGCGGTGGTCAGTTCGATCATCGCGCGGTGCGGGCGGCGGCGTGGCGGGCGGCGGCGGCGCCCTATCCGACCAGGCCGGGGATGCTCTCGAACAGCCGCCGGGTGTAGTCGACCAGCAGCTGCAGCATCCAGGGCCCGGCCAGCACGGCGACGGCGAACATCACCAGCAGCTTGGGGATGAACGACAGCGTCATCTCGTTGATCTGCGTCGCCGCCTGGAACACGCTGACCAGCAGGCCGGTCACCAGCGCCGCGACCAGCAGCGGCATCGACAGCATGATCGTCAGCTCGAGTCCCTGGCGGGCGATCGATATGAAGTCTTCCGGGTTCAAACCTGGAAGCTCCGCACCAGCGACCCGATCAGCAGGTTCCAGCCGTCGACCACGACGAACAGCATCAGCTTGAACGGCAGGGAGATGATGACCGGCGACAGCATCATCATGCCCATCGACATCAGCACGCTGGCCACGACCATGTCGATCACCAGAAACGGGATGAAGATCACGAAGCCGATCTGGAATGCCGTCTTCAGCTCGCTGATGATGAATGCCGGCACCAGCACCTTGAGCGGGACCGACTCCGGCCCCTGCAGCGGCGGTGTGTTGGACAGGCGCACGAACAGCGCAAGGTCGGACTCGCGGGTCTGCTTCAGCATGAACTCACGGAACGGCACCACGCCGCGCTCGGCCGCGGTCATCAGGTCGATCTTGTTCTCGGAAAAGGGGACGTAGGCATCCTGGTAGGCCTTCTCGAAAGCCGGCGCCATCACGAAGAACGTGAGGAACAGCGCCAGCCCGATCAGCACCTGGTTCGGCGGTGCCTGCAGCGTGCCGATCGCCTGGCGCAACAGGGACAGCACGATGACGATCCGGGTGAACGCCGTCATCATCAGCACGGCGGCCGGGAGGAAGGTGATCGCCGTGAGGAACAGCAGCGTCTGGATCGTGAGCGAATACGTCTGGCTGCCACCGGCACCGGGGGTGGAAGTCACCGCCGGCAGACCCTGTGCCGAGGCGCCGAGCGACACCAGCACGAGGCCCGCTGCGAGCGCAGCCAGCAGCCCGGCCCGTGCCCGGCCGGCCGGACGATTCATCGGCCCTGCCCCCCGCCGGCCAGCAGGCGCTTGAGCCAGGCTGCATCGGCAGCACCGCCTGCCGCGGCCTGGACCGGGACACCCGCGCTGCCTGCGCCCTTCGGCAGGGCCTGCAGCAGGTTGACGCTGCCGGCAGCCACGCCGATGACCAGCCACTGCTCGCCCACTTCGACCACCACCAGCCGCTCGCGCGGGCCGACCATCACCGCGCCGACCACGCGCAGCAGACCGCTGGCGCCCTGGGTCGGACCGAAACGGCGCAGCAGCCAGCCGGTGGCCACGATCGCGGCCACCACCAGCGCAAGGCCGAACAGTACCTGCAGCAGTCCGGAGAAGGTGATCGGGGACGGAGGCAGCGCGCCCGATGCATGCGCTGCCCCGGCCATCCAGCCGAGCGCAATGCAAGGCAGCGCGCGCCCGGCGTTCATCGGTTCAGGCGCCGGAGCCGCTCTTCTGGCGTGATGATGTCAGTCAGGCGGATGCCGAACTTTTCGTTCACCACCACGACCTCGCCCTGGGCGATCAGGCAACCGTTGACCAGCACGGTCATGGGTTCGCCCGCCATCCCGTCGAGCTCGATGACCGAGCCCTGCGCCAGCTGCAGCAGGTTGCGGATCTGGATCTTCGTGCGTCCGAGTTCCACCGTGATGGTCACGGGGATGTCGAGGATCATGTCGAGGTTGCCCGGAGCAGCCCCGGCAGACTCGTTCTTCAGCTGCGCAAACGATGCGGGCTGCACCTCGGCAGGGGCACTCGTCTCCTGCTCGGCGAGGGCTGCGGCCCAGTCGTCGGCGCTGATGTCTTCGCCAGCGGCCGCCGAGGGATCGGCGTCGGACTCAGCCATCGGTTCCGCCTCGTTCGGACAGCACCGTCGCCGGCGCATTCACGAAACGATTGACCTTGAGCGCGTAGCGGCCCTCGGTGACGCCGTAGGAGCAGTCGAGCACGGGGATGCCATCGACATCGGCCACGACGGTATCGGGCATGTTGATGCCGATCACGTCTCCGACCTCGAGTTGCATCAGGTCGCGAAGCGTCACCGTGGCGGTACCGAGATTTGCAACGAGGTCGACCTCCGCATCCTGGATCTGGCGCGTGAGCATCGTGACCCAGCGTGCATCCGACTCGCTGCGGTCGGCCTGCATGCCACTGTAGATCACGTCGCGCAGAGGTTCCAGCATAGCATAGGGCATGCACACGTTGAATTCGCCGCCACCCGAACCGAGGTCGATGGTGAAGGTGGACACCACCACCACTTCGGTCGGCGTGGCGATGTTGGCGAACTGGGTGTTCATCTCCGAGCGCACATACTCGAACGACAGCGGATTCACCGGTTGCCATGACTTTTCATAGTCGGCAAACGACAGCTTCAGGATGTTCTGGATGATGCGAAGCTCGGTGGCGGTGAAATCGCGCCCTTCGACCCGGGTATGGATCTTCCCGCTGCCGCCGAACAGGCAGTCGATGATCTGGAATACCAGGTTCGGGTCGAGCACGAACAGCGCAGTGCCGCGCAGCGGCTTGGCGTGCACGAGGTTGAGGTTGGTCGGAACCGGCAGGTTGCGGGTGAAGTCGCTGTACTTGATCACCCGCACCGGACCGACCGAGATCTCGGGGGAGCGGCGCAGGTAGCTGTACAGCGAGATTCTCAACAGGCGGGCAAAACGCTCGTTGATGAGCTCGAGCGTGGGCATCCGCCCGCGCACGATGCGCTCCTGGCGGCCGATGTCATACGCGCGAACGCCGTCGGCCGACTCGTCGTCGGACACCTGCTCTTCGGTGTCACCGGACACGCCGCGCAGCAGTGCGTCGACTTCGTCCTGAGAGAGTATGTCTTCGGCCATGGGCGGCGGGTCGTGTGTCTACCGTCGATTCGGGGACGTGACGTGGAACGTGGACGTGAAACGTGGACGTCGGCTGAGCCGGGTGAGGCTACTGGATCACGAAGGACGTGAACAACACGTCGGTGACGCCCATCCCAACGACCTTCGCGATGGACGCCTTGGATGATTCGGAAAGCTTGTCGAATTCCGCCCGGGCCTGGTCGATGACCGACTGCTCGGTACCTTCCGGAAATGTCTTCATCAACGGCGGCAGTTCGAAATCGATGCCCAGCGCCTTGTTCGCCGCATGGCGGATTTCCAGTTGCAGGCGCAGCTTGCCTTCCGCACCGGTCACCTCCTCGGCCCGCTTGCCGGACAGCACGAGCAGGATGCCATTGCGGATCTCGGGCAGGACCTTCTTGATCTGGTCGCCGATCTTCGCATCGCTCACCTTCAGCTCCATTGCCACCTGGAGGTAGCGGCCGCGGTCGGCGAGGTTGACCACGAACGGTTCGAGCTTCTCGAACAGCGGTGCGGGCTTGGGCTTGGCCTCGGCGGTTTCTTCGCCACCCTTCTTGCCCTGCAGAAAGAACCATGCGCCCCCGCCACCGCCTGCGAGGAGAACGACCAGGCCGATGATCAGGAACAGTTTCCCCTTGCCCTTCTTGGGCGCACCGCCTTCATCCGCTTCTGCTGCCTTGGCTTTCGCCGCTGCCTTTGCCATCGCCCGCCCCAGACAAACCCGACGCTGCTGATTTCAACAGGAAATTCACTGGAAACAACATGTTTGCGTGCAGAGTTTATGTGCAGGATGACAAGAGCGCAATAAGCTTCTAGCGGAAGGGCATTTTCCGAAGCGAAGACAAAAGCCGTCAGACAAACATGTCGACCCCGACCCGGCCTCTGAGCACGGTCAGGTCGCCAGGAACCGCGGCGGAAATCGCCCCGGCCAGCCCGGCGGGGACTTCGGGCTCCTGGCGGCGACCGCCATGGCCATCGCGCGAGGCCTGCTGCTGCCCGGCGAACGACTCTGCGCCCACCGAAGTCTGGCCGAGGGACAGCCCGCCCTGTGCCAGCATCTCGTTCAGCCGAGGCAGCGCGGCCTGGATGGCCTCGCGTACCGCTGCATGCTGCGAAGTGAAGAACAGGCTTGCCTGATCGTCCTTGATGGTGATGCGTACCTCCACCGGGCCGAGCTGCGGCGGGTTGATCTGGATGTCGGCAGACTGCACGCGCTGGCCCACCAGCCAGGTCACCCGTTCGTTCATTGCACTGGTCCACTCCGGCCGGCCGAACGGCGTGGCCACCTGGGTGGTGGCCGTACGCGCTTCACCCGGCGATGGCGTTGCCGACGCCTGGGCGTTCGCCGGCAGGAGACCGCTGCCTTCGGCAGCGCCCGGTCCGCCCGGCTGCAGCGTCGGCCCGCCTTCGGTCCGCGCGGCAACCACGTCGGCCATCAGCGCCCGGAACGACGCGGGCGAATCGGTCGCCGCCTGCGGCAATCGCCTGCCGGCCACGGCATCCATTGCCGCCCGCAGTTCCGTTGCCGTCACCGCCTCCGTGGCTGCGTCCGGGACGATTTCGGGTGCCTCCATGCGACGGCTGGTCGTCGGCGCCAGCGTCGGGTCGGTGAGCGGACCGCGCGTGACGGCCTGCAGCAGCGCGTCTGGCATGGGCAGCGCCGGGGAGCCGTCCGGGCGCATGACCGGCGCTGCCTGCGTAGCCAGGAAAGCCGCCATCGCATCGGCTGCAATCCTATTGGAATCAACAAGCTGGGTTGCGGCCACGGGCTCGGGGACAGGCGCCTGCGCAGCGCCCTGATCCGCCGCTGCGCCGCCCGGATCGCCGCCGGCCGACTGCATCCGCTGCTCCAGCACGCCCTTGAAACCGCCATCCGGCATCGGCTCACCGGCAACGGCCGAGGCTGCGTCGAGCGCAGGTTGCGCCGCATTCACGGCCAGCATCGCACTGGTGGAGGGTCCTGCTTGCAGGGAAGCGTTCACGGCAATACCTCGAGCGTACGGGATGGATGCCCCCCTCTCTGCAATCGGCATGCCAGCAAGGACGGCCACTGCAGGTCCCGCTTCCCTCCCCCCCCGGGGCTAGCGCTCCGCCTCGTCCCGCCGTACCTCGCGCAACATCGTCTGCGCATGGTCATCCTGCAATCGCTGCTCCAGCTTCGCCTCCCGCGCATCCTCCGACCGCTCGTGCCGGATCGACAGCGCGTCGAACGCCTTCTTGCGCCGGCGCTGCTCGAGCCAGTCCTTCTGCCCCTCGAGGTAGGCGGCCTCGCGTGCCGCGACTTCCGTCCCCTGCTGCACGCAGGCCTCGTCCAGGCGCACCAGGAAGGCCTGGAAATCGCGCACCTGGAGCACGCCCATGCCCTGTGCGAGCGACTGCTGCAGCCGTTCCCGGTACTCCACGCGGTAGGCCTCGACCTGGGACAGCTTCTCCTTGGCCTGCCGGCGATCCGCATCGAGGGCCTGCAGGCGCCGTTCGGCCGCCTCGACCCTGTCTGCAGACAGGTCCACCAGCGGCTGCAGCGGAAAGCGCCGGCTCATCGCCCGCACCGGTGCCGCGCGGCGGGCACCCGAGACTGCGCGCCCGGGTTCATGACGCGAACAGCGCGGCCAGTTCGGCGCGCGACTGTGCATGGTCCGCACGCTCGTACTGTCCCTGCTGCAGGAACCGCTCCAGTTGCGGGTACCGCGCGACTGCCTCGTCCAGTTCGCGATCGCCGCCGCGCACATAGGCGCCGACGCTGATCAGGTCGCGGCTGCGCTGGTAGCGCGAGTAGTAGTACTTGAACCGGCGCACCAGGGCGAATTCCTCGACCGTCACCAGTTCGTTCATCGCCCGGCTGATCGACGCTTCGATGTCGATCGCAGGATAGTGCCCCTGGTCGGCGAGCGAGCGCGACAGCACGATATGGCCATCGAGGATGGCGCGCGCTGAATCGGCGATCGGATCCTGCTGGTCGTCGCCTTCGGCGAGCACGGTGTAGAACGCGGTGATCGATCCGCCACCGGAGCGGCCGTTGCCGGCGCGCTCCACCAGTTGTGGCAGCTTGGCGAACACCGACGGCGGGTAGCCGCGCGTCGCCGGCGGCTCGCCGATCGCCAGCGCGATCTCGCGCTGGGCCATCGCATAGCGGGTCAGCGAATCCATGATCAGCAGCACCTGCAGCCCCTGGTCGCGGAAATGCTCGGCGATCGCCGTCGCGTAGGCCGCCCCGTGCAGGCGCAGCAGCGGTGGCGTGTCGGCCGGGGCCGCCACCACCACCGAGCGTGCGCGGCCTTCCGGACCCAGGATGTTCTCGATGAACTCCTTCACCTCGCGGCCGCGTTCGCCGATAAGGCCGACCACGACCACGTCCGCATTGGTGTAGCGCGCCATCATCCCGAGCAGCACGCTCTTGCCCACGCCGCTGCCGGCGAACAGCCCCAGCCGCTGGCCTCGCCCGACGGTGAGCAGGGCATTGATCGCACGCACGCCGGTGTCGAGCACGGTGCGGATCGGCGCGCGGTCGAGCGGGTTGACCGGGCGGCTGTACAGCGGCGCCTGCCGGTCCTGTGGCACCGGACCGAGATCGTCCAGCGGACGGCCGCTGCCATCGACCACCCGGCCGAGCAGCTTCTCGCCCACCGCCACCTGGCGCGCGCGGTCGGCCGCACGCCGCCGGGGGAAGAACTCGGCGCCCAGCTTCGGCACCCGGCGCGTCGCACCGTCGATCGGCATCACGATGGCACCGGGTTCCAGGCCGAACACGTCCGTCGACGGCATCAGGAACAGTCGGTCGCCGGAAAAACCGACGACCTCGGCCTCGACCCGCATCCCGGTCTGCGAATAGACATAGCAGCTGCTGCCCACCGGCACCTTCAGCCCCACCGTCTCCATCACCAGTCCGGCGACCCGGGTGAGACGGCCGGACAGGACCCAGGGCTGGGCCTGGCGCACGGCCTGTCCGCAGTGCTCGAACAGCCGCGTCCAGCGCTCTGACGCATGCCCGGGCGGCCATGCCTGCTGCGCCGGATCAGGCAGCGGGTTCACCGCGATTCGCGCGGCCGGGCCGCCGGCGGCACCGTCGGCTGCGGCGCGCCCGCGGAGGCATCACCCACCGCACCCACCGCGGCTGGCGCGGCCGGCGCGCCGGCGCCACGCTGTGGCGCGTCGAGATCGATCCAGCGATCCTCGCGCCCGAGGGCAGCGATCACCGCACGCCAGCGCGAACCGAGGCTGGCATCGAGCTCACTGGTGGTCGTCTCGATGCGACAGCCGCCGCGCTCGAGCTTCGTATCCTCGACGATGCGCCAGGGCGATGGCGTCAGCTGGTTCGCATCGAGCACCGAGCGAACCAGCACGGCGTCCTGGGGGTGGAGGAGCAGGCGTGGATGCTGGCTGCCCTGCGGAAGGCTCGCGATCGCTTCACGGATCACCGGCAGCACCACTTCGGGATGAACATGCAATGCATGCCGAAGGATCTGCCGGGCCAGTTCGACGGCCAGTCCCATCACGTCGCCGGCCAGCGCCTGCTCATGGTCTTCCATCACTTCCCGCAGCCGACCGAGGATCTGCGCGAGCTCCGCGACCTTCCCTGCACCCGCCGCAAGCCCGCCCGCGAGCCCGGCGGCATGGCCTTCGGCACGCGCCTGCTCGCGGATGCGCGCCAGTTCCTCCTCTGGCGGCCGCACCGGCGCCTGCGCGTCGTTCGATTCGTCGCGCGGCCGGCCCAGTGGATCCATGTGCCAGGGCACCACCAGCGGGCCACCGCCAGCGGCAGGCGCACCGGGAAGCGTGGAGCCCGATTTCCGGATGGTCGCGCGCGCCATGGCATACGGCCGGCGTCAGCCGACCAGCCCCTCTTCGCCCTTGCCGCCGAGGGCGATCTGCCCCTCGTCGGCGAGCCTGCGCACGATCTTCAGGATTTCGCGCTGCTCGGCCTCGACCTCCGACAGCTTGACCGGGCCCTTCGACTCGAAGTCGTCGCGCAACATCTCGGCCGCGCGCGAAGACATGTTCTTGAAGATCTTCTCGCGCAGTTCGTTCGACGTCCCCTTCAGCGCGATGATCAGCGACTCGGACTGCACCTCGCGCAGCAGCAGCTGGATGCCGCGGTCGTCGAGGTCGTTCAGGTTCTCGAACACGAACATCTGGTCTTCGATCTGCTGCGCCAGTTCGGCATCATGCTCGCGCAGCGAAGCCATCACGGAGGCCTCGAGCGACGTGCCCAGGTTGTTCAGGATCTCGGCCGCGACCGTGGCGCCACCCAGTGCACTCTTCGACACCTTGCTCGCCCCCTGCATCAGCTGGGTGAGCACATCGTTCAGTTCGGCCAGCGCGGAAGGCTGCACGCCTTCCAGCGCGGCGATGCGCAGCATCACGTCGTTGCGCAGCCGTTCGACGAAATGGGTGAGCACGTCGGCCGCCTGGTCGCGTTCCAGGTGGACGAGGATCGTCGCGATGATCTGCGGGTGCTCGTTCTTGACCATCTCGGCGATGGATGCGCCGTCCATCCACTTCAGCGCCTCGATGCCGCCGGTATCGTTGCCACGCAGGATGCGGTCGATCACCCCGGACGCGCGCTCGGTGCCGAGCGCCTTGTTCAGCACCGACCGGATGTAGTTGTCCGAGTTCAGGCCGATGGTGGTCTTGACCCCCGCCTGTTCGCGGAAATCGCGCAGCACTTCCTCGACCTGTTCGCGCTCGACGTTCTGCAGCTCTGCCATGGCCGCGCCGAGCTTCTGCACCTCGCGCGGGGACAGGTACTTGAATACCTCGACCGCCTCGTCCTCGCCGATGGACATCAGCAGGATGGCGCTTTTCCGGATGCCGTCTTCACTCATCCCGTGATGATACTTGTCCCGGCCGATTCATCGCAGGTGTCGATGCGGGCGCAGGCATCGGTCACTCCCGGCCGACCCAGTCCTTGACCACGTTGGCGACGATCTGCGGCTCCTGCTTGGCCAGGTCCTTGACCGCCTGCAGGTCGGCATCGAAGCCGCGGCCGCCGGTCATGATCGGCTGGCTGGCGCCGCCCCCTCCCCCGCCTCCCCCGGCCGCCCCGCCCGATGCGCCGTCGCCTGCACCACTGGCGGCGGCAGCCATCGCCTGGGCATAGGCCTCCTGCGCGGCCAGGTCCCGTTCGCCGGCCAGCGCCAGGTCGCGCAGCACCGGGCGCAGGACCATCAGGTACACGAACAGCGCGGCGATGATCGCCGCCAGCGTCCACAGCACCGTGTTGATGTTGCCGAGCAGGCGCTGCGTGACCTCCGTGACCAGCGTCGGCCCCTCGATCTCGACCCGCTCGGTCTCGTTGAATGCCGCGTTCACCAGGTTGACGGTGTCGCCACGCTTTTCGTTGAAACCCATCGCCTGGCGCACGAGGTTGGTCAGCTGGGCGATCTCGGCCTCGGGCAGCGGCGTGCTCTCGGACTTGCCCTCCTTCACTTCCCGTCGGTGGTTCACCACCACGGCGGCGGACAGCCGGCGCACCGCGCCGACCTCGGACCGGGTGTGGGTGATGGTCTTGTCCAGCTCGTAGTTGGTGGTCGCCTCGCGGTGGGAATTGCCGGACGCCGGCGCTTCCGGGGCGCCCTTCGCGGCGCCCTTGGCCGGGGCGTTCAGCGGTGCAGTCGCGGCGCCGGGTGGCTGGTTGGACAACGCACCCGGAACTCCGCTCGCATCGCGCGGATTGTCGCCCAGGGTCTCCACCGTCTGCTGGCTGCGGATGGCCTGTTCCGGTGACGGGTTCGGCTTGTACGATTCGGCGGTCTGTTCGACGGTCGAGAAATCGAGCTCCGCGGTGACCTGTGCGCGCACGTTGCCCTGGCCGACGATCGGGACAAGGATCGCCTCGATGCGACGCACGAAGTTCTGTTCGACCGCCTGCACGTACTTGAGCTGCCCGGCATCGAGCCCGGCGTTGGCGTCGCGCCCGCCAGGGCCCGAGGTGAGCAGGTTGCCGGCCTGGTCGACGATCGTCACTGCCGAGGGCGCCAGCTCGGGCACGCTGCTGGCCACCAGATGGGTGATGCCGGCGAGTTGCGCCGGATCGAGGGTGCGCCCGGGAAACAGGCTGACCATCACCGATGCGCTGGGCTTCTGCTGGTCGCGCACGAACACGCTGGGGCGCGGGATCGCCAGATGCACCCGGGCACCCTGCACCGAGCCGAGCGCCTGCACCGTACGCGCCAGTTCGCCTTCCAGCGCACGCTGGAAGTTCACCTGCTCGACGAACTGGCTGGTACCGATACGCTGGTTCTCGAGCAGTTCAAAACCGATCGAACCACCGCGCGGCAGTCCCTGCTGGGCCAGCCTGAGTCGCGACTCGTAGACCCGGTCGGAAGGCACGAGGATCGCCCCGCCGCCTTCCGACATCCGATAGGGGACGTTGATCTGCTGCAACGCGGAGATGATCGCGCCACCATCACGATCGGTCACGTTGCTGAACAGCACCTTGTAGTCGGGCGTGCGCGCCCATGACACGAACGCGACCGTGATCGCGACCGCTGCAGCGACCCCGACCAGCAGCACCATCTTCTGTACGTTGGTGAGTCGGAAGAACCCCTGCAGCAGAGGTGTCGAGGCGGGCGGCGGTGCTTGGGGAGAGGTGGGAGCCTGCGCCATCGCCTAGCTTCGGTCGGAACCCACTATACCTGCGTACTCATGATGTCCTGGTAGGCCGTCACCAGCCGGTTTCGGACCTGAACCATCGTCTGGAAGGACAGGCTTGCCTTCTGCATCGCCACCACGACCTCCTGGAGGTTCGCTTCGGGAGCATCGGCATCGAAGGCACGCTGCACATTCTGCGCATCCTGCTGCGCGGCGTTCACGCTGTCGATCGAAGAGCGCAGCATCGACGCGAAGTCGGGCGCGCCGCCCCCCGCCGCAGCCTCGGTACCGTCGCGAGCGCCGGCGCCGGCCTGGGCCGCCGCTGATCGCAGTTCGCGCAACATCTGGTCGATACCGGAAGTGCTCATCGGGGAAAGCTCGCTGCCGGAATCACCGGCTCGGTTGTTTCAGGAAGGGTCCAGCACCGGAAGATACAGCAATGCCCGTGCCATACAACCGCCTGCCGCCCGGCTTCAGTGGCCCGGACCGTCTTCTTCGTCCTGCATCGCACCGTCCAGGAAGCCTGCCGCCCGGTACTGCGCGAGTTTGTACCGCAACGTCCGTTCGCTCATCTGCAGCCGGGCCGCCGCCTTGCGCCGCGATCCACCGGCAGCCGCAAGGGCCTCGAGGATATGCCTGCGTTCCAGCGACTTCATGTCGAGCGATTCTGCATCGGCACGGCGCACCGGACGCCCAACCGACACTTCCGCGTCGCCACCGCCCTGGCTGGACGCGCCCACAGGGCCATCCGGCAAGGGTGGCGGCAACGTCTGCCGCCCGGCGGCAATCCCTGCCGCCGGCAATGCGGCCGGCAGGTGCAGGTCGCCGGCTTCGATCACCGTCCCCTGCGCGAGAATCAGCGCGCGTTGCAGGACGTTCTCAAGTTCGCGGATGTTACCGGCCCACCTGTGGGTGGTCAACGAACGTTCCGCCCCGGGCGAGAGGACGATTTCGCGACCCGGTGCGAATCGCGCGATCACCTCGAGCGCGAGCGGCAGTATGTCGAGCGGCCGATCGCGCAACGGGGGCAGTTCGATCGGAAACACGTTCAACCGGTAGTAGAGGTCCTCCCGGAAACGCCCGGACCGGGCTTCGGCCGCCATGTCCCGGTTCGAGGTAGCGAGTACCCGGATGTCGAGCGGCACCGGGCGCCGGCCGCCGACCCGCTCCACCTCGCGCTCCTGCAGCACGCGCAGCAGCTTGGCCTGCAGGGTGAGCGGCATTTCGGAAATCTCGTCGAGCAGCAGCGTGCCCCCCTGCGCCTGTTCGAACTTTCCAGCCGTGGCCTGGCTGGCCCCCGTGAATGCACCCTTTTCATAGCCGAACAGCGTGGCCTCGAGCAGGTTTTCGGGGATCGCCGCACAGTTGATCGCGACGAACGGCGCCATGGCACGGTTCGAGTGGCGATGGATGAACCGGGCAAAGACCTCCTTGCCGGTGCCCGACTCTCCGGTGACCAGCACCGTCGCGTCGGTGGCACTGACGCGACGTGCGAGTTCGAGCACCGCCCGGGTGGCCGGATCACGGGCGACGACGCCATCCGACCCGGAACGACGCGAACGGCCGGGCGCAGCAGGCGCGGGCCGCATGTGGCAGGCGACCTCCTCGAGCAGCCGGCCAGGCTCGAACGGCTTGGTGAGGTAGTTCACGGCGCCGGCGCGGATGGCCGATACCGCCTTGTCGATCATCCCGTAGGCGGTCATCAGGATGACTGGCACGTCGGGGTACTCGCTGCGCGCGCGGGCGAGCAGCGCATGCCCGTCCATCGGCTTCATCTGCACGTCGCTGATCAGCAGCCCGACCGGATCGCGCGCCAGCGCCAGCAGCGCGCTCTCGCCGTCGATCGCCTCGATCACCGTGTAGCCATTGAGCTGCAGCGTCGCCGACAGCGCTTCGCGCAGGTCGGCATCGTCTTCCGCGATCAGCACCGGCAGCAGCTTCATCGCGCCACCGCCGCCGCGCTCGCCGGAAGGCGCAGCGTGAACCGCGTCCCCGCGCCCGGACGGCTTTCCACCAGGGCCTCTCCGCCATGGGCGGTCGCGACGCCGCGCACGATCGCCAGGCCGAGTCCGGTACCGTCGGTGCGCGTGGTGAAAAAAGGTTCGAACAGCCGATCCATCACCGAAGGATCGATGCCGCATCCATCGTCGGCCACCGAGAAATCCATCCCCTGGCCGCACGCCCGGGCACCGAGCGTGATCCGCCCGCCGCTGTCGGTGGCCTGCAGGGCATTCTCGAGCAGGTTCAACAGCGCCCCGGCCACGGCCTTCCGGTTGCCCTGGACCTGCCGGCCCTCGCTGCAATCGTCGATCTCGAAGCTCACACCCCGTCTGGACATCTGCGGCTCGATCACCTGTGCCAGTTCGCGTAACAGTTCCCCGACCACGAACGGCTCGAATTCGTCCTCGTAGCCGCGAACGAAGCGGAGCATATCCTGAATCATCCGTTCGACCCGGCGCAGGCTGTCGACCGTACGGTCGGCGAAACGGCTGCGTTCGGCCTCGGGCATGGCGGTACGACCCAGGTTCCCTGCATAGAGCAGGGCCGTGGCGAGCGGCGTGCGCAGGTTGTGCGCCAGCCGCGCGGCCATTTCACCCATGGCCGACAGCCGCCGTGCCCGCTCGAGCTGCCCGGTCAGCGCATGCGCCGCGGTGATGTCGTTGACCAGCGCAATGGCTCCCCCGTCCGGCAGTTCGCTCATCGACAGGCGTACCCGGCGGATGTCCGAGGTCGGGACCGAAGCTTCCGCGCCCGCGACCGGCGCAGTCGCCTCGAACTCGTCGGGCGTGGCGGTCGGCCGCAGCACGCCGGCGATCAGGTCGTCCCACACCTGGCCGGCCTGGGCGGGCCCGAGCAGGCGCAGGGCTGCCGGATTGGTGTCGGTGACCCGGTGGCCGGCGTCCAGGACCACCACGCCACCGGGCAGTGCCGCCAGCAGCGCCGCGAGGCGGCGGGACAGCGCGTCCTTCGCAGCCAGCTGCACCCGCAGCTCGCTGTTGGTCGCTGCGAGTTCGCCCGCCAGCTGTTCCACCCTGCCCTGGAGGGCCTGGTAGGCGGTGGTCAGCTCGGCCGAGGCCTGGCTGAACAGCGCGAACGCCTCTTCGAGTTGTTCCGGTCGGAGGTCTGCCACTCGGCACTTCGAAGTCAGATCGAAGGCTGGAGTGTAACGACCCCATGCACCGCTGTCGCTCAGCGCCCGATGACGTAGCGTGCCGCGCGCAGCGCCCGCGAAGGAACCGGCGAAGGGACACGTCCGAAACGGACCAGCAGCATCGGATAGTTGCGGTCGAGCAGCTGCGCGACAGCCATCCGGGATGCCGGACGTGCGATCGGCTGGTTGAGGAAGCTGGCCCAGACGCCGGCGGCGCGCGCCCAGAGCACGGTCTTCTGCAGCGCCTGGCCAGACCGCAGCCAGTCGAGCGGTGTGTCGCCGTCGGCGCCCAGCACGCCGATCAGCGGCGTCGATTCGATCAGGTCGACCTCGCCCTGGCCGGTGAGCGAGGGGTCGAGGAAGGCGCCCAGTGGCAGCGAGAACTCGCCATGCGGCCCGAGCTGGAGTGCGCCGGGCGGCATGGGCGGCACCAGGCGGGCGCCGCGCCGGCTCCATTTGGCCAGTTCCACCCGGTACTTCCGCTGAGTGAGCTGAAGCCGGTCGGCTTCGGCGACGATGGCCGACACCTCGGCCTTCGCGTCGCCATCCTCGAAGATGCCCAGCCAGGCACCCTCGTAGCGGGCCTGCTCCTGCATCGCATCGATCAGGCTCTGCGAGATCGGTGCCGGGTCGAAGGCCCCGAGGTACGTACGCCGACGGCGGATCGCATGGAACAGCACCCGCTCGGAGGCGGGACAGGCGACAGTGCCGTCCAGTTCGACACGGGCCAGGGGCACTTCGCTGTTGGACAGCGGATCGCCCTCCTTCAGCCAGGGCAGCAGCGTGACCTTCGGCTGCAGGCCGAAGAAGCGCAGGGCACAGCGCAGGTTGAACAGCGCGGCACCGCAGGCGATCACCAGTGCGCGCCCGTCCGGATCGGCCACCGGCAGGCGGCGCGAACGGTCGGCGAAAAGCTCAAGCGCGGCGCCGGTGAGCCGGAAGAACCACGGCTGCGTGTTGTAGCAGGACGGCGCGAGGACAGCGTAATTCAGGCAGAACTGCAGCCGTTCCGCATTGGAACTTGCTGCGGGAAAGTCTCTTTCGTCGACAGACCAGGCGTCTGCATCGAAACGAAAGGGGATCGGGACTGTATCCATCACGTCGAAAGGTACCTGCGCGGCGCCACTGCGCCGATATCTGCACAGTGTGGTTTCATATAGGGCATTCGCTGCCGGGGCTGCGCCCTAAGCGACCCCGGATAGCTCAGTCGTGTATCGGCATTTGTGCACTGAAATGTAGCATTCAATGACTGTTCAGGCGCGCCTGCACATCGATGGGCGGGGCCCTGCAAACCTGACCGTCTGCCAGAATGCACGGGCGGCGCAGCGCAACGGCGGCCGGAGCGTGGACCCCGGCCAGGCCCGCGTCCTGCCGGCCCTGCCCCGGCAGCCCTTCCACCGACTGGCAACAGGTAAAGCACTCTT